>NJBP01000002.1 GCA_005223085.1 Candidatus Aerophobetes bacterium Ae_b3b | reverse complement strand
TGCCGGAGGAGTCACTGTATCTTATTTTGAATGGGTTCAGGCAATGCAGGGGTATTTCTGGAGTGAAAGAGAAGTTAATTTAAAGCTAAGAGATATTATGACCCGAGCTTTTCACAGAGTGCTTGATGTCTCTCTTCAAGAAAAGGTAGATATGAGGACTGCTGCCCTTATGGTAGCAGTAAAAAGAGTAGCAGAAGCTACGCGCCTCAGAGGTCTTTATCCTTAAAGCTTATGGTAAGTGAAGGTCCCAGGCTTTAAGCCTCAGATCGCTTCTTTAAGACTGTCAATTAATCTCAAGTTTTCTTCTCTTTTTCTAACTGCAATCCTAAAAAATTTATCATTAAGGCCAGCAAAATTGCTACAATCCCGGATAAGAATACCCTTTTTGGCCAAATCCTCCTGGAGCTTTGTTGAAGAAAGGTCTGTTTCTATCCTGACCAGAATGAAGTTAGCCTCTGGAGAATAGGGCTTCAGGCCTCCAATTCGCGAAAGCTGGCCAAATAAAAATTCTGTTTCTTTATTTACAGCTTCTCGTATTTCTTTTATTTTCTGCTGAGCCCTCAAAAGATAGGCACCGACAGCCTGGGCTAAACAGTTGACTGTCCAGGGTTCTTTTAAACCAACCAATTTTTCAATTAAATGCCTGCCTCCAACCCCACAGCCAAGTCTCAAACCGGCCAGGGCAAAAAATTTAGTGAACGATCTTAAGACAAGAAGGTGATTGCTATTCTGTGCTTCTTTTACCAGACTTTCCCCGGAATGTTTAAAATCAAGATAGCTTTCATCTAAAATAAGGGTTATCTTCCTTTCTTCAGTTATCTTTACCAGCTCAAGCAGCTCCTCTTCGGGAAAAAAAGTACCGGTAGGGTTATTAGGGTTGCAGATAAAAACAGCCTCAACATCTTTTATCGCCTCGATGATTTTTTGGATGTTGACAGAAAACCCCTGGCTTTCTTTAAGGAATAAGAATTTTGGCTCTCCTCCGCATGCTTTTAAGGCCCGCTCATATTCGAAGAAAGTGGGGGCAAAGATGAGAGCTCTTCGGGGCAGGAGAGCACGAGCTGCCAGATATATAAGTTCCGTTGACCCATTGCCAGCCAGAATATTTTCTCTATCAACACCTAAATACTGGCTAATCTGTTTGATTAACTCTGCACATTGAGGATCAGGATAATGGTAAATCTCCTTTAAATTGGCTCTCACTATCTTTTCTATCTCCAGGGAGTTTGCCCAGGGATTTATGTTGGCACTAAAATCGAGAATCTCATTTGGTGAGAGGCCATATCTTCTTGCTACTTCCCTGTGATTACCCCCATGGAAATAGCTACTGCTTTTCATCTTAATACTACTCCCTTAGCGAGAATCTTTGCCTTTTACTCATAATTAACCCCACTTTCCATTGACTTTAACGTGTCCAGGACACCATGCGAATTTTTCACCAGAGTAGCATTGGCTTTTAACTCATGGTAAAGCTTGGTTGCTTCTCCTTCAGTATAATCTCTTTTCTCAATTGGTTCTTTTTCTACAATGATCAAATTTTGAGCCTCTCCGGCTGCCTTTAGATTCTTTATGTTGGCAAACCCGATGGGTATATTTGTTAATATCACATAATCTGCTTGCTTAATTAATTCAAGATTTTTCTCATAATTTTTCTCGCCTATAGGGCAAAAAGGCTTTTCTTCAACAATGTCTAGTTCTAAAGCCTTTGCAGCAACATAATCAGAGTCTCCTATATTTATTACACCCAGACTAACATTATAACCATTATCCACCAACTCGTTCATTAATGAGACTGCACTACCAGAACCTGCTATTACATGGACTTTGGCCTTAGCTTCTTTAATCATCCTTTTTCTTTGAGGATGAATAAGCAATTTACCTGAAATATCATCCTGTTTAACAGTAACTTTTACTCCATATACCTTTTCTATGTTTTCTCCAGTAAGAACATCTCCTGCTCCACCGGCGGCAAATATCCTCCCTTTGTGAAGCAGGATCAATCTGTCGCAATACTGTGAGACAATATTGAGATCATGGAAAACACCTATGACCACCATTTCCTTTTCTTTACTCAATCTCTTAATGAGGTCCAATATCTCTATCTGGTGGTTTATGTCCAGATGATCTGTTGGCTCATCAAGCAAAAGAACTCTAGGCTCCTGAGTAAGAGCCCTGGCAATAATAATCCTTTGTTTTTCGCCCCCACTTAACGTATCAATAGGTCTTTCGGCAAGGTACCAGGTATTAGTTAGCTCCATCGATTTTTGGGCAATGATGAGATCTTGCGTGCTTTCCATTTCAAATCTATTAAGATGAGGAGTCCTTCCCATAAGAACGACTTCCAATGCTGTAAAGGCAAAACTAATCACAGATTCCTGAGGGACCACCGCTAAATTTTTGGCTATCTCAGCACTCTTTAAAGTGTGGACATCCCTTTCATTCAGAAGGACCACCCCCGTATGCGGCTTTAATACCTTACTGATACTCTTAAGCAAAGTTGATTTGCCAGAGGCATTTGGTCCTACAACTCCTATAAAATCACCTCCCTTAGCTGAAAAATCAATATTCTCTAAAACATTTGCGGCGTCATAGCGACAGGCAATATTGTTAATTCGGAGGGTGACTGACTGCATTATCATAACCTCTTAAAACATCGACCTCTTTCTTGTTCGTAGAAGGTATATAAAGAAGGGAGCACCAAAAAGTGCTGTGATTATGCCTACCGGTATTTCTGTAGGAGCAATGATTGTTCTTGCCAGGGTGTCAGCCCAAACCAGGAAAATTCCCCCTACTAAGGCAGAGCTTGGCAAAAGGACTCGATGATCAGGGCCTACCAAAATCCTCATAATATGGGGTATTACGAGACCCACAAATCCGATTATTCCACTCACTGATACAGCAGCGGCGGTAATCAAAGAAACTGAAAGTATTATGATTTTCTTCAGGGTTTCTACCTCTATTCCCAGATGCTGGGCCGGTTCCTCACCAATAAGCATTACATTCAAATCCCTGGCAAAGATATGAATGAGAATTGTACCTAAAAATATGAAAGGAAATGCCATCATAACATGATTCCAGTTGCGTCCCCAAAGTCCTCCCATCAACCAAAATACAATTCCGTGTAGCTTTTCACCGGCTGTATACATCAAAAAAGAGATAATGGCTGATAAGAAAAGAGTCATGGCTATTCCAGCAAGTAGCAGGGTACTGACAGGCAGCTTTCCTCTAACAGAAGCAATGTTATAAACTAAGAAAATAGCAGCGGCAGCACATATGAAAGCCATTAAAGGTATGGTGTACATGCCAAATATGTTCAGTCCAAAAACTATGGTAAGGATCGCACCTAGAGCAGCGCCAGATGAGATTCCCATTATATAGGGATCTGCCATGGGATTTTTGAACAGTCCCTGCATAGTTGTTCCTGCAACAGCAAGAGCTGCTCCCACCAGGACTCCCAGGATAATCCTCGGCAGTCGAATCTCCAAGATTATGGTGACTTCACCAATTGACCAGGAAGGAATAATTAGATGGTTTATTAAAGGTAATTTGGTGAACAATATTTTTAAAACAACAAGTGGAGGTATATGTGCAGCACCCACAGTTGTGGTTAAGACAACAGTTAGTCCTAAGATTGCTGTAAGGTAAGCTATAATTAACTTCCAATGGAAGAATTTTTTGAGGTAATTTTTATACAATCCTCACCGCCTGGAGCTTCATTCTTTAAAAAGATCTGGATGTATGAACCTGGCCATCTCTTCTATTCCATCTACTATTCGGGGTCCAGGACGAGAGACGAGGTCTGCATTAATCCCATACACCCGATTATTCTTAACTGCATCTATGATTTGCCATCTTTTTCGACTTTTTACTGCTTCTACTGATGCTGCGATGCTACCGTGCCAGAAAGAAATAATAATCACCTCCGGATTGCGCTCGATTAGCATCTCTAAGTTATATACAGGATATTTAGCTGCAGCATCCGAGGCAATATTAACTCCTCCAGCCAGATGAATTAAGTTATCAATAAATGTTCCTGGACCTGCTGTCATCAAAGGTTCATATTGAATCTCGTAAAATACTCTTGGTCTTTGACTGTCAGGTAGATCCTTGGCCTTGTCAGTCACAGCCTTAGTCCTTTGTTCTAGCTTAGTCGTCAACTCTCTAGCAGTTTCCAGTTGTGCGGTAGCCTTCCCCACCAATCTTATGTTTTCAAATACCTCCTCGATGCTCTTGGCATTCAAGGCTATCACCGTCAGGCCAAGTCTTTCCAATTCTTCAACAACAGCTTCCTGTACACCACCAGTGGCAAGAACCAAATCTGGTTTCAAGCTGACAACTTTTTCGATGTTAACCGTGGAAAAACCCCCGATTTTTATTTTATTTTGAGCTTCTAATGGATAATTGCAATATCCTGAAACTGCCATGAGCCTATCTCCTAGTCTCAAGGCAAAAAGTATTTCTGTATTTGAAGGAGCAAGCGATATTATGCTCTGCGGTTCACTGCTTACAGTCACATTCCTTCCCAAATCGTCGGTAACGGCCAAGGGGAATTCCCTAGCCAACGAGATTTCACTCAGTCCACCGAGACCGCTCAACATCAGAATACCCATTAGTATCAATGAGGACAACCTTGATCTTTTATTTTTCATAACCTCCTCTTCCCTTCGTGTTTTATACCATCGCAAAAATAGATTTTTCTAAAATAAGCCCGAAAGATACCATAGAATGAGTATTTCCCCTAAAAAAGTGATGCTTGAGATGACCCACATTAGATGAATTGCCTCAATAATATGCTCTTCCCCTCTTTGCTTTGCCTCGACCCCTAATATAGGCTGGGAAACTTTTTTCCCTTGATAGTAATTTACCCCGCCCAGTTGGATTCCTAAGGCGCCGGCAAAAGCAGCTTCTGGTATACCAGCGTTAGGACTGGGAGATTTTTTCCCATCTCGCAGGATGGTGCAGAGAGTGTTCAATGGTCGCTTCCTCAAGATAAGACTAGCTAAAGGAACGAGTAGGATGCTGAGACGAGCGGGAATATAGTTGGCTATATCATCTAGCTTTGCCGAAAACCAGCCAAAATAAAGGTATCTCTCATTTTTATAACCAATCATAGAGTCCAGGGTGTTAATAGCCTTATAAGCTATGGCAAGCGGAGCTCCACCGAGAGCAGCATAGAATAGAGGTGAAATAATACCATCAACGCTATTTTCAGCAACTGTTTCTACTGTAGCCCTGATAATCTCATCCTGATTTAATACTTGGGTGTCTCTTCCCACTATGAGAGAGAGTTTTTTTCGGGCATCTTTGATGCTTCCTGATTTTAATGACTGGTAAACAGATCTTGCTTCTTTGCTCAAACTTCTACTAGAAAGAGTAGTGAAGATGAGGACGGTGCTGATGGCAAATCCTGTCCATCTATTAATTTGCCCGGCGAGCCGAATAGCAAAAAAGCTACCCAGATAGGCTAGTCCCACTACTGTTATGGCTAAAACTGCTCCGGATAAGATCTGACATGAAATGGAGCCTCTTAACTTCTTCTCTAGATACTCGGTGAGCTTCCCCATACCCCTGACCGGATGGGGCAGCCATCTTGGGTCACCAAAAATCAAATCTAACAAATAGGCTAAGATAATACTTAATAACTTCATAACTGACCTAGGTAATCTTTATCTTCCAGAATACATCTTGAAATATCCAGAAACCGCTGCTCTCCTCTTTGATGAGTTTTGGTCTCAACTATTCTCATCCTCTTTTTGAATATGGGACCATCGGTGACCAAGGTGTGATACTCGCCGGCTTCACCACAGGGGGTAATGTTCTCGATACGAGTTATGTCTTTAAGGAACTTGCGATCAATTTTGCGACCAAGCCACGTCTCATCTAAAGTGTCTGAGATTATCGCCACTACAACTGCCTGGAATCCTAAATTTATAAAATCCTCGATAACTTTCTTTTGGCATTTTCCCCAGAGCGGTAGATATGGTCGAATGCCTATTTCTTTACAAACCCTCTTCACCCATCTCCGATGTTCCTCCAAATCTATATCTCCGAAGACCCCTCCCTCTATCCCCGCCTCCTTTAGCTCCAGCACTGTCTTTTTGAAATTATCTTCATAATTCTTCCAGCTTGTCTTTCTCTGAATAAGAGAGATGCCTATCGCCCCTGCTTGAAGTGATAGAACTTCTCGAGCTAGCCCGTGGGTTCTTGATCTTGAACCATCCTCAACGGTCATATTGAGAAGATATGAAGGGGTGAGTCCGTTAGCCTTCGCCCTATAGCAGGCAAGAGAGCTTTCCTTTCCTCCACTCCAGGAAACAAATACACTACTCATTCTGAATGGCCCCACAAATGCGGCAGTGGTTTGCCTTTTTTTCTATTCCTGCTCCACATCCAGCACAAGCTGCGTCGCCCTTTTCAGGAGCTGGAATCTCTCCTACCACTTTTCGATATACCTGGTAATAGAAAAGATGCTCTTTACTCATAAATCTCACCGGATAAAGCCCTCTTTTTTCTTCAAACTCTTCATCGGAAATCTTCTCCGAGATAATCCTGCGAAGCCTTCTTGTCCCTGAGCCATATTCCAGAGGTCTTTTGTCCTGCCATATAATTTTTGGTGGCAGGACATCTTCAAAAGCCTTGCGAAGAATCCATTTGCCCCATTTCTTTTCCCCCTCAACCTTTATTTTAAGGTCCTTCGGTGTCTCTAGAGCCAGCTCGATTATCTCATGGGAGAGATAAGGCTGCTTTATTTCTACTCCCAACTTCTGACCCAGAATATTGGAGGAAAAATAGATCTTGTTCTTAAGTCTTCGGATATAACTTTCTAGATTGGGTAAATCAAACATGAAACTATAGCCGGCAAAGAGCTCATCAGCCCCATCGCCGGTCATCACGTTTTTTGCTCCTTTATCTTTGGCCAGTTTCAGTCCAAAGTAAGTAGCTATATCATTGGGGATAGCAGGATCAAAGCTTTTCAAAATACCGATTACGGCGGGTATCGAATCGACTGCTTCCTCAATACCAATCATCCTGTGATAGGATTTAATAGGGAGGATTTGAGTAACTATCTTAGCATACTCTCCATCTTCTCCATACGGTGCCAGAGTAACTGTAAATGCACTAACCCCGGGAGCAAGTGCGGCGAGGATGCTTGAATCCAGACCACCGGAAAGTAGAAGCCCCTCGGCGCCACTCTCATCCACGGCACGGGTAAGTCTTTTTCTTATTTCATCGATTAAGACTTCCATCGGAACCCCTCTTGCAGGCTATTAGAGAGAACACCAAGTATATCCTTCAGCTCAAAAAGACTCCAGCTTTGCTTAAACTGTAGATGGAAAAAAGAGCAGTAAGTTCAATAATTTCATTGAGGGCTCCCAGGGTATCGCCGGTAATTCCTCCCATTCGACTCTTAAAATAGAGCGTGGAGAGATAGGTTATCCCCAAACATACTCCTATAATATAGAGGAAAGGAAATTTGAATATAATCAGACCCAGAAGAGTTACAGTTAGACTTGCCCAAAAAATGGTTCCTTCCCCCTTACGGGTGATAAAGGCTTTCCCCAGCCCTTCCCCGCGGGCATAAGGGGCCAGATAAGCTGCCGTAACCATAGACCACCTGCCAACCACCGGTGTTAGAAGAAGAGTCCCCGTCTTGAGGAAAGGCTCTATTTCTAGAAGCAAGAGGAATTTCAGCCCCAGAAGGCCCACCAGACCAACTGTACCTTTAGCGCCACTGGAGGGGTCCTTCATTATTTTCAGTCTTTCCTCTTTAGTTTTACCCCCGGACAGTCCATCAATGGTGTCCATGAACCCATCCAGGTGCAGGGCCCCGGTGATAAAAACCCAGGCTATAAGCACCAGCGCATTGATCAGAAGAGGAGAGAAGAGGATGGAGCTAATTCGATAGACTAGAAAGAGAAAGCCCCCAATAAAGAGTCCCACCAGGGGGAAAAAAGCCATAGAGGAGGCCAAAAGCTCATCACTCTCCTCTATTTTTACTCTGAGAGGAAGAATAGTTAGGAAACGAAAGGCGGTTAGAAGGCTTTTCAATTTAATTTCCTTCCCGGGATACGCGGGCTTCTTCAAAGGTAGCCATCTCATTGAGAACTTTGACTCCCAGCTCCACCAGTTTCATACCCAGAGCTGCCCCTGTGCCCTCACCCAGTCGCATATTCAAGTCCAGCAGGGGAGTCTTACCCAGATGATTAAGGGCAATTTGGTGTCCTTTCTCCTGGGATCTATGCGCGGCAATGAGATAATCCTTTAGAAAAGGACAAAGCTCACAGGCTATGAGAGCACTGGCGGTAGAGATGAAGCCATCTATGACTATAGGGACCCTGTGGGCAGCAGCCGCTAGAATACAACCAACCAATCCCCCTATCTCAAATCCTCCCACCTTACTCAAAATATCAATGGGATCGTGAGGGTCGGGCTGATTGATTTTAAGAGCCTTCTCGATGACTTCCATCTTTCTCCTAAGCCTCTCATCATCTATCCCCGTTCCTCTACCAGTAACATCTTGAACTTTACACCCGGTTATGCAGGCTACAATGGCACTGCTAGAGGTGGTATTAGCGATCCCCATATCTCCGGTACCGGCTATATCAACGCCACTCATAGCCCATTCCTCCTCAAAAATCTCTATTCCCCCTCTGATGGACTCAAGAGCCTGTTTCCGGCTCATAGCTGAACCCTTCATCATATCCTGTGTTCCAGAGGCCACCTTTTTGTTAATCAGATTCTTGCTGGACTTTATCTTGTGAGCTACTCCCATATCTACAACTAGAACTTTTGCTCCCACTCCCCTGGCTAGAACATTTATGGCTGCTCCTCCCTGAAGAAAGTTATGAACCATCTGAACCGTAACTCCTTGAGGAAAAGCACTCACTCCTTGCCTGGCTACCCCATGATCTCCCACCATGGTAAAGATAACTTTTCTATCCAGGGTGGGGTTTTCTCTGCCGGTGATGGCTACCACCTTTTTGGCTAATTCCTCCAATCTCCCCAGACTTCTCTCAGGTTTAGTGAGGTTATCCAGTCGACGCTGAGCCTCTTTGAGAATTCTAGCGTCAATCGGTTTTATCTTCCCTATAGTCTCGGTGATCTTTCTCACAAAGCTCTCCTTTGTTTATTTTCTTATAGGTTCCTCTTTATCCTCATGGGAATTCCTGATATCATAAAATAGACTTCCTGGGCTTGCTCAGCCATTATTTGATTAGCTTGACCACAGATATCTCTGAACCTCCGGCCTAATCTGGTAGGAGGTACCACTCCATAACCTACCTCATTAGAGACCACGATGAAAGTAGGCCGAAGATGAATTACCTCGTCAGCTATCTCCCTCACCTGTTTGATGATAGTATCTTCCTCGGTATTATCGAGAAGAAGGTTGGAGATGAGAAAACTCAAGCAGTCTATTATCACCAGCTCGCAGGAAGCATCAAGCTGGGAGAGAACGAGAGAGAGGTTTTTTCCTTCCTCCACCAATCTCCAATGGCTAGGACGATCCTTTTGATGCCGTCGGATGCGCTCCCGCATTTCTTCGTCCTTTGCCATAGCTGTAGCTACAAAGGTCACCTTACTGGCCAACTGTTTAGCCAGTTTTACGGCAAATCTGCTTTTCCCGCTCCTGGCCCCTCCAGTAATAAAGATAAGTTTAGCCATTTTGTGGAGAGATTCTCCTCCTAATTCAACTTTCATAAAAAAACACCTCCTTTGTGATGCGCAAAGGAAGAATGGCTAGAAAAGCAGATAGGTCTTCTGGCTTAGGGACAGCCTACTCCCTCCCTTCCCAGAACTTCACGTTCCAGTGGTTTGTGAGGTTTCGTTTCCCATTACAGCAGCGCCACTGCTTGGGATTTTCACCCAATTCCCTTCATCTGCTCATCTCATACGTAACCTAATTTTCAAATCGTCTCCAATTTACGTTATCAAGACAGATTTGTCAAGGATATCTCGGGACTCTTCCCCTCCGTCGCTGTCATTGCGAGGTTGTTGAAAACAACCGTGGCAATCTTATGGGATTGTGGAGCTTGTTCCGAGCCTGTCTTCCAGGAAATGCAAGGACTGCAGGGAATATAAGCCTTAACGTCACAATTGGGTTGACAAAAAGTAACAATGTGTTAATAATATCTGCAGAATGGTCTTTAAGTTAGAGGAATCCCCAAACCAATTTGTGGTTTGGGATTTTTTTGACAAAGATATTATCAGCTCCAATACTTCCCTGGACTTTCTCCTTTTAAAAATTTTGGGGAAAGCCCAGCAAAAAATGGGTCTTGACATTAAAGGCTCGTTAGAAGAAAATCAGATAAAATAAAAAGGAAAGAAAGATGACAAGAGACTGGAAGAAAAGGCTGTTTTCCAGGGGAATCCTAGTTCTGGATGGAGCCTGGGGAACAGAAATGATAAAGCGAGGACTTGTGCCTGGCGAATGTCCAGAGCTGTGGAATCTAGACCGCCCTGATGATATCCGGGCCATTGCCAGAGCTTATCGAGAAGCTGGAGCTGATATTATATTGACCAATACATTTGGCGGCAATTATTTTAAATTGAAAAAAGCCGGTGTTTCATCGAAAGTAAGAGAGATAAACAGGAAAGGTGTGGAGTTATCTAAGGAGATCGCGGAAGATTCCTTAGTATTTGCCTCTATCGGCCCTACTGGTGAATTTCTGAAGCCTTTAGGCATGACTGCAGAGGATGAGATGATTTCTTGTTTTTCAGAGCAAGTTAAGGCTTTTGTAGAAGGAGGTGCCGATGGTGTAATCGTTGAGACAATGACAGATCTTAATGAGGCCAAGTGTGCTCTAAAAGCTGTTAGAGAGAATTCTAATCTTTCGGTAGCGGTATCAATGACTTTTAACAAAGGAGAAAGGGGATACGCTACAATGATGGGCGTAACTCCAAGAAAAGCAGTGGTCGAATTAGAAAAAACTGGAGCAGACATAGTAGGAGCAAATTGTGGCTCTGGAATAGAAAATATGGTTGAAATAGCCTGTATTATACGTTCTGCTACTACCCTGCCTTTGTGGATAAAACCAAATGCAGGATCTCCTCAACTGGAAGAGGGAAAAACTGTTTATCGGGAAACTCCAGAAGAGATGGCAAGGTTGATTCCTGATTTGATAAAAGCAGGAATAAGTATGATTGGAGGATGTTGCGGAACTACCCCTGAGCATATTCGTTTAATTGCTAAAGAAGTCCCCAGTTACATTGATATAGCTAAAAAATATCTGGAAACAGTGATTAAATTTTCTGGTTAACCTATTATTCGTCTCCGGATTAACTTGTGTGATTTACTGTCATTGCGAGGAGCGAAGCGACGAAGCAATCCAATGGCATCTATAAATAAATGAATAAACAGTACTATATTTACATAATGACCAACCAAAGGAACACTGTACTTTATACAGGTGTTACCAACAATTTAAAAAGAAGGGTTTATGAGCACAAAGAAAAACTTGTCGATGGATTCACAAAAAAATATAACATTACTAAACTTGTGTATTATGAGGTATTTGAGGATATAGAGAGTGCCATTTTGAAAGAGAAACAGATCAAAGCTGGCTCAAGGCAGAGGAAGATTGAGTTAATCAATAGTATGAATAAGGAATGGCGGGATTTGTATGGGGAACTATAAGAGATTACGGAGCCTGTTCCGAGTCTGTCTTGAGATTGCTTCGGGACCTTGTCCCTCGCAATGACAGGCTAAATACAATATTATTTTGTAAATTATGAACTGGGAACTAACTAGGAGGAGAAAAAGCTATGTTCACAATCATTGGAGAACGCATTAATATGACGCGAAAGAAAATTAAAGAAAAGGTATGGGAAAGAGATGCTGATTTTATTATGTTGGAAGCACGTAAACAGACTGAAGCAGGTGCCACTCATATAGATGTTAATGCCGGCGGTGATCCAGCAAAGGAAGTAGATGATATGAGATGGTTAACAGAGGTAGTATCTAAGGCAACAAAGCTTCCCCTTGTATTTGATTCAGCTAACTCCCTAGCACTGGAAGAAGGGCTGAAGCTGTGCAATAGACCGGGAACTATAATAAATTCTATTACCGGAGAAAAAAAGCGCATTGAAGATATCCTACCTTTGGTAAAGAAATATAGAACAGGTGTAATTGCATTAACCATGGATGATAACGGTATGCCTGAAGATTATGAGGGAAGGATGAAGATCACCAGGAACTTAGCAAAGATAATTGAAGAAGAAGGGATTCCTCTGGATAAAGTTTATTTTGATCATCTTGTCCGTCCCGCCTCAACCAATCCGGGACAGGCAAGATTTATCTTAGATGCTATTATTGCTACCAAAAGAGAATTCCCTGAAGCTCACATTGCTCTTGGATTATCAAATATTTCCTTCGGGCTTCCCTTACGGAATAACTTAAATAAAGTTTTTCTGGCTATGCTTATGGCAGCCGGATGTGATGGGATAATTATTGACCCCTGTGAGCGCGGGATGATGAATATTCTACTCTCAGCTCAAGCAGCTCTTGGATTGGATGAATACTGTATGGATTATATTTCTGCCTATCGCCAAGGGAGGTTGAGGTGAGATGACGAAGCTAGCTATACTTTGAAAAGACAGGCATAAAATGGAAAATCATTCAAAAAAAGGAAGAGGAAATATGAAAATACTGTTGATTTCACCTACCTGGAAAAAAGAGACAAAAATTAAGAGAATGGGCAGAGGTAGAATCTTTAAAGTTCCCCCCCATAATCTTCTTATTGTATCTGCCTTAACTCCTAAGGATGTAAAAGTGGAGATAATTGATGAGAATATTGAAGAGATAGATTTTGATAAGAAGGTTGACCTGGTAGGGATAACTACTATGACCGCCTCCAGTCCCCGTGCTTACGAAATAGCGGATACATTTAGAGAAAGAGGGGTTCTGGTGGTCTTTGGGGGGATACATGCGACAGTTTTGCCCGAGGAAACAGCTAAACATGCAGATGCAGTAGTAATAGGAGAGGCAGAAGGATTATGGGAGAGGCTAATTGAGGATTTTAAAAGGGGAGGAAAGCAAGCACTGGCCAAGTTCTACCGAAATTCCCAGAGGCCGGATCCGGTGAAGATACCTATTCCCAGAAGAGAGCTCGTTAAGGATAAAGGCTATCTTCTCAGTCGTTTCTTGCAATTGACCAGGGGCTGTCCCTTTGATTGTAGTTTCTGTTCGGTCTCTAAATTTTTCGGCAAGAAATATCGCTTTCGTCCGGTAAAAAAAGTCATAGAAGAAATCAAAGGTATGGTAAGTAAACCCCTAAAAACGCGCTTCCTGGGATTTCTCGATGATAACATTGTCGGGAATATTGCCTATGCCCGGGAGCTGTTTAAGGCTTTGGTACCCTATAAGCTTTTATGGATAGGGCAATCTTCTATCAACATAGCCCGGCACGAAGACGTTCTGCAACTGGCAGCAGCCAGCGGATGCAAAGGACTATTCATTGGTTTTGAATCAATTTCTGAAGCCTCCCTGGCGGAAGCTGATAAATCTCAAAATAAGATAAAATTCTACGAGAAGGCTATTGAAAAAATCCACCGGTTTGGGATATCAATTGAAGGGGCCTTTATCTTTGGCTTTGATCATGATGATAAGAGTATCTTCAAAAAAACAGTAGAATTCATAGAGAGAGTGAAGTTAGATGTCGTTCAATTCAGCATTCTCACCCCTTTGCCGGGGACAAAATTATATGAAAAATTAGAAAAAGAAGATAGAATCATAGATAGAAATTGGTCAAATTATGACCTGGCCCATGCGGTCTTTAAACCAAAATCAATGACTCCTCAGGAGCTAAAACAAGGATTTGACTGGGCCTATCAGAGAATCTATCGTCTTTCTTCTATTTTTAAGAGACTGACCAGTTTATCCGGAGGAAGAAGGTGGAAATATTCACTTCCTGCCCTCATTTTAAACCTAAGCTATAGAAGGATCTTTAACGGAAAGGAAAAAAAATAGTTCACTAAATGAGGGAATCTTGGAACGTTCAATTTGACAAAAATTCTTGATACAGTATTATAAAATATCTGCTCTTTAATGTCCTGGTTGAAGTATATAGGTGCCCTATGTGGGCTTAAAAGGGAAGAGGGTGAGAAACCCTCGCGGTTGCGCCGCTGTAACCGGTAGCGAAATCCGCACTAGGCCACTGTCTCTTGATGTAGTAATTTTGATGAGCCAGTGAGATGGGAAGGCGCGGAGAGTAGAAAAACTCAAGATTGAGGTCACCGGGAGCCAGAAGACCTGCCTATGTGTGTGTACCCTCCTTCTTCGCATAAAAGGTAATGAGGGTTTTTGTCGAACAATAGAACCCCAGCTTTCTTTATCGGGAAGGCTGGGGTTTTTTATAGGAAGTAGCTTTTTGAATAACTGAGGAGTACCCTCAGAAGGATGAGGCATGTAGGTTAGCACCGTTAGATACAGAGAATAAAAGGAAGGGAGAAGGCAATGTCTTCATTTAGCAGATTACTTATGGTAACCTTGGGTCTAGTGCTTATCTTTTCCGGTTGGACAGAGGCTGAGGAAAATAAAGAAGAAAGCATCCTAGAGCTAGAAAAAATAGTTATTACCGCTACCCGTACTCCCCATTTATTAAAGGATGTTCCGGTGAGCACCACGGTCATCACTGAAAAAGAGATCGAACAAACCGGTGCTTCCACGGTGGCTCAGGCATTAGAGAATGTAGCGGGAATGAGAGTGACCGCTTACGGGGGTCCGGGTTCACTGACTACAGCACATATTCGCGGTTCTGCCGCAGATCAAGTCTTAGTTTTAATGGATGGACGAGAATTAAATCCTGCCGCTTCCGGAACCATAGATCTGGGTTTCCTTCCGGTACAAAACATCGAAAGGATCGAGGTAGTTAGAGGTCCCTTCTCCTCTCTCTACGGAGCTAACGCCCTGAGCGGCGTTATCAATATCATTACCAAACCTGCTCCTGAAAAGAGGCAGACCGAGATCAGAGCTTCCTATGGCACCTATGAAACCAGTGGATACACTCTTACCCATGGTGGAAAGCTAGACAAGACTGGATACTTTCTCACCGCTAAGCTGGGAGACTCAGCCGGAGACAGAGAAAATAGTGGCTGTAACGAGACACATGCGACAGCCAAGCTCACTTATGAAGTCAATGATTCATCGGGGTTCTCTTTATTGGCTGGTTACTCTCATCGAGACAGCGGGGTTCCCGGCTCCACCACTTATCCCACTCCTGGTGCCCGGGAAGAGGACAAAAGGAACTTCTTGGATCTTTCCTACCACAAGGATTTAAAAGGAGGAGCTCGTCTTCTTACTAAAACTTTTATCGAACAATATGAAATATGTTACCAAGACCCTGAGGCCTGGGGCGGTCCGATGAAAGATACAACAGAAAATCTTGCCAGTGGTGTGCAAATGCAGTATAGCCTCCCCTGGGGAAGACATTTCCCCACGATAGGTTTGGAGCTAAGACAGGATCGGGTCAAAGTCACAACCATTGATGGAGCTTCCAGAATTGGTGACCCCCGGAAGTTAGATACGATTTCTCTTTATCTTCAGGACGAGATAAATCCTTCTTCCCGCTTAGTCCTCCTCCCGGGACTGAGGTACGACAATCCCTCCGCCTACGCTTCCCAATGCAGTCCTCGAGTGAGTCTCCTTTACCTTTTAGGACACAATACCCGCCTTCGTGCTTCCTATGGTCAGGCTTTCAGGCCCCCTACGGTAAATGAACTTTACTGGTATGAGGATTGGGGATGGGGAATGGGTCTATTTGGAAATGAAGACCTTAAACCAGAAAAATCTAGAGGCTATGAGTTGGGATTGGAGCATCAGTTTAGCCTGCCTCTACTAGCCAGAATAAGTTGGTTTGATAGAAAAACTGAGCAGCTAATTAGCTGGGTGGAGATTTCACCCTGGCACTGGCAGGCTACCAATGTAGACAAGGCCCATAACCAGGGTATAGAATCGGAGCTCAGATTACAGTTGACCTCGAGGTTATCTCTCGGATTAAATTATCTCTATCAACAAGCTAAGGATGAGGGTGAGGAGTATAAAGGAAATTATCTGGCATATACACCTGAATACAAAATGGGCTTGAGTCTGGAATATGAAACAGATTTTGGATTAGGCATCCGCATAGAGACAGAGAAGGTAAGTGAGCAATATACCAATAGAGAAAACACCCAGAAATTAAAGGGCTATAATCTCCTTAACGCCAGGCTTTCTCAAAGGTTAACCAAGAAAGTTGAGGTTTTTGCCACGGGGGAGAATTTACTGGATGAGTCATACCAGGTGTTCAGGGATTACCCCATGCCGGGTAGAAGAATCAATCTGGGGATGAAAATTGGCCTCTAGAAAGAAAGTAAAAAGGGGGAAATTAGGGACTGGTAAGAAAAATAGAGTGGGTAAATTGAAAGTAGAGACATTTTCTCTTCTCATTTCCATACTCATTCATTTGGGACTTCTTGCAGCCCCCATTTTCCTTTCTCCCCCGAAGTCTGTCAAATATGTCAAAAGTATAAAAGTAGACTACATTATCTCTTTGCCTAAAATAAATCATCACCTGAGGGAATCATCGGGAAAATCCATAATCTCTCCCTTAACCATTGCATTCAAAAGAAAGAATAGGGAGCTACTCAAGCCATCTTCGATTCGCACGATAAAGCCCTCTATTTCTTCCAATCTGAGATCTCAGGAGAGAATCCTTTCTCCCGAAGAGACATCTAACCACAGGAAAAGAAAATCTCTATCCCTTTTTTCCCCACCAACAAAGGTACGTGAATCGACCATGGAATCTAACCCTCTCAGAGAAGGAACATCCAAGATGGTGAGTAAGATCCCGGGAGTGAATCTTTCAGTTGACAAAGCCGCCATCTCCTCGTCTTTCTCACCCTTAACCCAAGTGGAAAAATCTCCTCTCCTCAGGAAAATTGAAGCAAGCGTTTACCTTGCGAGGGAGGAAAACTTGAGCCAAAAAAGGTTGGCCGATCATACCCCGAGTTTAGCTACTGAGCCTGTAGGTTTAAACCAGACTCTACCGCTAAGACAAAGGGAGGGAAGCCTGGCTTTCCTGGGTCTTCTTTTCGAGGAAAAGAAATCGGAACCTATGTCAGCTTCTTATTTACCCACGGAAAGGAACCTTAACGCTTTCCCTATGAGGAAAAGTGAAAAGAACTACTATCCTCACCAGGTAAGAATCACAGAAGAAGGTATACGACCCGAAATCATAATCTCAAGAGCTTCACGAGTTTTCCCTTATAAAAAAGCCGCTTTGAGGGAACCAAATCCGCTCCCGAGAATATCCCTCGGTAAAGCTAAGGAAAAGGTTAGGCGCGAAATTTTGTCCACTTCCTTAGATCCGATTGTGCAGCCAAGGACTCGTGGTTATTCCCCCATCGTAGAAAAAAAGAAATTCTCACCTCTGACCACTGAGCCAGATTTTCACCGAGAAGAAATCAGGATCCTGAAGGAAGATACAGAGCGCCTTACCGAGAGCCTTTGGCTAAGAGAATATGCACAAAAGACTCGAAAGTTAATCAACGCCAACAAAAAATATCCATCGGTTGCCAGGCAACACGGATGGAAAGGAAGAATAAAGGTCAGATTCACGATTAATTCCAGTGGCAGAGTCATAAAGACTGAAGTTTCGTCTCCCTGTAGTTACGAAGTGCTCAATCGCGCCGCAGAAAAACTGATAAAAGATACCTCACCTTTTCCTCCTTTTCCCTCTTCCTGGCAGAAAAATTCTCTCACTGTAGAACTACAAATTGTTTATCAGCTAGAGGAATCTACTTTGATCAAGGAGGATAGAGATTGAAGAAAATAGTAGTGTTTTCATTTCTGATAGGCCTGGGGATAATCTTATTTTCTTCAGGATTGGCATATCCAGAACAAAACTCGGCACCATATATTAAGCTCGGACTGGATTATTATCACTTGAAGGAGTACACCAAAGCTAGGCAAGCCTTCGAGCAGGCTGTTAAACTGGAGCCGGACAACTTTGAAGCCCACTATAACTTAGCTCTCACCGACCTCGAACTCAAAGAATACGAGGAAGCTACTGAGGAGCTTATGGTCTGCGTAAAACTTAAACCAGCCTATCCAGGGATTCACTTGCTATTGGGAAACCTATTTTCCTATCAGCAACTGCCTGAAAAAGCTATAACTGAATATGAGAAAGAAATAACCATTAATCCTTCCGATGCTCTAGCCTGGTACAATTTAGGCCAAATCCTTTACTGGCAGGGGGAATACGAAAAAGCGATGGAGAACTTTGAAAAAGCTATTGATCTTAACCCTGATTTAAAGAGAGCGTATACGAGTTTAGGAATGAGTTATTTTAAGCTCCATCGTTGGGACAAGGCTTTGGAATCACTCCAGAAAGCGGTCACTCAGAACCCTAAACACGTAGATTCTCATCTTTATTTAGGAAGGGTCCATCTTGAACAGAAAAACTATGAAAAAGCAGAGAAGGAGTTGCAGATAGTGATAGAGCTGGAACCCAAAAATAGTTATGCCCATGCCTATCTGGCTAACATTTATATGGAACAAGGAGAGTATCCTAAAGCAGAAGCCGAGCTGGAAAAAGCAGTAAAAATAAAACCAGATGAGCCTTTCTTCCATTATAATTTAGCTCACACCTACGTCCAGCTACAAAAGTACGCACAAGCAATTGAGGAGTTTCAAGAGGTCCTAAAACTGAAACCTGTTTTTCAGGACACCTACTTTCATCTGGGTAGTATTTACTACAAGCAAGGTAAAAACGAGCAAGCCATTGAGTGTTATGAGAAAGAGACCCAGCATCATCCCGACAATCCAGATGCCTATTTCAATTTAGGCCTTATTTATTTTGAAGAGAAAAAGTACGATCTTGCTGAACAAAACTTGAGGAAGGTAATACAGATTAACCCGCAGGATGCTCAGGCCCATGAGCTACTAGGGGACCTGTACGCAGAGAAAGGAATGTATTTACAGGCAGCGGATCACCATGAAAAAGCCGCCCAGCTAAAATCTCAGGGTTCTCAACCTCCAGAATAAGTTTTCCTGAATTCTACCATTTTTGCTCAAAGTTATTTTCAATAGCCTCTTCAAGAATTTCTAAATATCTTTGATAGCCCTCTTCATACAGCCTGATGTTTTCATCCCGGGGAATTACAAAAGTGGGTTTTTGCAGGCTGAGTTGAATCCCTCTTTCAAATAACCTGGCTGATACCTCTTCTACTGGCTCATCAAGCACTCCTGCTGCAGCAATGTAGGCAGCACCAACCGCGGCACCCTCAGTATGAGGATTGATAAGCTCCTTGCCGTAAACATCCGATCTTATCTGGCTAGCTTCTTCGCCTTTAGAACCGCCCCCGGTAATGGTAATTCTTTTCGGCTCAGCTATTTTCTGCTTTTGCATACCTCTTTGTAAGAGCTCAAAGCCATACTTCATAGCATAGGCTACTCCCTCCATTACCGCACGAATCAAATCTTCCTTTTTATCCTTAGTCGGATCATATCCCTTGATGTAGAGTTTACCCTGAGGCGCATAGGGAACCCTTTGTCCATGGATAAAAGGAATAATGATTTTGCCATTGGAGCCTGCCGGCGTATTTCTGGCAACTCTGTTAAGCATCTCGTAAGTAAACCTACCTTTTCCATAAACCTTCTCGGCGATATAATCTATGGCACTGGCCGCATCAATAATACAGTGCAAGGGCTGTCTTGGTCCCCGGGGATGATTAAATCTATCGTCAGGAAGAATGAAAGGATGTAGGGTTCCATCCACGATGGGCTGTTTAACCCTGACGGAAAAGGTACCTGAGGTACCTACACTCTCTAGAAGATAGGCATTATTGCCTAGCATACTACACGGATTATCTCCTCCTCCACCGAAGATTCTGGTATCTACATCTAAGCCTGTCTTTTTAGCTATTCCCTCTGAAACAGTACCTACTTGAGAAGTAGAAGGAAGAATCTCCGGTACCCAGCGAGAATTTAATTTCATAACCTTCATTACTAATTCCGACAATGTGCCATCTAGCCTTAGATAGCCCGAGCCAGAAAGATCAGAAAGTTCTGTTGCCCACCTTTTTTCTCGGCTGATCTCTGTCTTTAGCCAGTCCTTGGGAAATAAAAGTTGTTCTGTCCTTTTATAAACCTGAGGTAGGTGCCTGTAGATCCAGAGCACCTTTGGTCCTTGAAAACCAGGCATAGCATGCATACCAATCTCTTCAACATAAGCATCTGTTCTGGCAGTCTCTTTAGCTACACTTTCTTCTATATCCTTACATTCCTGAGCACTCCTTTGACAACACCATAAAATGGCTTCATACAAAGGTTGATTATCCTTATCCACTACCACTGCTCCGTGCTGCTGACCGGAAAAAGCAATCCCCTCAACTTCTTTACTTGCAATTCCTGCATTTTTTAATAGCCTTTTAGTTGCCTTTATAAATGCTCTTTTCCAGAGAATAGGATCTTGTTGAGCCCAGCTTGGCTTAACCCAGTTCACTTCATAAACCACACTAGCAGTTGCCTTAACCTCACCGGTTTCCATATCCAGAAGGACTGCTTTGTACCCGGATGAGCCCACATCACCGCCAATGACATATCTAGCCATCTTATCGTCCTCTCTAATCCTTCCTCATCGCATTTTTCTTTACCCACCGGGCGTATTCGCGCATACCTTCCTCCACAGTATATTGGGGATAAAATCCAAGCTCCTCTTTGGCAAGAGAGATATCCAAAGTCTCTCCTCGAGGAAAGAGCTTGCCCGGGCCTATCTCCACCTGAGTAGGTTTATCACTATACTTTTGAGCTAAGCTCACCATCTGGAGGAAAGAAATCGGTTGTTCGGAAGAGATATTTACCGATTTGTGCTTGAGATTTTCAGCCTGGTAGAGAAGATAAGTTCCATAGGCGATATCTTTAACGTAAGTAAATCCCAGTTTCTGATCGGCACCCTTCTCCAGTTTTAGACCAGGAAGACCCTCAAGAGGCCCTAGAAGATTTTTAAACAGCTCAGTTTGCTGGGAAGGAAGCCTTCCCGGACCAAAGAAAAAGTAAAGACGAGCACTCCGAAAATCAAGACCATAGTGATGCTCATATTGCTGACCAATGAGCTCCCCGGCCACCTTGCTGGCGCCATATAAGTCACTAGGATGAAGAGGATGAGTAAGTTCAGAAGGGTTGTCTTTTACCTCTCCATATACTGCTCCTGAGCTAGCAAAGAGAAATTTCTTAATTTTAAAGAGTCTAGCCAGCTCGAGCATATTGACTGTCCCGGTGAGATTTATCATAAGAGCCTGGTGAGGGTTTCCCTCAAGAGAGGGGTCGGCAGTTATCGCTACTGTATGTATAATTCCCTCAATTTTATCCTTGTACCGGATAAATACTTCCACCAGTTTTGGGAAATCGAGCACACTTGCCCGAACAAATCTAATCTTATCTTTTATTTCCTTAAGATAATCAAGGTCTTTACCTACCACATCGAGAACTATAACCTCTTTTCCCACCCCAGCAAACTGGTAGGTAAGCCAGGACCCTAATTGTCCGTAACCTCCCGTAATAAGAACAGCCATTGAATTACTCCTTTAAAGCTATCAAGGAATGAGAAGTATCTTGCATCCTTGGCCCGAAATTGCTATATCGAAGGCCTTCTCGAAATCTTCTAAGGAAAATTTATGAGTAATTATAGGATCTATATTGAGTTTTCCCGCGGAAAGTAGATTCTCGGCTATCTCCCAGGTTCTCCATATTTCCCTTCCGAACAGTCCTCTGATTCTGGCTTCCTTGAGAATAATCTGAGGAGATCCATCAATCTTTAAAAGCTCCTCAGGATGACCTATCATAAATAACTTTCCCCCAGTCCTTAAGTAATTAAATGCTTTCTCTAAGGCTTGAGCATCACCCGAAGCCTCGATTATCACTCCTGCTCCATTTCCGTTGGTCAGGGATAAAACTCTATCTACGAGAGATTCTTTTTGAGCATTAACCAGATGAGTCGCTCCCATTCTCCTGGCTAGGTTTAGCCTTTTCTCGTTAATATCGGTAGCGATAATTTTTTCGGCTCCTTTTATCCTCGAAATCCCTACCGCAAATTGCCCGATAGGCCCACATCCTATAACCACTACTGAATCTCCCTCTACTTCTCCTTCGTATACAGCCCTCAAGGGGATTCCCATTGGTTCGAGAAGACATCCCTTCTCAAAAGGTAGATCCTCAGGCACCCTCCTGGTAGAGACCAGGGGTATTATACAGTATTCAGCAAAACAGCCGTTTACAGTGTGACCAAAAAGTTCCATATTCTGGCAGGTGTGAGAGCGGTCATGCCGACATTGCCAGCATTTTCCACAGGTAATATGGGTTTCCGCTGCTACTTTATCCCCTACTTTTATCCTTTTAACCTCCTTTCCAACCTCCACCACCTCACCGGCACATTCATGCCCTGGAATAAAGGGCAAAGACTTAACCACATTTTTACACCAGGGTATCCACTTAAAAATTTTCAAATCCGAGCCGCATATAGCAGCAGCTTTCACTTTAACCAGAACCTCTTTGGACTTGGGCTCAGGTACAGGTATCTCCTCAAGATCAAAACCTACGGCCTCCTTATTTTTTAAAATCGCCTTCAAACCATTTTCTCCTTTCGCTCTTTAGCTTTTTCAAAAACGGGCTAAACTACCAGTACCAGGAAGATATTTATACGCGTATCGAGGGACTTTCCCCGAAGGAGCCTTATATCAGCCACCTTAACGAGTCAGCTCTGCAGGCTTCGAATTTAGGGGGAGCAGTGAGCGAAGCGAGCGTTGAGGGGGAATATTTTCCCCCTCAAGAATAGTTGAGGAAAAGAAAGACGTGTTGTCTGAGGAGCGGAGCGACGTGCTCTGCCTGTTTTTGGATTGGGGGGAGCAGCGTAGCGTCGAGGGGGGATGTTTCCCCCCTCGAGATCCTCACGTCTTTCCCGGCCGTTAAGGTGCCGCAGGCAACGAGAAGACGAGCAGAAACAATCCAAAGTCGATATACAGCGACGAAGGGGAAGAGTCCCGAGATATTCTTAACCAGGTCTGGGCAGCATATCACCTCCATGGTCTATAAGCCCTATCTTCACCCCTTTTCCATACTTTGATAAGACCATTTCCCATGCCTCATCCAGGCTATCGGCGTGCCTGAAGCCAAGCCTTTCCTTTTGTTCTATAGACAGTCCCTCCGAAACGCAGATAACTTCACAGCGATCTCTAACCAGCGCATGACAAACTAAAATAGAGGCACAGACGAGATCCTGAATCTTATTTTCTTTAATTAGCCGCTTTATCTCCTCATATGGCCTATCTCCGTATTTTTCAAACTCAGAGTGCGTGGGAGAGATGCCATCAGGGAAGGAAGCTAGAAGGATAACCGTGCCCTTTTCTCTAAGGCCGTGTTGGGCATAAGAGAGGGCCTTGGCACCCTGCCAATAGTCTATATTGGCTGGATAGGCACTTGCTATAATCACATCAGCTAACTCGGGTATTTTTTGCTCATAAACTTTCCTGGCTACTTTTACTCCCTCTCTGTGGGCCTTCACTGGGTCACCGGAAACTACCTTGACTATTCTTCCTTTGCCATTGAGTACCACATTAACAATGAAATTTAATCCAGCAATTCTTGCCACCTCCTCCATCTCCAACCTGGCCTCATTTTCCGGATTTCCTGCAACTTCAAGAAAGTCATTCCTTTCTACCGCCAGAAGATGCGTTTTCCCAGTGGTCTCCCAAGAACAAATTCCAGGCTGGACTATCTTAGCGCCTCCTCCATAACCAGCAAGAGAATGAGGAACAATACTGCCTACCCCAATTAAATAATCAGCCTCATGGGCGATCTTATTAATGGAGACGGGTATCCCCCTGGGAGTTGAGCCCAGGTAGACAAGATTAGCTTTAGCCTTCCACTCATGGTTTAAGATGGTTACTCTTTCCGTAAGCCTTTTCCCAAAACAGTGCTCTATCTCCTCTTTGCTCATATAACGATGAGTTCCCAGAGCAATCAACACCGTGATATCTCTATCAAGTATGCCAGATTCATTTAATCCATCCAGGAGGGCCGGAAGAATCCTCTCTCGGGGTGTGGGTCGAGTAATATCATCTGCCATGATAACCACCTTCATTCCTTTTTTCACTTGTTGAGATAGAGGAGCTGAGCCTATGGGATTCTCTAGCGAGTGCTTAATAGATTTTTGCTCATTCTCTAGTCCAGGAAGATCCTCTGGCTTTATAACATACATAAGATTCCCCAGGGGAATTTTTACCTCAATCTCCTTGTCTTTATACCTTAAAGTTAATCTTTTCCTCATTTTTTTCAATCATTCAAAAACTTTGGTTTCCAATAAGCTCACTAAACCATAATAAGCAATTTTTCTAAGAGAGTCAATTTGACAGCTCCACCGAATTATACTAAACTTAAGCACCAGATTGCGCTAATAGAGAGGGAAAGCCCGAAGAGGTAGGTTAAGATGCCTTTATATCGATACAAATGTGGCAGTTGCGGGGAAGAGTTTACCCGCTTGGTAAATCTGGGTAAGGAAAATGAACTTAAATGCGCAAAATGCGGTAGCTCCCAACTGAAAAAACTTCTTCCTCGATTCATCAGCGGGAGAACCAAAGAAGGCACACTAGGTGGAACGAGTAGCTGTTCTACCTGCCGAGCACCAAGCTGTGCACCTTGCCATAGATAAATAAGGGAATATTTTTATGAGCCTCTGGGCCGAAAGATTCAGTGAGGAGACCGATGAGTTAGTGAAGGACTTCACCTCCTCTATTGACGTAGATAGAAAACTCTACCCCCACGATATAATCGGGAGCATTGCTCATGTCAAAATGCTCTCCAAGGTGGGAATCATCGAGGAAAAGGAGGCTCAAAAGATCATCCTGGCCCTGGAAGAGATAAAAAAAGACTTAGATAAGGGAAAGCTTGACTTCACTGGAAAAGAAGACATTCATATGGCTATAGAGGAGGAGGTAATAAGAAGAGCCGGGGAGGCTGGCAAAAAACTTCACACGGCAAGATCCAGAAATGACCAGATAGCCCTGGATGAAAGACTTTTCTTGAGAGAGGAAATAAGTGAAATCCTCCATCTTATATCTAATTTCCAAAGGGTGATCCTTGAATTTGCCGAAAAAAACAGGCAGGTTATCCTACCCGGCTATACGCACCTACAATATGCCCAGCCAGTTTTTTTCTCTCACCACCTTCTGGCATATTTTTGGATGCTACAAAGGGATAAACTACGGCTAAAAGACTGCTATGTCCGAGTCAATGTCCTTCCCCTGGGGGTAGGGGCTCTGGCGGGAACGTCTTTGCCCATTGATAGAGCCTATGTGGCCAGGCTTTTAAATTTTCCCCTCATTACCAAGAACAGTATGGACACCGTGAGTGACCGTGATTATATTATTGAATTTCTATGTTGTGTGGCTCTTTTAATGATGCATCTTTCCCGTCTCTCAGAGGATCTCATCCTCTGGTCATCTCCTGCCTTCTCCTTTGTTGAAATAAGTGATGCCTTTACCACCGGCTCCAGTCTCATGCCGCAGAAAAAGAATCCTGATGTGGCCGAACTCACTCGGGCAAAAACGGCCAGAGTTTATGGGGATCTTTTTTCTCTTCTCACCACCATGAAGGCTCTTCCCCTCTCTTATAATCGAGATCTACAGGAAGACAAATCTTCTTTGTTTGAAGCGGTGAAGATTATCAAGCGATGTTTAAAACTGTACCCCAGGATGATAGGTAAGATAAAGCTAAACCATGAGAATATGAGAAAACAGGCCCAACAGGGCTTTTTCGCGGCTACGGACCTGGCTGATTATCTGGTAGAGAAAGGCGTTCCTTTCAGAGAAGCTCACGGAATGGTGGGAAAATTGGTTAAACACTGTTTAAAGGAAAATAAGTGTTTTGAGGATCTAGCCTTGAAGGACTATCAAAAGATTTCTTCTCTTTTTGAGGCCGATGTTTTCCAAAGGATAAAGCTGGAAGAATCTGTTTTTAATAAGGAATCAACCGGGGGTACCGGAAAAAAGTCTCTGGCCAGACAGATAAAACTGGCCAGGGAGAAACTGGAGGAAGGAGAAAATCCCATTGCCAGCTAATAGAAAAAGCCATTTTCACTATAAGGCCAGGCAGCTTTTCTGCGAAGAGGTACCAGTTGGCCAGGTGGCTGAGGAGGTAGGGACCCCTCTTTATCTTTACAGCTATAATAGCCTAATCGATGGTTACCGGGAAGTCTGCCACGCCTTCAGCAAACTCTCCCCCTTAATTTGCTACTCAGTAAAGGCCAATGCCAATCTTACCCTTTGCCGAATTCTGGCTACTGAAGGTGCGGGAGCAGACATTCTCTCGGGAGGAGAGCTATACAAAGCGCTTCAGGCTGGATTCCCTCCTCAAAAAATAGTTTTTGCGGGACCCGGAAAAAATAAAGAGGAGATAGAATACGCCCTAAGAGAGAACATCTTTATCTTTAACGTGGAGTCACCAGGAGAGTTAAGATTAATAGAAAAGCTCAGCCGCCAATTGAACCAGAGTGCCAAAATATCCTTACGCATAAATCCCGACGTGGATCCGAAAACTCACCGCTACATCACCACCGGCAAGAGGGAAAATAAGTTCGGTCTTGACTTTGATGAGGCAGAGAAACTATACTCCCAGGTTAAAAAATCACCCCTCTTGGAGCCAGTAGGGATTCATTTTCATCTCGGCTCCCAGATAACCAGCCTTCAGCCTTATCTTAGGGCTCTGGAAAAGATCCTGGATTTTCTTGAACTGCTTAAAGAAAAGGGACTGAACCTAAAATATGTGGATATGGGAGGGGGATTTGGCATTAGCTATGAGGAAGGAAAGCTCCCTTTAAACATCATGGATCTAGCAGAAAAAATCTATCCATTGATCAAGAAAACCGGGGCAAAATTAATCCTTGAGCCAGGAAGATTCCTGGTGGGACCGGCCGGGGTCTTAATCACTCAGGTACTTTATAAAAAGAATAGAGGGAAAAAGAGATTTATCATTGTAGATGCGGGGATGAACGATCTCATTAGACCATCCCTTTACGGAGCCTATCACCAGATAAAAAAACTAAAAGAACCTCATGGGGCGGGTTCCCCTGAAGTGGTAGATGTAGTAGGTCCGGTCTGTGAGTCGGGAGATTTCTTTGCTCGGGAAAGACCTCTTCCTCAAATCACGGAAGGAGAGTATCTGGCTATCATGGATACCGGAGCCTATTGCTTTAGCATGAGCTTTACTTACAATGCTCGACCCAGACCAGCAGAAGTGTTGGTAAAGAAGGATCAGTGGTGGATAATTCGAGAGAGGGAAACTTATAAAGATCTGATTAAGGAGGAGTCCATCCCTGAGGAATTATTCTCCTCCTTTAGAGGTTCTCCCTCGAGTTCTAAATCTTGCTCAGCTCGCCCACTGGGGGAAAAGAAAGCTCTTTCTGGTCCCATCCCTTTCACCAAGTTACAGGGAAGTGGCAATGACTTTATCGTCATTGATAACCGCTCCCAGTTTATCAAGAATGGACCCGAATTTTCCAGAACCATATGTCCCAGAAAGATCGGCATTGGAGCAGATGGAGTTCTACTTCTGGAAAAATCTCGGGTAGCTGATTTTAAAATGCGCATTTTCAATCCTGACGGGAGCGAACCGGCAATGTGTGGAAATGGAGCCCGATGCATAGCTAGATTTGCCCACCTTAAGAAAATTGTGGGGGAAAAATGTTCTTTTGAGACCTTATCGGGAAAGATTTTCTCCCAGGTAAAAAAGAATCGGGTCCGCATAAGAATGAAAGATCCTTCCATTTCTCAGTTAAACCTAGAGATAAACCTGGGGGATGGCTCCTACACAGGCCATTTTCTGGATACGGGAGTACCTCACTTTGTTCTCTTTGTCCCGGAGGTAGAAAAGATTGATCTTCCCAAAATGGGATCCCGAATAAGATACCATGGAAAGTTTCAGCCAGAGGGCACCAATGTTGACTTTGCAGAAATAAAGGATGATACCGTGAGGATGAGAACCTACGAAAGAGGGGTAGAGGCAGAGACTCTAAGTTGTGGTACCGGAGCAGTAGCTACAGCTTTAGCAGCAAATCTAGTCTACGCCCTTAATTCTCCGGTGAAGATAAAAACCGGCGGGGGAGATCTGAAAGTCTATTTTCAAAAATCAGGCACCCATAATTTTACTCAAGTTTCCCTGGAAGGTAAAGCAGAAGTGGTATATGAGGGAAAATGGGAAGGGGAGGTTAGCCAATGTTCAAAGGATGTCATGTAGCCATAGTTACCCCTTTCAAAGGGGGGGAGGTAGATGAGGATAGCTTCCGCAAGCTCATCGGGTTTTGTCTGGAAAAAGGAGTGGATGGAATAGTTCCTTGTGGAACCACAGGGGAGTCACCTACTTTGTCCTTTGATGAACACGAACGAGTGGTAGAGATAACTGTGAAAGAGGTCAATCATCGAGTTCCGGTAATCGCCGGGACTGGTTCCAACAGCACCCATGAGGCCGAAGAGTTAACTCAATTTGCCAAAGAAGCCGGTGCAGATGCTGCCCTGGTAATCACTCCCTATTACAATAAACCCACCCCTAAGGGTCTGGAAGCTCATTACCGGAAATTAGAGGCCATTGGCCTTCCTATTATTATCTATAATGTCCCTTCACGCACTGGAGTCAATATTGATGCAGCATTGGTGGCTAAATTAAGCAAGCTCACCCACATAGCAGGCATTAAAGAAGCGAGTGGTAATATGGACCAGGTATCAACTATTATGTCTTTATCCGACCCTAACTTTTCTGTCCTTTCCGGAAATGATTCTCATACTTTGCCCATCCTATCTCTTGGTGGAGTGGGAGTAATATCAGTGCTAGCGAATATCTTACCCGGAGAGATGTCTCAAATGGTGGAAGCTTACTTAAAGAGAAATATCAGCAAAGCAAAGGAGCTTCACTACAAGACATATCCCCTGTCCCGGGCTATGTTCATAGAGACCAATCCTCTTCCAGTAAAGACAGCCATGGCCCGTCTGGGGATGATCGAGCCAGAGTGGAGACTTCCTCTGGATGGGATGAAAAAGGAGAATGAGGAAAGGCTGGAGAAGGCTCTGGCTGACTATGGACTACTTTAATCTATGAAGAGTGTTTATCTTGATCCCTCCATTCCTTCTGCTTGCTGCGAGACCTCCCAGCCGCAGCGCCGAAGGATCACTCGTCAGTGGTGGAAGGTTCGGATTCCTCATTGCCGGGTGATAATCTCAAGGTTAACCATTGATGAAATAAAGGCCCTGGAGACTAAAGATAAAAGAGAGGCCATCCTCTCCTTAATTAGTGATTTTCCTCCCCTGGAGGTCTCCCCCTTGGCCGAGAAACTAGCTAGAAGGTATGTCGAGGAAAAGATCATCCCCCCAAATGCCTTCAACGATGCTCTACATCTAGCACTGGCAGTGATAAACAAAGTGGATATATTTGTTAGCTGGGATTTTGCACATCTGGTCAAAACCCAGGTAGAAAGAAGAATAAATGCCTATAATCTGATTAGCGGTTATCCCCGCATAAGGATTACTACCCCCGAGAAGCTCATGAAACAAGAAGGAGGCTAAAGTGATAAAAAAATTTTCCCTTTCTACCCATTCCCGGTCAGAGTTAATCGACATCAGTTCTCAAGTAGAGGATATTGTAAAAGAGGCCCGGGTAGAAGAGGGGACCTGCCAGGTATTTGTTCCTCATACCACGGCCGGGATCCTTATCAATGAAGGAGCTGACCCCAGTGTGAGAAGAGATATACTGAATCAACTGGATAAGATCATCCCCTGGAGCGGTGATTATCAACACCGGGAAGGAAACTCCCCCGCTCATATAAAGGCATCTTTAGTTGGCTCTTCTGAAACTATATTCGTGGAGAAAGGCCAATTAGTCCTGGGCACCTGGCAGTCCATCTACTTCTGTGAGTTCGATGGCCCCCGCCACCGCCAGGTAATAGTGAAGATTGAGTAGACCTTTTGCCTGAATGTGTCCCGTATCATTGTAGCCAAAAGAAATTTTTTAACCTTCTTTGACACTCGCTTTCTCTACTGCCACACTTATCCATCGAAAAAAACAGATTTCTATCGATAAACGACTCAAAGTAACTCTGCATTGAGCATCATTAGTGGGTAAACTTGATCCCTCAACAAGGGGAGGGTTTAGAAATGTATGCAAAAGTCGACCATGAGGTCCTGGAATTCCTAACCGGTCTATTTGGTAAAGATAGGGTTTTGCTTGATCCAGATCTGCTGGAGATGTATGCCCACGATGAGGTCCCTGGCCTGAAGGCCCGACCGGAGGTAGTTGTCAGGGCGACAACGGTCCAGCAGATCTCAAAAGTCATGAAATTCGCCAATGAGAAAAGAATTCCCGTAACTCCGCGCGGCGCTGGCTATGGTCTCTCCGGTGGGGCAGTCCCTGTTTGCGGGGGGATAGTTCTCTCCCTGGAAAAAATGGACCGAATTCTGGAAATTGATAAGAAGAATCTTATGATAACGGTTGAACCAGGTGTTATAACCAGCAAAATCCATGAAGCCGTAGAGAGAGAAGGGCTTTTCTATCCGCCGGATCCGGCCAGCCTGGACTCCTGCTCTATCGGCGGCAACGTCGCCGAATGCGCTGGTGGACCGCGGGCCGTTAAGTACGGAGTGACCAAAGACTACGTTTGCGGACTGGAGGCGGTTCTGCCCTCGGGTCAAGTAATTCAATTGGGCGGGAAACTTGTCAAAAACGTCACCGGTTATGATTTAATCGGGCTTCTCATCGGCTCCGAGGGTACCTTAGCCATCATAACCAAGATAATCCTTCGTCTCATTCCCCTTCCCAGGGTAACCATAGACCTATTGGTGGCCTTCAATGAATTTCAAGGTGCAGCGGACACGGTCTCAGCCATTATCAAACGACAGATACTCCCTACCTCCATTGAGTTTATGGAACAAGACTCCCTCCTCGCCTGTGAGAAATACCTTAAGAAAGAACTCCCTCTACGTGAAGCGGCCGCCTTTCTCCTCATAAAACTGGATGGAAATCGGAAAGAAGATGTGGAAGCACTCTGTGAGACTGTCGGCGAGGTCTGTTTTGAGCACGATGCCATTGATGTTTTGGTTGCCGATGACCGTCCCACTCAGGAGAAATTATGGGAAGCCAGGCGGGCCATCATTGAGGCACTGAAGGAGAGAAGCCCAGTCAATCACATGGAGGACATCGTCGTTCCTCGAGCCCGGATAAACGATTTTCTACGTGAGATAAAGAAACTGCAGGAAAGATACGAGTATCCAATCATCTGTTTCGGCCATTCAGGTGATGGGAATGTTCATGTTAATATCCTCAAAGAGGATTATCCTGAAGATAAATGGAAGGAAATCATTCCTAAAATCAGTGGGGAGATTTTTGATATCGCTCTTGCCCTGGGTGGGCAGATAACCGGCGAGCACGGAGTTGGTGCCACGAGGAGTAAATACCTCGAAAAAGCAGTGGGCCCGAAAATACTGAAACTCTTCCGGGGCATCAAACAGCTTTTCGACCCCAACAACATCCTCAATCCGGGAAAAATTCTTCCTGACTGAAGATGGAAACCGGATATTACCACAAAAATATCACCTCAGCCTTCTTGCGTCCTTGTAAATAGCTTTGGCACCTTGAACACCGGCGGCTCGATCACCTACAAGACCATATTTTTCGAATACCTCTCCAATAGCATTGAGAAGCCGATATACTTTGTCTTCTGTTGACGAGTGACCCATCAGTCCAATTCTCCAGGCCCTTCCACTGAATTTCCCCAGACCACCACCAATCTCAATATGGTAACTCGATCTTATTTCTCCCCAAAGTTTGCCTTCTTCTGCTCCCTCGGGAAGGTAGACCGCATGAAGCATGGGAAGTCTTTGGTCCTGTTTTCTCACAATGTAGGTGAAACCTAAGGTTTCAAGACCAGCCTGAAGGGTGGCAGCGTTTCTTCGGTGGCGTTGGAATCTTGCCTCAAACCCTTCTTCTAGGGCTAACCTGAGCCCTTCATGGAGGGCATAAATCATATTCACCGGGGCAGTATGATGATATTTTCTTTGATGCCCCTCATTCCAGTACTTCTCGATCATCCCTAAATCAAAATACCAGCTTCTTACCTTTCTTCCCCGGAGCTTTTCCATGGCTCTCTCATTTAACGTAATGGGAGAAAGCCCTGGGGGCACACTAAGGCATTTTTGGGTTCCACTGTAGGCAGCGTCGATCCCCCACTCATCTATCTTTACTTCGGTCCCTCCTAAAGATGTTACCGTATCAACTAGAAATAGGGCGCCATTTTGGTGAACAACCTCACCAATTTCTTTCATATGTTGTTGATGGGCACCAGTAGAGGTCTCTGCGTGTACCAGGAAAAGCGCCTGACAGCTTTTTCTAGAAAAAGCTTCTCTTACCTCATCAGGGGTAACCACAGTTCCCCATTCTAGATCGATCGGTACCACTTCCGCCCCAAATCGAGATACTTCATCGGCAATCCTTCCTCCAAAGACTCCATTTTTCACCACCATTACTCTATCTTGAGGCTCGATGAGATTAGCTACCAGGGTCTCCATGCCCGAGCTTCCGGTGCCGGAAATGGGAATGGTCATTCGATTTTCGGTTTGATACAGCATTCTTAACATGGCCTGGGTCTCGTCCATTATTCTGATGAATTCTGAATCTAAGTGGCCCAGGGTAGTCATCGAGATTGCTCTTAAAACCTCTCCCGGCACGTCACTCGGGCCCGGCCCGTGTAAATGAATTTCCAAATCGCGCTCATATGTCGGACTGACTTTCATCCCTCTTCCTCCTCGTTTTGTTCAACCCGCTCTCATCCCATTGAGTCTGGTTACTTCACTCTTTTTTCCATAAATGCCTGAGTCCTTGGTTTCGCCCAACACTATTTCCATTCATCCCTCCCCTTTCTGCGCATTCCGAAAAACCCTCCCTCTATTCGTAAAAATTCAGTGAAGTACGTTCCCTTCTGTCATTGCGAGGAGTCCCGAAAGTCTTCGGGACGACGTGGCAATCTCTGATGAAGGTTGAGATTGCTTCGCTTGCGCTCGCAATGGCGTGGTTCACTAAGTATTTACCTCTATTCTAACAGATAAAGGGTGGGCTGTAAAATGTGTGATTTGGGTTAGGTCATCGTCATCATTTGACTTAGGCGTGTACATAGGATTGACATATGGGAAAATGTCGTTATACTAGAGTATGAAAATATTTTCCAAAGGAGAGCCTCATGACTAAGGTAGTGAAATTTGCTATAAGCATTCCTGAAGAGGATTTCAACAAACTGGAGGCGCTCAGGCAGCAGGAGAGATTAACTCGTAGTAAAGCTGTTTTACAGGCGGTTAAACTATGGGAAGAGTCCAAAAGTATGAAAAAGCTTATCAGAAAATACGAGGAAGGATATAAAAAAATGCCGGAGACCATAGGTGAATCGATAGCCTGGGAAAAGGCTTCTTTAACAGCACTTACCAAAGAGGAATGGTGATGAAAAGAGGAGAGATCTGGTGGGCTGAACTGCCTTCACCTATTAGGAAACGTCCCGTAGTGCTTCTTTCCCGGGATGAGGCCTACCCGATAAGAAATGCAGTTACGGTGGCAGAGGTAACTACCACCATCAGAGACATACCTGTTGAGGTATGTCTTGGTCCTAAGGATGGTCTTCCTAAAAGGTGTGTTGCAAACTTAGATACCATAATTACTATCCGCAAGGAACTGCTAAGGGAAAGAGTTTGTCTTTTAAGTGCCGAAAAGATAAGTCAAGTTAATCAAGCCATAAAATTCGCTTTCTGTCTTTCTCCCGGGGATTGCTGAAGGTATCTTACTACAGGGGATTATGAGAAGTTTGGTGGGAGATATTTTGAGGCCAGGAAATAAATGCCAGTCGTCTATATCGGGTTAGGTTCAAATAAGGGCGATAGACTTAAGAATATAAAAGTCGCCCTGGATCACCTCAAAGAGAAGATAGCCGTAGAGAAAATATCCTCTTTCTACCTTACCGAGCCAGTGGGAATGGAAGGAAGATGGTTTGTAAACTGCGTTCTGGAAGGGAAAACAGAACAGTCCCCGGAAAAACTGCTCGATACCTTACTCCAAATTGAGAAAAGGATGGGAAGAATCAGAGAAAAAAAGAAGAACCCCCGGGTGATAGACCTCGATCTTTTGCTCTACGAGGATGCAGTAGTTGACAAGGTCGACCTCATAGTTCCCCACCCTCATCTACATAAAAGAAGGTTTGCCCTTATACCGCTGGTAGAAATCAATTCCCACCTTGTTCATCCGGTGCTGGGAAAATCCTTGAAGGAGATTCTGAAAGGACTTAAGGACTCACACCAGGTGGACAAAATCCTGGAGAATGGGTATGCAGGTCATTAAGACTAGAAGGATCAGAAAGATTTATCAAGGATCCCAGTTTATATGGTTATCTATCGGCCAGGGGGCTTTTAAACTTTTGCGGGAAGCTGTTCAGAAGATTTATACGCGTATCGAGGGACTTTCCCCAAAGGAGCCTTATATCAGCCACCTTAACGAGTCTTCGAGTTGAGGAAGAAGAAAGACGTGATGTCTGAGGAGCGGAGCGACGAGTTTCACGTCTTTCCCGAAACGAGAAGACGAGCAGAAACAATCCAAAGTCGATATACAGCGACGAAGGGGAAGAGTCCCGAGATTCTCTTGACAGGGGAGAGGGGCAAGGTATAATAATGATTAGTCGGGGGGGGGAGCGTTTTAATTGTACAGTATGACCGGGTATGGGGAAGGAAGAGAGAGCAACAAGGAAGTAGATCTCCATGTGGAGATGAGCACAGTTAACCACCGGTTCCTAGAAATAGAAGTTAAATCTTCTGAACCGATTCCTTTTGCCTGGGAGAAAAAAATTAGGCATTTGGTTAGAGAAAAAATTAAGCGGGGAAAAGTAAGTCTTAATGTTGAGGCTAAATGGAAACCCCCCTTCCTCTCTGAAGTAGTGATAAATCGGGAGCTTGTCACCTCCTACAAAAATGCCCTTTCTGGGCTTTGCCAGAACCTAGGGCTAGATGACAGAGTGACCCTCTCTCATCTTTTAGCACTTCGAGGTGTAATCTCACCCCCTAGAAAACCACAGATCAAGAAGAGTTTAGAGACCACGTTGGAGAAAGCCTTAACCAAGGCCTTAAAGAACGTTCTCAAGATGAGGGGAAAGGAGGGAAAAGAACATCTTCAAAGTATTCTTCGGTACCTGAAGAGAATCCAAAAAAGACTTTCCGACCTGGAAGAAGAGATCCCCACGGCTCAAAACCTCTATCAAGAGAAGGTAAAGGAAAGCCTGAAGAACCTTTTGGCATTAGGAGAAGATAGGGAAAAGGTCGCCCGCGAGCTATCCTTCCTTATCTCACGCGGTGACATCAGCGAGGAAAAGCTAAGATTTCAATCTCATTTACGCGAGTTGCAAACCACTTTGCAGCAGAAAGAGTCGGTGGGGAAAAAAATAAGATTTATACTACAGGAACTCCATAGAGAAATTAACACCATGGGAGCAAAAGCTAATTCTTTTATTATCTCTCGCCTTGTTGTCCAAATTAAAGAGGATCTAGAAAGAATCAGAGAGGAAGTTCAGAACATCGAATGACTAACCAACCACTTATGAGTAAAAGAGAATTTAGAACTTAGCTAATCTAGTTAGGTTTCTGGTGCTTAACTCTAAATCCTGAAAAATCATTTTCTATGAATAAAAGGAGAAATTTGTTTAAAAAGAAGAGTTTAATCGTGGTTATTTCTGCTCCTTCAGGAGCGGGCAAAACTACCCTCTGCAAAAGACTTCTCCAAAACTCACCCTCATTTACTTGTTCGGTATCTTTCACTACTCGGCATCCTCGTAAGAATGAGATAGAAGGGGTAGACTATTGCTTTGTCTCACCCACAGAATTCCAAAAAATGATAGAGGACCGAAAATTCGTGGAATGGGCAAAGGTGCATGAGCAACTTTACGGAACCTCAGCTAATCTTTTAAATAAAGCCATAGAAGCGGAAAAAGATGTGGTGCTGGAGGTTGATGTCAAGGGCGGAACCCAAATCAAGAAAAACTATCCTCAGGCGGTGCTAATCTTTCTCCTTCCTCCCTCTTGGCAGGAGTTAGAAAAACGGTTAAAAAGCCGGCGTACCGAGGATTACGAGAGGGTTAAGGAAAGGATAACACAGGCAAAAAAAGAGATTGAGTATGCGCCTTATTATGATTATTTAATAATAAACAACGATATAAATAGAGCTTTGGATGACTTGACCGCCATAATCAGAGCGGAACGCTGTCGCATGAATAGAGTACCCGTGCGAGAATTGAGAGATTTTGACCACTGATATCAAGCTAAAAGGAGCTTAAACTGATTAAATTCTCTACTGATGATTTATTACGTAAAAGTGGGATAGAAGATAAATACGAGCTTACCCGTTTGGCCATTCGAAGAATCAGACAACTTGTTAAAGAGAAAGATAAAAGGGCCCTAGAGGACACTCACGAGAAACTGCCTATCTTGGTTTTAAAGGAGATTGCGGAGGGTAAACTAAAGCCGGAGAGTCTTGAGGAAGAGTCCCAGGAGAAAGAAACTCCCCCCTCCACCGAAAAATAGCTGTAAGCGTTCAGCTATCCAGCAATTCCCTGATAAAAGAAAAAATAATCACGTCCCTTTTTTTCAATCCTGCTTCCCAAATCTCATGGCCTGGGTGAGGATATCCGGAAACTCGGGGAAAGAGGCCAGCTCAACATAATCTACCCCTTCAGAAATTTTCTCTGCTTGCTTACAGTCCTCTTCTGAAACAAGAGCCATAATTGCACCCAGACTTGCCGCATTACCCACACTCCTCACTTTAGCTTTAGGAAAATTGGGAATTAGACCAATTAGATGAGCACTTTCAGGGTTAATGTAGCTTCCAAATGCTCCAGCCAGAAGAACCTCATCTACTTCGCCTTTTTCTACTTCAAGACGAGTGAGGAGAATTTTTATCCCCGAGCAAATAGCTCCCTTGGCCAATTGAAGCTCCCTTATATCTTTCTGGGTGAGGACAATAGGAATTCTATCTTGAGCTTTTTCTCTTTCCACCAAAAGAAAACCATTGTGGTTATTTTTCTTTGTTATCCTACTCGACCATTTTTCTTTTGCTTTGGAAGAAGGCTTGAGCCATCCCGAGCTGTCAATGATCTCTTCCTTTAGAAGCTGGCTGGAGGCATCTATCAATCCACTGCCACAAATTCCCCTGGCCCTACCCCCTCCTATCACCCCTATCTCTACCTTCCCTTCTTCAAGTTTTACCTTCTCTATAGCCCCTCTTTCTGCTCTCATTCCCTGGGAGATCCTCGCTCCTTCAAAGGCCGGTCCAGCAGCCGTAGAGGCGCAAACCAACTTTTTTCCTTTGGCCAGGACAATCTCACCGTTTGTCCCAATGTCTATGGCTAATCTTACCTTCTGACTATTATCATCGAATAAGGAGGTGGCCAGAATGACTGCAACTGTATCTCCTCCTACAAAAGCAGCGATATTAGGAAAAAAATATAAGCTCCCCTGGGGATTTATTCTAATCCCTAAATCACTAGCTTTTAACTCCATAGATCTCTTGAGCACAGGGACATAAGGATAAAGAGCTAAATTTGTAGGATTCACTCCCAAAAGAAGATGCTGCATGACTGTATTTCCTACAAAGGTAGCTAAATAAATGTTTTCTCTTTTTACTTCACCTACTCGGCTCAACATCTGGATTATCCGGTTTATTGCCCCGATTATCCTTTTCTGCAGAATCTTGAGCCCCTCCAGGTGTGATTGAAGAAAATCTATTCGGCTTACCACATCTTCTCCGAACGAGGCCTGTGGGTTTAAGAGAGCGCGTGTAGCTAGCTCTTCTCCTGTGTCCAGGTCTATTAGTGTCCCCACCACTGTCGTAGTTCCTACATCGAAAGCCACTCCGAAATTTTTTCCTCTGGTGTCCCCTTTTTCCACTGTCAATAATCTTTGCTTCTTTAATACGGCCGTAAGCTTGAAATCTGCCTCCCGCATAACCCTCGGGAGCTTTTTAACTAAATCAAGATCAGCAAAAGGATACCTAATTCCTCTTTCCTTTAGATATTTTTCCAGGCGGGATAGATCAGCAATTTGATCTTTAAGGCTGGGAGGAGGAAGAGAAAGGTATGTTTTCTTAATTAAAGGCTTGATTTTTATTTCCCTGTTTATTCTATTAGTTAAAATTTTGGGAAAGGAAATTAAGGAAAGAGGGTAAACCTCAACCTCGATGTTGCCTTCAACAACTGCCTGGCAAGCCAGGCGAACATCTTTCTCTACTGGCTGGAGATGTTTTTTTTCAGCCGAAGTTAAGGGAGAAAGTTTCCCTTTGACTTTAACTTTACACTTTCCACATATACCTTTTCCGCCGCAAGGAAAATTTATCTTAATTCCTGCTCTTTTTATCACTTCCTTAAGAGAACTTTTAATAGAGGTGAGAATCTCCTTTTTTTCTGGTCGGAAAATTACCCTTATTTTCCTATTTTTCATGAATCATTATCTTATTAACTTTATTAAGCGTCGCGTAAGTTCCTTTTTTGATGTTATTCCGACTACTCGATCAACTACTTCTCCATTTTTGAAAAAAAAGTAAGCAGGAATACCACGTACTCCATATTCAGCTGCTTTAGAGGTATTTTCGTCTACATTTAATTTGTAGATCTCGACCTTACCTTTGAATTCCTCACTTAGCCCTTCAATTATGGGTTCCATTTTTAAACAGGGATTACACCACTTAGCCCAGAAATCTATTACTACGGGTTTATCGGCTTCCAGTACTTTTTCTTGAAAATCTTCTTCCTTGAGTTCTTTAACCTGACTCATTTCATTCTCCTAAAAAGTATTATTTCTCTCACTCCAGATATCCTTTAATTAAGACTTACTTATTTATACTATTATTTTATAAACAAATAGTAGTAGTAGTAGTACTTGTGAGTTATGGGGATAAATGCGAAAGCTACGCTTCCACCTATTCAGGATAAGAAGATAAGTATGAGGATAATAACTAAACTTTTCTATCTTATTCACAATCAAGGAACTTTTTAAGTTCTTATTAACTTTTATTCCCAAATATTACCCAGAATATTAAGAGGTTTTTAGTATGTTCTCTAGTTCTTTTAGTTCATTACTTAAAACCTCATCTTTCTTAGCCTGTTCGACTATCTTTCTGTAGGCGTACATGACCGTTGTGTGATCTTTGCCGCCAAATTTTGCTCCAATTTCTGGAAAAGAATCCTCGGTGAGCTCCCGGCACAGGTACATAGCTATTTGTCTGGGAAAAGCAATAGATCTACTTCTCTTTTTCCCTTTAATTGTTGATTCTTTAATCTTATAGTATTTACTAACTGTTTTTTGGACCAACTCTACCGTAATCGGTCTGGGTTTTTCTTCAGGAAGAATGCCTTTTAAGATTTCCTTAACTGAATTCATGTCTATTTTTTCTTTGAATAGAGAGGAATGAGCAGTTATTCTTACCAGACAGCCCTCTAGCTTACGAATATTAGTTTTTATTCTCTCAGCAATAAACGTAGCCACTTCATCAGGAAGCTCCATATTTTCGATTTCTGCTTTCTTTTTTAAAATAGCAATCCTCGTTTCTAGGTCTGGAGACTGAATATCAGCAATAAGGCCCCATTCAAAACGTGATTGAAGCCTTTTCTCTAAGGTAGGAATCTCTATAGGGGGTCTATCACTTGAAAGAACTATCTGTTTGTGGGCTTCATGTAAGGCATTAAAAGTATGAAAAAACTCCTCCTGAGTTCTCTCTTTCCCGGCCAGGAAGTGAATATCATCCACCAGCAGAACATCGGTATTTCTGTACCTTCTTCTAAAAGCAGTTGTTTTATCATCCCTAATGGCATTTATTAATTCATTGGTAAATTGTTCAGAAGATAGATAGGTAAAGGTTAATTCACTGTTTTCCGTAATATAGTGACCGATAGCTTGCAAGAGGTGAGTCTTTCCCAACCCTACCTTCCCATAGATAAACAAAGGGTTGTAAGCACGCGCAGGAGATTGAGCTACTGCCAGAGCCGCCGCATGGGCTAATCGGTTATTATTTCCTACCACAAAGCTATTGAAGTGAAATCTAGGGTTTAACCGGGAAACAGAACGTTTTTTCTTAAAGCCAACATTTTTTCTCTTTTTGATATTGTTGTACTTTGGAGGAAGAATAAAATCTACCTCCATTTCATGCCCACTAATCTTGGCAATCTCTCTTCTTATCATTCCCATATAGTACCTATCTAGCCATTTTTTAAAGAAATCATTGGGAACCATAATGGTCAGCTTTTCTGAGGTAACTGAATATAATTGGGTGGGTTTAAACCAGGTCTTAAAGTTCTGTGGCTTGAGTTTTTTCTCTAGCTTGGATAGAAGCTCTTCCCAGACGCTTTTCTCTCGATCGGTCATCAAAAAAACTCTTTTCACCGTCAGAAGTTAATCACAGAGTTATCCACAGGTGTGGATAACTAAAAACCCTTCAGGATTAAGAAAAAGATCTTATCAAGGCACTTCCCTTGTTCACCCAAACTCACGCTCCAGGCTCATCTTGTGGGTTATGCACAAAAGAAAACCCACAATTTATTTTCTATTTTATAGGGGATATTTTAGATGTCAAGGTTGACAAAACTCAATAATTATACTAGGTTAGCCATAAAATAAGCAATTGGTGGGTCATCAGATGAAGAGACTATGGGCTCCCTGGCGAATTGAGTATATCCTGGGTGAGAAGGAGGGTAAATGCATATTTTGCGAAAAACCCAAGCAAGAGAAGGACGAGGATAACTACATTCTCCTCAGGGGAAAAAGGTGCCTGGTGATGCTTAATACCTATCCTTACAATAATGGTCACCTCATGATAGCTCCATATCGGCACATTGACTCAGTTGAGGATTTAGAGGGTGATGAGGCAAGGGATATGATGGAGATTCTCTCCCGGATGATAACTCTACTTAAGAAGGTTTTACGCCCTGAGGGTTTCAATGTGGGGATGAATCTGGGAAGTGTAGCCGGGGCAGGTATAGTCGGTCATTTACATCTTCACGTGGTTCCCCGTTGGAAAGGGGACACCAATTTTATGCCTGTTATTTCAAATACCAAGATAATCTCAGAGTCTTTGCGCAAGACCTATCAAAAATTAAAGGAGAATATGTGATTTTGATGGTTTAAGCACTGGATAAAAATGAGGCTAGAAGATCGGGTATCTAACTGGATTAGGGAAAAGGTCCAGGAGGCAGGGGCTGAGGGTGTGGTAGTTGGTCTGAGTGGAGGGGTAGATTCCTCGGTAGTTGCCTGTTTGGCCAGGATGGCCATGAAAGACAAAGTGCTGGGGCTGATTATGCCCTGCTATAGCGAATCTTTGGATGAGCACTACGCTGGCTTGATGGCTAAAAAGTTGAGTATGAGGACAGAACACATAGTTCTTGACCCTGTTTACGACAGATTCCTCGAGATCCTCCCTTCCGCCGAGAAGCTAGCTTTGGCCAATTTGAAACCGAGACTGCGAATGACCACTCTATATTATTTTGCCAATGATTTGAATTATTTAGTGGCCGGGACAGGAAATAAAAGTGAAATCCTCATAGGTTACTTTACCAAATATGGGGATGGAGGATGTGATATCCTTCCTCTAGGAGATCTTTTGAAGACCCAGGTGAGGGAGCTGGCTGTAAGTTTGGGAATTCCCGAGGAGATAATAAAAAGAAAGCCAAGTGCTGGGTTGTGGAAAGAACAGACCGATGAGGGAGAAATAGGCCTGAGTTACTCGGATCTAGATAGAATTATTTTGGCCATAGAATCGGGTAAAACCGATTCTCTTCCTCCCCGGATGGTAGCCAGGGTAAAGGAGTTAAAGAAAAAATCCGAACATAAAAGGTCCCCGGTTCCCGTATTTAAACTGGATTAACTGTAACTGTTCACCGCAACTGTCTTACTCTTAGCGTTCTCGGCGTGCTCTGCGGTTGAATATTATAAGAAAGTAAAATGCGACAATCCAAAAATTCCCCTACGGGAAATAAAGAAGTTCCTTCTTATGTGGAAAAGATAGAGGCTCTTTCCAAAATAAGCAAAGCCATATCCTCTGATCTTTACCTTGAGGATATCTTAAGGCTAATTGTTACCGTGACAGCTCAGGTAATGAATTCTAAAATCTGCTCTTTAATGTTGTTAGATGAGAAAGACGAAAAGTTAATTATCAGGGCTACTCAGAGTATCAGTGAAGAGTACAACAAGAAGCCTCCCTTGAAGGTGGGAGAGGGTATTGCTGGTAAGGTGATAAAAGAGAGTAGGCCCATTGCTGTATTTGATGTTATGAAGAGGGCAGAGTATAAGTATAAGGACATAGCTGAAAAAGAGGGTCTAAAATCACTTCTATGTGTTCCCTTGAGCGTTAAGGGCCGGACTATTGGAGTAATCAACTGCTATACTTCGCGTCTCCATAAATTCTCTAAAGTGGAGGTGGATGTTCTCACCACTGTTGCCAATGAGGCTGCCATTGCCATCGAGAATACAGAACTGATGGTAAAGACAAGGGTGATTCAAGAAGAGCTTGAAGCCCGTAAGCTGGTAGAACGGGCCAAGGATATTTTGATGCAAAGGCTAGGGCTTTCTGGAGAGGAAGCATACCGAAGGATCCAGAGGCAGAGCATGAATACCCGTAAATCCATGCGTGAGGTAGCCGAAGCCATAATCTTAAGCAGAGAGATAGAGAACGGGTAAAAGACCAAAGATTTTTAGATTATTTTTCTTTTAACGGAGGTCAGCGAAAACTTTCTTTAAATTTCCCTTTTTCACTGAATATACATCCCTCCTCGCTTCCTTCTCCTTTAGCGGTACTTCCAAAATGGATAATCTTAACAATATATCTTTCCGTATCTTTCACTTTTATTGCCATGAAACTCGCTGATTTACGCCGCACTCATTGTAGCTTAGATAGCCGATCCCCTCAATATTTTTGGCTCATCCGGTTATCAAAAAATAAAAAGGGGGGGGTTGACACTTGAGATTTTCATATTATTATTAAGTTAAGAAAAAGGAACCTTTGTTTCATATATGGATTAATAAAGATGCAAAAACTGATTCCAGCGGTAGATAGGGTTCTCAAGATTATCGAATTGTTGGCGAGTGAGCAAGGAGAGCTATCTTTTACTCAGCTTAGCTCTTCTTTAAACATCCCCAAGCCTTCACTTTCACGATTGCTCTCTAATTTGCAGCAAAGGGGCTATGTTAGCCACAATCCTGTGACCAGGAAATATCAACTGACTCTAAAGCTTTTGACCCTTGGCGATAGACTTCTAGATAGACTGGATTTACGGGAAAAGGCAAGAGCTTCAATGCAGAAGCTGATGGAGAAATCGAAAGAAACTGTAGAACTAGCTATTCTTGATGATAAAGAGATAGTTTATATCGACAAGCACGAAAGTTACGAGTCTATAAGACTGGTAGCCCATATTGGGAGCAGATACTCAACTTTGCATCCAACCGCCGTAGGAAAGGTTTTTCTGGCCTATATGTCTGAGGAAGACTTTGAGTATATTATAAGAGAAAGAGGGTTAAAGCAGTTTACGCAAAATACCATCACCGATGCCGAGAAGTTGAAAGAAGAGTTAAAAGAAATCCGAGCCAACGGATACGCTTTTGATGATCAGGAGGTAAGACTCGGGGTCCGACGCATCGCCGCCCCCATATTCGATCATTCAAAAAAGATAGCAGGTGTTATTGGCATTGCTGGACCGACTTTCCGTATGAGACGAGGACGAAAAGAAGAGCTAGGCAGGATAGTTAAGCGAGCAGCGGGGGAGGTTTCAAATAAGCTTGGCTGGGAAAGATTAGAGAATAAAACATAAACAGAGTCGAAAGACAGCCCTTTTAGATTCCAAGGTGCAGGCAGATCCTGGGTCTGCCTTATTGTTCTTTCATGGCTCAATCTCCATCCTAAGCAAAAGAAAGGTCGAAAGCGGTTTGCACTGGCTACAAAACCAGTTCTTCAGATCTTTTGAAGGCGGCAAAGCTGGAAAATAGGGCCGACAGGAGGTGAGGAGTTAGGTAGTCCGCCGACAGGTAGGGAGGGCCGATCCAGCTTGGAGATATGTGAAGTAGCCAGGAAAGCCATGTCACCGAAAAGGTCGAGTCCAGTTTGAAGAGGCGAGAACAAGAGATAGATCTATGGTATGGCTGCTGAGGCGTCACCAGACGAAAAGGGTGGAAACAGACTGGTCAGACTTAAGATACCACGCCTGCTTGACCCTGCAACCATGTTCAAATCATAATTAGGATAAAAGGAACTTTGTTATTCTGTCAGAATCGCAAGCTGGATCTCAAAAATAAGAATGGGAGGTAAGAGGCGTGATCAAAATTTTATATGCCGGGGATGGCTCCATACGTGGAGAAATGGAAATAAAAGGAGGCGAGATAATTACTTACGTGAGTAGAATTATGGACGCAGCTGTGTCGAGCAGGTAAAAGAAGAATTGGAAGAAACGTAAGGCAGGAGATATGCTTTTGGTGGTCAGAAAGCAAGGCTCGGGGGCTAGATATACTTCTGGCCTGAGGAAGAGAACCTCAGGTGTGGTAGCGCTTACTCATCGAAAATTGACCCTTTATAAGACTTGCGAGGAGGCGTAGTGGTGAAGACAAGAAGACTGGGTTACACAGGGCTTAGCCTATCAACCATTGGACTAGGGACGGCCGGAATTGGAGGAAGCGGGTGGACATGGAGTTGGGGTCCCCAGGATGACGAACAGTCGATTGCTGTGATCCGGCGAGGTGTGGAACTAGGGATAAATTGGATAGATACCGCTCCAGTATACGGATTTGGTCACTCAGAGGAGGTCGTGGGCAGGGCTATCAAAGGAATACGTGAGCGGGTGATCCTTGTTACCAAGTGCGGTCGGAAGTGGGACTCAAAGGGGAAGATATCTGGCATACTGACCAAAGACAGTATCCGCCGCGAAATTGAGGCAAGCTTCCGGCGACTAAAGGTCGAGGTTATTGATTTGTATCTAATGCACTGGCCAGATCCCGACAAAGATATTGAGGAAGGCTGGGCTGCCATGGCCGAGCTGGTAAAAGAGGGGAAGGTCCGCTACATTGGAGTTTCTAATTTCAACGTAGAACAACTCCAACGTATCCAGCCCATTCATCCGGTGGCTTCACTCGAGCCGCCCTACAGTATGCTCGAGCGGGGTGTGGAGGAAGGGCTGCTGGATTATTGTGCAGCCAACAACATCGGTGTCATTGTGTACAGTCCCCTGCAAAAGGGCATTTTGACCGGGAAGTTCACCAAGGAGTGGATACACAGCTTGCCCCACGATGACCATCGGCGTGATAGAGATCCTCATTTTCAGGAACCCGAGTTAGGCGCTAATCTTGCGTTGGTTGAGGGCCTACGGTCTATTGCCAAAAAGAATGATATCACTGTGGCGCACGTGGCGATTGGTTGGGTGCTACGACGTCCCGAGGTAACCGCAGCTATCGTAGGGGCACGACGACAATCTCAAATTGAGGAAAATGTTGTTGCAGCAAAGTGGACTCTCTCCAATGAAGATATAGAAGCTATTGAATCTCTGCTCAACAAACGAAGGGAGATGCTGAAGGGAGAGTAAGGGGCAATCTTTTCTGGATCGATGAGGAATGCAGGTTAGAAGGCGAAACTAAAACGAGGGTGGTCTTGCCAAAGCGGCTCTTTTTTGGTATAATCTCGATGGATGTTTTGTCAATGTTTTTGAGAGTGAACATTGTTAAGGAAAGTTTTTGAGAGAAATGCTGCTCGAAAAATCCTCACAAGTAGTAGTGAAGCTGGATTGTCGGTAAGAGAAGAGCTAAAAATAGGCCAGGAGGAGGTGAGAGAATGAGTAGGCTGTCAGCTCAGGAAAAGGAAGTTCTCGAGGTAGGTTGTTAACTCATGGTTTTTTCTTGATGAGAGCTTTCCTAGAAATTCGAACCATATTTCAGGGAGGGAAAATATGAGAGCAAAAGCAAATGTTTGCAGAAGTCTCTGTATATTGGCTTTGAGTTGCCTTATCCTAGCAGGGATTAGCCTCGGTACCGCTGGGGCTACCACTAAAGTTCAGTTCCGGGCTAATAAGGGAATGACTGATGAGAACTGGGAGAAGTGGAAATCCATCGTTCAAGACAATGTAATAAAAATGGGAGAAGATATAAAAGTCGAATTCGTTCCTGGACGTTCTGATGTCAGTGTCCCCAAGGAAAGGGAAGAAGTTGCCACAATTATGATAACTGGACAGTCACTACCGGACCTCACCAGTCTTACCGTAGAGGACTATGCAGAATATGTTACTGCAGGATGGCTAGATGCGGAAGCACTGATGGAACACATGCCCAAAGATTTTTGGAACCGACTTTTTCCAGTACACCAAAGTATTTATGCTGCGGCATGGGGTAACAAGTACTATGCTGTTCCTTGGCGGTTCGGGGTAGGAGTTCTCTACGTGCGGAAGGATCTCTTAGGAAAATATGGATACAAGGTTACTCCCTTACAGTTTGACAGTAACCCCAGCTTGGGCAACCTCATTGATGCTGCTAAAAAGGTCTCTGAAAAAGAAGGTGTTCCTTACGGCTGGATCGCTCCCCATGAGGGTGGAAGTTTTGATGGCTTCTTCTTTGAGCTTTTGCGGGCTTTTGACGGATATCTCTACGGAGGAAAACAGTATCTCTATGGACCGGTAGGAGACCGTCCCATAACCGCTGATGCCCCCGAGGTTATTATGACTCTGAAGGCCTGGCAGGACTTGTATTTAAAGCACAAGATTATGCCTAAAGAAGCTATCAGTTGGAATAACAGTGACGCGATGAGGATGTTTGGTGCCGGTAAGTCCGTTTTTATGAGACTCTGGAACTTCGGAATTACTCAATTGGAACCGGTAACTGGACTCTCTTCCGAGAAATGGGCAGCGACACCACTTTACTCGGCAATGTCTCCTCATGGCAACAGTTCAATGGGGGGATGGTGGTGGGGAGTGAATCCCAACTCCAAGAACAAGAGGGCAGCAGTAAAGGTAATTCAAGCAGCAGCAGAGCCCAATTCATTGCTCTTCCTCATTAACGCTATGGGAGCCCTACCTCCCTACTCGGCTCTTTTCACTCCTGAGAAAATTAAAGAAGTTTCCCCTTTGCTTGCCCCCTATGCGAGAACCATTGGGCAAGCAGTTCAATACGCTAATGAGCGGCCGTTCAGCCCGGTCTACGGGGAGCTGAGAGCACTGCTGATAGATGTACTTAAGCCTATGCTAATTGGCCAGTACGATGTGAAGGAAGCTGTTCAACGTCTTGAAGCCGGTATGAGGAAGATCGAGGAAGAGTATGGAAGGAAAAAGTAAACAGTGATATGGTAAAAGGGAGAAACAGCCCAGGGAAACTAAGAACGGTTTCCCTGGGTCTTTTCATAAATGGGATAAGAGGTATACCCGGTAAATTCAGTCTATGGGTGGAAAGACTATCGGAGGGGCACTTTTGTCTTCTCCTATTAAGTCCCCTTATCCTATTACTTACCGTAATAATCGGGGTTCCTCTCCTTGGAACAATTTGGGTGAGCTTTCACCAATATGCACCGACCAAACCCTGGCTGGAGTATAAATTCACCGGGCTTGCCAATTACATCTCCCTTTTGACGGACCCAATCTTTTTTGCCGCTCTTCTCCATTCCTTTTATTTTACTGTTTTAAATATTGTTTTTATGCTCCTGTTTGCAATGATGGGTGCTTTTCTTGCCTCCAAACAAACTAAAGGAAAGGCTATTATTAGAACTGCACTTCTGGTACCTTGGGCTACTCCTATAGCTATTGCAGGTATAACCTTTAAACTAATGTATAGTAGCGAATATGGAGTTATTAACTATCTGTTGAAGTCAGCAGGATTCATAGAAGAATACATTCCATGGTTGCTATCTTACTCCCATGTATTTAACTGGATGTACTCAGCTGTAGCTATGAATGCTGTTATTGTTGCAGCAGTATGGCGAAATATTCCTATCAGTACATTATTACTACTTGCAGCTCTGGAGTCGATACCCTCGGAATATTATAAAGTAGCTAAGGTAAATGGGGCGAACACCTGGCAGATCTTTCGGCACATTACCCTTCCCCTTATTATGCCAGCTATAACAGTAGTGGTGCTATGGCGGGCAATTACAGCGATGAGGATATATGGCATTATTGAGACTATGACAGGCGGAGGGCCAGGGAGACTTACCGAGACCTTGCAGTTATTAACGATAAGGACTTTTTTCACTGCGAAGAACATCGGAAAAGGAAGTGCAATAGCTACGATGACAATGATATTTACTTTTCTTATTATATTGGCCTACCTGGTGTTCATTCAATATATGGAGAAAAGAAGAAAATGATCTTAAAAGGAATAAAGAAGGCAAGTAAATTAGTATTTCAGGGGGATGGATCAAAACTTTATAAAGTAGCATTTTGGATACTTGTGTCTATCTTTATTCTTCAGGCTTTATTTCCGGTTTACTGGTTATTCATGTCTTCTGTTAAACCTCCCTCTGAACTGTACAGTCGTATCCAACACCTTATACCCAGGAGTATTGACCTTAGCCCATATATTATAAAGATATGGAAATTCATGGATTTTGAAAGGTACCTTTTAAATAGTGTCATTATTTCTGGCTCCACAACAATTATTATTTTATTTGCTGGAAGTTTAGCCGGGTATGTTTTTGGTAGAGCCCGCCTCAAAGGGAAGATGATCATAATGCTCACAATTCTGGGACTTTCCATGTTTCCTCAAGTATCTTTTCTCTTCCCTCTATTTGAGATGTTTTCCAGATGGGGTTTGTTAGATACCCATCTTGCCATGATTTTACCAGACTCGGCTTACTTGCTACCAATAGCAGTTTGGGCCCTTCAGGCGTTCTATAAACAGATACCCCAGGATCTGGAGAAAGCTGCCCGAGTTGAAGGATGCACAAGGATTGAGGCTCTTTGGAAAGTAATTGTTCCCTTAGCCCTACCGGGCTTTATTTCAGTAGGATTAATGACATTCATAATGACTTACAATGAATTTTTCTTTTCTAACTTGTTCAGTCACACCAAGGCGTCTCAGCCTGCTCCAATTGGTATATTTCGATTTGCGGTTGGATATTATCAGCCTTGGGATTTAGTGACAGCTGCCTCGGTTGTGTCCATGATCCCCATATTGTTAGTCATCTTATTAGCTCAAAAACAGATAATACGAGGATTAGTTGCAAGATCACGGGAATGAAGAATGGAAGCTAGACTCGAAAATTTGACCAAAAAATACGGCAAGATAACAGCGGTCAAAGATTTTAATTTGAAGGTTAACGATGGAGAATTGATGACCTTACTAGGGCCCAGTGGATGTGGTAAATCTACAACTCTTTATTGTGTAGCTGGTCTCGAACAGCCAGATCAGGGGAAAGTTTTCATAGGGAAAAGAGAGGTCACCCATCTTCCTCCCAAGGACCGAGATATAGCCATGGTTTTCCAGAGTATTGCCTTATTTCCTCATCTTTCAATCAAAAACAACATTGCTTTTGGGCTGCGTATGCAGAGGAAGTTTTCTAAGGAGCAGATTTTGGAAAAAGTAAAAAATGCTGCACGCCTGCTTAGAATCGAACATTTGCTTGAAAGAATGCCTCATGAGTTAAGTGGAGGACAGCAACAGCGAGCAGCTATTGGTAGAGCAATTGTGCGAGATCCTTCAGTTTTTCTGATGGATGAGCCCTTTGCTAACCTAGATGCGCGATTGAGAATAGAACTCCAAACAGAGTTACGTAGGTTAAACCAAAAGCTTGGAGCAACGATAATTCATGTAACCCATGATCAGAATGAGGCAATGTCAATTAGTGATCGAATTGTTGTTATAAATGAAGGAAAGATCCAGCAAATAGGATCTCCTATGGAGGTGTATTTTAGACCCAAAAACAAATTTGTTGCTAGATTCATTGGAAATCCTCCTATGAACATCTTTGGTGATTGTGAATTTAAACTTAAAGAGGGAAGAGGATTAGTTCTTTTAAACAAAGATTTTAAGATTCTGCTGTCCCCTAGATTAACCCAAGTTATTAAAGAAAGTAATATAGACAAGGTAGTAATTGGAATGAGGCCAGAAGATATTTGTATAGTAAAAGCTAATCAAAGATCTCCGAGAGGATACATAGGCAGCTTGAAGATGAGTGTTGAGGTAATAGAGAAATTTGGTCGAGAGATAGTGGTACATTTTGAAAGGGACAGGATAAAATTGAGAGGAGTGTTTCCTCCTCTGGAGGTAGAAGAGCTTGGGGTTGGAGATCAAATTTTCCTTGCTTTTAGAGAAAAAAATATCTACTTGTTCGATCCTACTACAGGTAAAAGTTTACCTTCATAAAGAAATCTATCCCGAATTATGAGTATTTTCCAGGGCTTCAGCGGTGACTTGATTACGGTAGAGCTCTTAAAGAAAGGTAGAGAGTATGACGTGGTTCAAATTTCTTCTCGAGGAGATTAGTTCTTTCTTATGATCATCCTGCAATTTTTTTGACGGTTACCTTTCGTAATGAATAATACCAGAATATCCAACCAAACTATGGCTAGAGGCAAAGTAGATAAGATCAAAAAACAGGAGGAAAGTTGATGAACCTTATTGTGATTATGCTGGATAGTTTGAGGCAGGATCATCTGGGATGCTATGGGAATACATGGATAAAGACGCCCAATATAGATAAATTTGCTAAGGAGAGTATCCTCTTTGAAGAGGCTTACACCGAAGGTCTTCCCACCATTCCGGCTAGAACTGAGCTTTTCACAGGATGTAGTAGCCTTCCCTACCGACCCTGGCAACCCTTAACCAAAGAGGATGTAACTATCTCAGAGATATTGAGAGAGTACGGCTACACCTCAGCCTTGATTGCTGACACCTACCATTTATTTAAACCTGACATGAACTTTCACCGAGGATTTAGCTGCTTTCGTTGGATAAGGGGACAGGAGGCAGACTCCTATGTGTCAGGCCCTTTAAATAAGAATATCAATGGTTATATAAAGCCAGCCATGAAAGGCGATCCTGTGGAGGGAATGCTTGAGCAGTACTTGAAAAATACCGAACATTGGCAAAAAGAAGAAGACTATTTTGCCGCCCAGGTCATGCAGGAGGCGGTAAGGTGGCTGGAACGCAATAAAGGTGAGGAAAAGATCTTTCTCTGGGTGGACTCCTTTGATCCCCATGAGCCCTGGGACCCTCCTTCTCCTTTTGATAAGATGTATACCAATCCTAATTATGAAGGTCCCAAACTCATCCATCCCCAATATGGAAAAGTTGACTGGATGAGTGATGAGGAGCTAAAATATGTGAAAGCTCTATATGCAGGAGAGGTAAGCTTTGTGGATAAGTGGGTGGGATACCTTTTAGAGAAGATAAAAGATTGTGGTCTTTATGATAACTCTCTTATAGCACTCCTCTCCGATCATGGACATCCTCATGGAGATCATGGCTCCATAATGAAGACCCCGGATAATCTATACGGTGAGCTTATAAGAATACCTCTTTTCATTCATCCTCCTGAGGGACTTTATGCAGGGAAAAGGATTGATACTCTCATTCAAATGCCTGATGTTCTTCCTACCATCCTGGAGGCAATGGATCTCAAAAAAGAGACCCAGGCTATGTCCGGGAAAAGCTTCTGGCCCGTTGTTAGGGGAAAAAAGGAGAAGATAAGAGATTTTATCATAACCGGTTACCATGAATCATATCATCGGTGCATCCGAGATAAAGAGTGGAGCTTACTTGTTCACCCTGAAGGGGAGAAAAATGAACTTTATAACTTAAAGGGGGATTCTAAAGAAACAAAAAACCTCATCGACGAGTATCCGGAAAAAGTAGAGGAGTTTTTATCCCATCTTGGCAGGTATTTCACCCTTAAAGTAAAAGAGATAAACAGAACCTTCTCCCAGAAAACAAAGATGTTGCAGCTTCAGTATGAGTTATCTCACACTTCAGTGAGGTAGTTCTTACAATATGAGGGGTCATGTCCATCTTTTCCTTTCAGCTCCACCAAGGCACACTCCAGCAAAGCTGGTGAATATAATAAAGAGTATATCGAGGAATGAGATTTTGTATGAGTTCCTACATCTAAGCGGAAGATGCTGCAGCAGAAAACTCTGGACTGATGGATACTCTATCGCAAGCAGATAGGAGATAAAGTAGCAGTAGCTGATTTTCGAATTTTGCGAAGGGCACATTAACGAACTAGGGAGAAGCATGGTATGGCACGCGTAAAAAAATGTATACTACTAGGACTCGACTCTGCGAATTTGAACTTAGTGGAAAGATTTGTGAAGGAAGGTCATCTTCCCAACATGAAGCGCCTTATGGAAGAGGGAGTGACCTCAGAAACTTTTCCTGCTATTCCCACAGGTACAGCTATGAACTGGACCTGTATTGCCACAGGAGCCAACGTAGGTACTCACGGTATTGTGGAGATGACTCTTCATCTTCCCGGAACTTCCCTTTCTGAGAGGTTTCAGTCTTTCACCACCGAAAGATGTCAGGCAGAGTACCTATGGAACGCAGCAGAAAGACAGGGAAAGAAGGTAATTCTCTTGCGTTACCCAGCCTCCTGGCCTCCAACTATAAAGGAAGGTCTACAGGTTGAAGGAGTGGGAAATCCAGATTGGAACCCTTTCCAAATTGCTCCTAGACTTGGGTTTTCCACAGAGAAGATGCGAGAAAGAAACATGGAAGCCTATGGGGCAGGACCTAAGGAGATAAGCTGTGCCTATAAGGTAGAGTTTAAGGAGGCGCAGAGATGGGGAAACAGGCCTTCTTCAAACTCTCCTCCGCTAGAGACCATACTAAAGATCCGTCCTCCGGGGGGAGAAGAGAAAGCATTTTATGCTCTGGTTATAGATAGCAAAGGTGAGGGTTACGACAGATTTTTCCTCTCAGAGGAAAAAGATATAGAAAAAGCTTTATGTAGCATAACTGAAGGGGAGTGGAGCAACTTTTTGAAGGCAGAATTTACCACCAGTAAAGGAAAAGAGGAAGGGAACTTTCGTATGAAACTCATTGAGCTTTCCAAGGATGCGAAAAGGTTTCGTCTCTACTTTAGCCAGATCTTTCCCTCCACGGGGTGGACTTATCCAGATAGTCTTGCCAGAGAGCTCACAGAGCATATCGGCCGACCGTATCAGCTTCTCTGTGATATTTACAGTCCTATATTGGGAGGATGGATAGATTCAAAAACATATCTAGAGGAGCTGGAGAATCAAATGAGCTGGTTGGCAGAGGCAGGAGAGTATCTTGTGAAGAATAAGGACTGGGATATGCTCTTTGCCCAGTGGCACGGAATAGATTACACTGATCACTGCTATCTTGGAGGAATGGACCCGGAAAGTTCTGCCTACAAGGAGCAAAGGGCAACAGAATGTGAAGAGGTCATCCGTAGAGTCTATCAGATGGCGGATGTCTACTTAGGAAGACTTATGAAAGCAGCTGGAGAAGAGGCCCTTATCTTAGTTGTCTCAGACCATGGACATATGGCTCCAAGGAAGGTATTCCACTGCAATAACTTTTTGGCGAGAGAAGGTCTTATAGCTTACAAAGAGACTGAGGATGGTAACCTGAAAGTTGACTGGTCCAAAACTAAAGTCTTTTCTCCCTTTGGTTCGTATATTTATGTTAACCTCGCCGGACGAGAAAAAGGAGGGGTTGTAGACCCTAAAGATTACGAGAAGATAAGAGAGAAGGTTATCGACCTTTTCCGAAATCTCAAAGATCCAGAAACTAGAGAGAATGTCGTAAATATGATCTTGAAGAAGGAAGAGGCCGCGTTTTTTGGTCAGCACGGAGATAGAGTGGGAGATATCGTATATACTCTAAATCCAAAGTACAACGATGAGACAGCTTGGATACTCACTAAAGGACTGCCTATTATTGAGGATCCTCCCTATGAGTCTGAGGAAGGCATTTATCCCTTCGCTGGCGTCCACCATACCTATCTTCCGTCTTCTAGGCAGAACTTGGGGACGATGAAAGCAATTCTTTTCATAAAGGGTCCAGGTGTTAAAAAGGGATATCGACGTAAGGTTCCAGCGAGAACTATAGATGTGACACCAACTGTAGCTTATCTTGTAGGCATACACCCACCGGGAAATGCAGAGGGGCGAGTACTTTACGATGTAGTGGAGCAAGAAGAATGAATTTTGAATATCTGCTACCCAGAACAGAGTTAATGTCTGGTAAAGGAGTGCTGGAAAATATAGAAGACAGGGTAAGCAAAAGTAGTCATAAACTACAGATGGAGAAGAAAATGACATTTCGGTACCTATTTCCTCGAACTAACCTCATATTTGGAGAGGGAGCGCTGGAAAGTCTCGGTAAAGAGACAAGAAAACTGGGTAAATCTGTCCTACTGGTTACAGGTAGAAAAAGCATGCAGAGATTGGGATTCTTGGACAAAGCAAGAAAATATCTGGAGCAAGAAGGGCTTAAGGTATTCCATTATGGGAAGGTAGAACCCAATCCCACCGTAGATATAGTGGATGAAGGGGCTAAATTGGCTTTACAAAACCAGTGTGAGGTGATAGTGGGCATGGGTGGAGGTTCGGCTATGGATTCGGCAAAAGTAATAGCAGTAGTGGCAGGGCACTCTAAAAGTAGCCCCTGTTCTATCTGGGATTTCTCGGTAACACAGGATGAACCACTATCTATAACCGAGGCCACATTACCCGTAATTGCTGTGACTTCCACGTCGGGTACTGGAAGTCATGTAACCAGATATGCTGTGATTAGCAACCCTGAGACGTGTGAAAAGCCAGGGTTCGGTTCAGAGTATATGTATCCCCGGGTATCCATTGTAGATTTAAATATAGCAAAAAATATGTCTCCAGAACTAACTGCCCGTACAGGATTTGATACCTTGGCCCATGTTTTGGAGGCTTTTGTATCCAGGGAGGGTAATCCTATTGTAGATAGCTACTGCTTGAAGGCGATTGAACTTGTCTTCAGTTATCTTCCTGCAGCCTACCGGGAAGGAGATAACATGGAGGCAAGATTCAACATGGCCCTCGCTGATACCTACGCTGGTTGGGCTATTGCCGTCGCATCTGCAGCTCTTCCCCACGCTATGGCTCATCCGATAAGCGGACATTATCCTAATGTTGATCATGGGGTGGCCTTAGCTGCCATCTCCTCTAACGTGATGGAGTTTAACATCGATAACGGGGATAAAAAAACTGTGCATAAGTACTGTGAGATAGCTAAAACTATGGGTCAATCGATACGTGAATGCACTAAGGAGAAGGCAAAAAAGAGTATCCAGGCAGTAAAGGAGCTACTGGAGAAGGTGGGTTTGAGAGTAAATCTTAGTCAATTGAAGATCGATCAAAATAAGATTTCGAATATGGCCCAAGGTGCGTTTAAAACTATGAGGAGAGGTGTAGAAAAGAATCCTGTCCCAGCAACTGAGGAAGATGTGGAGCAAATTTATCGTCGGTCTTTCTAAATACGGGCAAGGACTTAATATAGCTTTTCTGCCGATCACAGGGTATAGTAGATAAACAACTACACCTCTCTGGTGTTGGTTTTCTAATAGCCGCATCCTAAGATAAAGTTTTGAGAGAACAAAGTTTAAAAAAATTAAGGTTTTTGTTATCACGAGAAGACAGAGAGTAGAAATAGAAATTGAAGGGAGGTGAAAGGGATATCTAAAAAGAGGTCCATAAACTGACGAGGTGATAAAGCAATTTCCGAGAGGTTGGGAGAACACGATCTGGCTTGGTGGAACAAAAGCTAGAAAATAAGGCCAGGAGGGAGGTGAGAGATAAGGGGCCAGGCTAGCTTGAGGCAAAGAATTTTCCAAGGGATCTCTGGTAATTAAGATTTCCTTGGAGAATTTGACGGCAAATTGAACCATGCCTGTATATAGGAGGTAAAGTAAATGAAATTAATGAGAATTGAGAAACGAAAACTAATAGAGCTTGTCTTAGTAGTAGGTCTTAGTTTGACTTTAACGTTGGTCACCGGGATGGCCGGATTTGCCCAAGATAAGATTAGTCTGATATTCCGGCAAAACGATTCTCCGGCTGATGCTACTGGCCTATCAGAAGCTGTGCAAGAGTTTGACCGGAAGCATCCTAACATCAAAGTCCAATATGAGGTAGTACCCTGGTCAGATGCTCTTACTCAATTTGTCCGGGAAGCGGGAGTTGGTGGAGGCCCCGATGTGCTCCAACTTGCTTTTGTATGGACAATGGACTTGGCCAAGGCTGGTACATTGGTTAAACTCAATCCCTTGTTCGAGAAATATCCACTACCGAGGGGAATTGATGATTTTGTCGCGCTAGAGCTTGGAAAGATGGGTGATGATGTCTATGGAATCCCTTGGACCACTGATACCTTCGCGATGATATATCGAAAAGATTTCTTTGCCAAAGCGGGTATTGTTGGCTTTCCGGACGATTCCTGGTCTCATTTCAAAGAGGTGGCAAAGAAACTGACCGAAGATCGTGATGGAGATGGAATAATAGATCGATACGGCTTTGCTTTTCCAGCCGGCAGCGGCCCTACCGGGGGAATGTGGTTCTTGGTTAACTACTTTATTTGGAGTCACGGATATACCTTTATGAAACAAAACGGCGATGGTACCTGGCAACTTGGAGTTGATGCCGAGGCAATTGCGGAAGCCATGCGGTATTTCAATAGTTTCTTTGAGGAAGGTATTTCCCCACGATCCTTAATCGCCGTCGACTCCTGGGGAGACCCCGAGATACTCCATGGACTGGCCAAAGGTGACTTTGCTATGGGATTCATGCCCCCTCAATCATTTCGTGCGGCAATGGACGCTAATCCCCAGGCACCCCTAGCCTCTGCCCAGGTTCCGGCAGGCAGGGTGACTCGGCGAACCCACTTGGGAGGGCGCACTCTGGCCATCAACAAGAATACCAAACATCTAAAGGAATCCTGGGAACTTCTAAAATGGATGTGCTCTGAGCATGTATTTGAAACCTATTACCGACAACAGTTCTCCGCCCAAAAAACGCTTCTGGAAAAAGTTAGCTATGCATCTGAATACGAGGGATATGTAAAACTCATACCGCAAGCACAGACATTCTATGAGTATATTGTCTCACCTGTTCGAGTACAGACGATGTGGTCCCTTACGAACCGTGAATTCGCTGCGGTTTATTCGGGTCAGAAGTCAGTAGAAAGAGCAAGCAAGGATCTCCTGGAGGCTATTGAGGAGGCATTGCAAGAGGCAACCGGGAAGTCCTAGAAGTTGCAAGAAAATGGTGTAGGTGAGGATAAAAAGGAGACAGGGGGGCTAGAAATGGGGAAGAGTAATAATCTCTGGGGAAGGCTGCATAGGTCTCATCGACCTAGATTTCACGCCTATGGGTTGATTTTGCCCGCCGTAGCCCTCCTGGTCTTCTTTTTCTTCATACCTTCCCTGTATAATATAGAGCTCAGTCTGCATAAGATTAGCCTTTTTGAGACTGCCAAGGGAAGAGGAGAATTCGTCGGTCTGGAAAACTTCATCAAGGTCACGGAGGATCCTGCGTTTTATAATGCCCTTAAGAACACAGTATTGTGGCTCACAGGGGCCACGGTGGTTTTTCGGATTTTACTGGGTCTTGGACTGGCACTGCTTTTAAATTCCAAGGCCTTAAAGCGGTGGCACCTAGCCGGAATGGGGCGCATACTTATTTTTGTACCCTGGGGAGTTCCTCCTGTGGTGGCGGTAACCATTTGGAAGTGGATGCTTCATAGCAGATACGGAGTGGTCAATTTAACTCTTCAGAACCTCGGATTGATACGTCAGCCGATTTTTTTCTTAACTGATATTTCTGTCGTCTGGCTATCAATTATTTTAATAGTGGTATGGCGAGAGCTGCCGTTCGCCGTGGTCAGTTTTCTTGCTGGGCTTCAATCCATCCCGCAGGAGTTATACGAAGTTGCCAGAATCGATGGAGCGGGCTGGTTTCATGAACTTCGTTATGTCACACTTCCTCTTCTGAAACCAATTATCACCATCGTGGGTTTCATGATCACAATCTGGACATTTAACAATTTTGTTTACGTGTGGCTCTCTACCCGAGGAGGTCCAGGTGATTTTACTCATGTACTGGGGACCAATGTGTATTTCGAGAGCTTTGTCAATTACAAGGTAGGGTACGGGGCAACCTTTGGGGTCATAATGACGGTGATAATGATGGGATTCGCATTGGTATATTTTAGTACTCTTTTTAAACGAAATATAACTGCATGATATGGAGCGAAGAGAATATGTCTTCAAGGATCCGCGATTTACCGGTGGTAGTAGTAACTTTTGCCATCATTGGATTGATACTATTCCCTTTCTTCTGGATGATTATTAGTTCTCTAAAACCTTCCACTGATTTATTAACCAGGGAACTCCAATTGATCGGTCGTTCGTTAACCTTGGAAAATTACCGGGGAATCCTTGAAGCTGGATTTTTCCGCTTCGTTCTAAATAGCGTGTTTATGTGCACGACTGCTACTATCGTTTGTGTTTGGCTTATCTCTTCGCCAGCGGCTTATGCCATTTCCCGCTATCATTTCCCGGGGAGAAATTCAATATTGGCCATGGTCGGTTTTACCCAAATGTTCCCCTGGGTAATCTTAGTTACCCCCGTTTTTATGATGTTTTGGGCCCTTCGCCTGGTGAACTCCTATCTGGGTTTGATCATTGTCTATATCGCCATTACGGTACCTTTCTCCATATATATGCTATTAGGTTACTTTGAGACAATTCCCAAAGTCTTGGATGAGGCAGCCGTTGTCGATGGGTGCTCACCACTGGGCGTCATTTTTCGAGTAATTTTGCCCATTTCCCTGCCGGGTCTGGTGGCAACTTCAGCATATACATTTGCAGTAACATGGAACGAGTTTGTGTTTGCGCTAACCTTGATGACCCAGACTGAGAAAAAGACCGTACCGGTGGGGGTAGCAAACTTTCTTGGGCAGTATACAACGGATTGGGGAGTAGTGATGGCTGCCTCAGTCGTGGCTACTGTCCCTACCGTTATTTTCTTCCTTTTGTTGCAGCGCCATTTAGTTGCGGGACTTGCGGCGGGGGCTGTTAAGCAATGATGTGCTGTTACAGCGATAGAAAGACAGGGCTAAACACCTATCCTGACTTCTCGTTCTTTGTAAGGCCTTGATGGAAAATTCAATGTAATTCAATTTTCTTTGAAGCTTTGTAATTTTTTCTCGAATCGGAAATTTTCTGCACCCAATTAGACAGGAAAGATACGGGTCACGTTGACTTTTGTCCTTGCTAATTTGTAATCAGCTATAGTGTGTTTATACTAGCAAGCATTTGAGTTTATTTTCAGGATAACTTCTCCCAAAGTTTTATATTCATAAAAGGGAATTGCCAGTTTTAATAGAGTAATGCTCGTTACACAAAGGATAAGTAGGCAGGCTGATAATTTTAAAAAAAGCTCTACGAGGAGGAAATGGGATGAATGTGGTATTGATAATCATTGATACCTTAAGACAGGATCATGTAGGCTGTTATGGAAATAAGTGGATTAAAACACCTTATCTTGACTCCTTAACTAAAGAGTCGGTACTTTTCACCCATGCTTATCCAGAATCACTTCCTACTTTACAGGTTCGAAGAGTTCTACAAACCGGCTGTCATATCTTTCCCTTCATAGGTCATAAAGCTTCCAGGGGCAACCTTTTTATTGGTTCACCTGGCTGGGGGCCTATCTCCGAAGAACGTGATACTATCACTGAGATTCTGCAGCAGCATGGATATCGCACGGCATTCATAACCGACACTTACCATCAGTTTAAGCCATCAATGAACTTTCATCGTGGTTTTGATGAGTGGGTCTGGATAAGAGGACAGGAACATGATCCTTATCGCTCAGGTCCTGCTCCACCTGAGGAAGAGATTGAAAATCACATACCTGAAAATTTAAGAACAAAGTTAAGAGGATCTGGGAAAATAGAAAAATTTGGAAATTATACAGATTTTGTTGGCAAGTATCTAACTAATGTGGCTGATAGACATTGTGAGGAGGATTATTTTCCTGCTCAGGTTTTTAAAGCTGCTACTAATTGGCTCGAGAGGAATCAAGATGCCGATAAGTTCTTCCTCGTGGTTGATTCCTTTGATCCTCATGAGCCTTGGGATCCACCTAAATCTTATAGAAAACTCTATGATGCTGATAATGATACCATAGACTTCTTATCCTCTCTTTATGGTCCGGTTGATCAACTGAGCTCACGTGTATTAAAACGCCTTAGAGCAAACTATGCCGGAGAGATAACATTGGTAGACCGATGGCTAGGTTATTTTATTGAGAAGATGAGAAATCTTGGATTAATGGAGAATACTCTCATTGCTCTCATCTCTGATCATGGGCATTGCATTGGTGAGTATAACATAGTCGGAAAGCAAGGCCATCCCATGAGCCGAGAGATTTGTGATTTGGTTTTGATAATTCGCCATCCAGAAGCAGAAGGGGCAAGTACAACCTGCGATAGTCTAATTTACAACTTTGATTTACCCGCCACCATTCTTGCCAGATTAGGAATAGAGCCAGAAAAGCCCATGGATGGAAAAGATATTTGGCCTCTAGCCTTAGGCAAAGGAAAAGAGATATACGATCATGTTACCTGTGGCTGGGGACCATTCGTTATGGTTCGTGACAGACACTATTGGTATAACGCTTATCTTTGGGGTGAAAGCCCCCTTCTTTATGATTTAGAGGCTGATCCCAAACTGGAAAAAAATATTGCCCAAGAGTATCCTCACATCTGTGAGCGGATGAAAGATCTGGCAATTGCCGATGCCGGTGGCAAGGTTCCAGAGTTCTTAAGGAAGCTAAAGGGTGAGCCCGGCTGTACCCCACTTTTGGTGGAGTAGGAAAATACGATGTTGTAGCGTATTTGAAAGCTGGGAAAAATAACTGATATTGAAATTTGCGAAGGCTAAGGAGGATAAAAAATATTGTGTCCGGTAATTATTGCTTCTTGTTAAGGAGGAGAAAAATTGCTATTCTCCTTTCCAGGGAAAAACTATGGACAAGAAGGGAGGGTCAAAATGAATCAGTCTAGAGAGGTTATTCTCCAACTTGAGGAATTCGTCAAGGGCATGACAAAGGATACGCTTTAAAACCCGTAGTAGAAAATATGAGAAAAGAGACATGACTAGAGACACAGTACTTCACACTATGATTACTGACAAAGAATGAATGTGCTCATAATTAGTTAGCAAGGTTAGGTCTTTTTTGAAAGGAAGTCTAAAAATAAGGCGGGAGGGGGGTGAGAAAGTACATAGGCCGGTAGCTGGGACAAGAGAAAGCTTCTGAAGAAAAGCGTTAAATAACTAAATTTCTTTTTAGAAGCTTTCAGGGAAAAGTGAGCCAAGTCGTCAAGAGAGGAGTGTCGAAAGCCCGCTTCTCTGGGGAACGTTGGCCGAAGGTTGAACTATGTAAGGAGGAACAAGATGTATGGAGGAAAGCAAAGAAGTATGGGGATGTTGAGCTTTGGGATTTTATTAAGTTTCTGTCTGGTATTGATTTCTTTTGGCACTGCAGCTGCTGAAAAAATAACCCTCACCTGGTATGAATGGGTTAGTCAAGAAGCTAAACCAGGGGTAATGGAGCATATAATTAAAGGATTCGAAAAAAAACATCCAGATATTAACGTAAAACAAATCACTGATCCATGGCCGGTCACTCACGACAAAATAATCACTATGTGGCAAGCAGGGAGATTACCTGATGTATTGGCAGTGAATAGAAATTGGCTATGGGAATTTGTTTCACTTGGGTTAATTGAACCGCTGGACCCTTATCTAAACCAGGAATCGCCGGAGTACGCACAAGAGCTTCAAAATAAATTCTTTGAAGCAGCTCGAGGTACCTTTCGTGGAAAAACATACGTATTTCCTTTATGGGGGGGAGTTGCAGGCCTGGTGTATAACGCAGACATATTTGCGAAAAAAGGCCTACTTCCTCCTGCAACTTTGGAAGACTTTGTTGAAGTGAGCAAGAAGCTTGCAGAACCTGCTAGATTTCGTTACGCAACTGTTTTCTGCCTTAGCGAAAAGAATGTAGCTGGAGCTAACGTTTGTACTATTGGACCTTTATTGTATTCGATGGGTGGCCAATATGTTAGAAATAAAAAGGCAGTGTTCAATGAAGAACCGGGGGTGAAGACTGTTGATTTTATGGTGAATATGGAGAAAAAAGGATACACTATGCCTGGCTCTATAACTTATACAGCAGCAGATATGCGTGATATGGTTGCAGGCGAGAAGGCTGCTATGGTTCTGGATGGAGCTTGGTGTTGGGCAGTGTACGGTGCAAAAGCTCCTGAGTTGAACATTAAAAATGCTCCTGTGCCAATGGATGAAGCGATAGGAACGGTATATAATGGGGGAAACTTGGGTATCCCCAAACAATCAAAGCATAAAAGCGAGGCATGGGAGTTCATTAAGTACATGACAAGCGACGATACAATTTATTACTGGTACAAAAGCGGATACATGCCCCTGGCTAAGAAAATTGCAGATTTCCCTGAGTTCAAGAGTGAATACGAGGGATTTTTTGAAACATTTGGCTCCACGAATAACTTTTTCCAGACTGGGTCTATTCCTCAGGAGATTCAAATGAACCGAATAGTGGTATCTGCAATTCATAAGGTATTTCTGGGGGAAGAGTCAGCGAAGGAAGCCCTGGATGCAGCAGCTGCTAAATATAATGAAGTTCTTGAAAAGGCCTACGGGGAGGAGTAAAAAAATCATTTACTAGCGATTAGAACAGCAAAGGAAAGCTGGGGCTATTTAACTTCCAGCTTTCCTTTGCCTCTGTACTATAAGTGAGGAATGAAGCAGGTTCATTTTGAGCGATAGCTCGAGAGGCGCTGGATAAAGTGGATGATATCAGGCTTGCTAAAAATCAAACGGGGGAAGAGTTTTTCTTTGCTCGGTAGAGGGAAACGCTCAACATAAGAAGATTTTAAATACTATAGGAGTTAGTGGCCCGAGATACGAGGAGAAGATATTAGTGGCTGTAAATGCTGGTACTGCTCCCGATGTACTGCAAATACCTCTTCTTGTTAGATATGCAATAGAATATAGTGGTGAGAAAATCATAGCTCCCATCGACGAATTAAGTGCAAACTATTTTTGGAAAAGAGCTAAAAAATGAAACTAAGCTCTAAAACAACGGGTTGGATAAGCGTATTTCCTGTAGGTGCGTGCCTCGTGGCGATCACTACTATACCTCTTGGTTATGTTCTTTTATTGGGATTTCGCAGATACTATCTACCTGAGGAAACACAGAGTTTCATTGGGTTTTCCAATTATTTACAAATCTTACAAACACCTGAATTTTGGAATTCCTTTCTAATAACTATTGTATTTAGTGGAAGTGCAGTATTTTTACATTTAGTTTTAGGAGTAAGCATAGCACTATTACTTAATCAGCGGTTTGCGGGATTCGAAAGAATAAGAAGAATTTTTCGCGCTGTTATCATAGTACCTTGGCTTTTAGCCGGGGCAGTAGCTGCTTCTATTTGGCTCGTTATTTTTCATCCTTTTGGAGCTGTCAATAGCATTCTTATGACTCTTGGTTTGTTAAAGAACCCTTGGATATGGTTAGGAGATAATAAATTAACCCTTCCATCAGTAATAGTATTGTATGTGTGGAGAATCTTGCCTTTTTTTGTAGTTATTATTTTAGCCTCGATGGAAAGTATACCTCAGCGACTTTACGAAGCAGCTAGTATAGATGGGGCAGGTAAAGTTACGCAATTTTTCTATATTACCTTACCTTATATTGTTCCCAGTCTGCTTACCTTGGGTATGGTAGATACAATCTGGTCTTTCAAACAATTCGACTTGATTTTCCTCACTACAGGGGGAGGTCCCGCGGGTGCTACCCGAAACTTACCTTTGCTTATTTATTATACTGCCTTTGAGGATTTAAGATTCGGAAGAGCCGCAGCACAAGGAATATTGACATTTTTGTTTACTCTTGCTTTTGCTATTGTTTACATAAAGCTTTCTGTTCCCAGGGAAATAAAATGAGTTTTAAATTTGGCAAGATAAGTGGCCTAGATGACGAATATTAAGAAATATGTATGGTTTACCTGTTGTATTGTAGTAGTTATAATTATAGTATTTCCTATATTTTGGATGTGCACAATTTCTGTAAGGGAAGCGCAGGAAGTCTTCACCATTCCTCCTCGTTGGGTACCAGAAAAGATAACCTTCGGAGCTTTCGAAAGGGTATTGAGTGATCCGGCATTCCTGCAGGCTGTTATTAATAGCGTGATAGTTTCCATTTCCGTAGCATTAGTTTCTGTGTTCTTAGCAGCAGTGGCAGGATACGGGCTTTCTCGATTCGAATTTAAGGGTAAAAATACATTTATTATCTATATGCTTTCCACACAGATGATACCCCCTGTTCTTTTAATCCTTCCCTATTATCTTATATTAAAGAGAACTGGACTTTACGATACCTATCCTGGTCTCATGCTAACCTATCTTACATTTACTTTACCTTTTTGTGCACTTATACTCAGAGGATTTTTTGTCAATATACCTGTAGATCTGGATGATGCTGCGCTAATCGACGGATGCTCAAGATTGGGAGCCTTTCTCCGAATAATTCTGCCATTATCTTTTCCTGGAATGATAGCTACGGCTTTATTTGGCTTTTTGGTTGCGTGGAACCAATATATATTTGCACTTGTACTCACTACTTCTGCTAATCGACGGATGCTAACTGTAGTTATAGGTGCCAAGTTAGGTCAATATAATATATTTTGGAATGATCTTATGGCCATAGATGTAATAGTGTGTTTTCCCTTAATTATTGGTTTTTTCTTATTGCAGAAGTATTTTGTAAGAGGGCTTACCGCGGGGGCCGTAAAGATATAAAAGATGTAATGGACACTTTACTCGTAAACTCGAAGATAAGGCTACAGCAGAAGTAATTTAAAGATATTTCAAATATCAATATTAAGAAGAGCAACTGGAACTGGGAGAGTGGGAAGTGAAGCAATCGAATTTGGTGAGAAGCCCTTACTGATAACCGACAGGAATATGGAAAAGCTCGGCAATGCTGCGAGAGTGAAAGTTTTGTTAGAGAAATCAGGGATCGAGGGTTTTTTCGTAAAAATAAAGTTACGAATATGCTTCAGACGAGAGAAGGACTGCTTAGTAATTTTTCCTTAAGTTGCACTTCTCTTCCTGACTTACTGAAATTAGGAGGCCTGTCTATGGCAAGAGTAGTATTGCTGGGCTTAGATGGATTATGTCCCGAGTTTCTTAGGCAGTGGGCGGACGAGCTGCCTAACTTGATGAAAATGCAGAAGAGGGGAATTTGGGGAGTTTTAGAAAGTGCAATTCCTCCGGCTCTCCCTCAAGTGTGGATATCCACTCAATCTGGTCGGAACCCTGGAGCCTATGGAATCTGGGATTTTACCTATAGGGATGATTTCTCTTATGGTGAGAAAAAAGTGGTTAGTTCCGAAGTCACAAGAAGGGTTGATCTACTATACACAATCCTTCCTAAAAAGATGCAGAGAGTAGCGATGATTAATGTCCCGGCTACTTGGCCCTCTCCCAAAATTCCCGCAGGCTATGTTATTTCTGGATTGATAACTCCGAACCTCGATCTTAGCTTTACCTATCCCGAGAATCTTAAAGATGAGGTTTATGAATTAGTCGGGAAATATATTATTGACCTGACGGAGGCCGATGTGGGTGGTAAGGAGGTAGATAAGGGCCGGGTGCTCCAAAAAATCTACGAAATGGATTCGCAGCGTTTCGTATTGACAAAGTATTTTATTAATGAAAAAAATTGTGACTGTGTTATGACGGCAGTAATGGGATGTACTCGGATGCTGAGTCTTTTCTATGGTGGTTTTAATTCGCAAAATAGACAGTACACTCCTGATCCTCATTATGAAGGAGCTTTGCATGATTACTACCTTTGGATTGATAAGAATATTGGAGAACTCTATCAGAACGTACCTAAAGAGACCGTACTATTCATTTATAGTGGCTATAGTGCCAAAGAACTTCAGGGACGGATCAATCTTGATGAGTGGCTAATGAAAGAGGGATATATGAGCCTCTTTGAGCAACCACAGAGGCCGACCTCATTCAAGGATGTTAAGGTGGACTGGTCTAGGACAAAATGCTGGAGTACGGGTTATACTGGTAAGTTATACCTCAATATGAAGGGAAGGGAACCGCAAGGAATTGTTGACCCCAAGGACTATGATAAATTCTTGGGTGAATTGACCGCTAAGCTAAAGGATATTCCCGATAAGGGTGGAAAACCTCTAAACACTCAGGTGTGGCAGCCCGGTGATATTTGTTTTGGTCCTTACGTAAGCTACGGTCCGGACCTGTTGGTGGACTTTGATGAAGGCCGATTAGGTACCAGTGAGCTAGTAGGTCATGACCAAGAGAGAATATATTCATTTGATACTGCAAAAGACTGTCATGACGTGGCATATGGTTTATGTGGCTACTTTGTTATCACTGGGCCAGGTATCCCAGAGGGAAAGGAACTTAAGGGAGTATCATTACTTAACATTGCTCCGACTGTTCTGGATGTTCTTGACATACCAACCCCAAGAAATATGGAAAGGCCATCCATTCTACCTATGGTAAAAAAAGAGGTAATGCCATCTCCCGAAGAGACTGACAAGAAAGTAGCTTCTCGGCTCAAGTTTTTAGGTTATTGAAATTTAGTATCAGGCGGAATCAAGAATAATCCCCTTTCTCATAAAAGAGGCTTTTTAAGGAGGAGATAGGATATGTCAACAGCCTATGTCAAGGCTGTGTCTAGTTTGTGTTGGTCGTAACACGAGGTACGAGAAGATTCTTAATCAGGTTGACGAAGGGAGGAAATCCAATGGGTATTGCACGAACCAGTTTGAAGGGGGTTACCCACTATGTTCCTTCAAAGGCATATAAAGGGTATACTTTGTTTACGCCTATGTTTGGCAATGATGCGTGGCTGATCGACATGCAGGGTAGAATTGTGCACCATTGGTCTACAGAACCGTATAAACCAAATTTTGCACGGTTTTTGACTAATGGTAATCTGGTTTATCAAGGTGTTAAGTCGGGGGGCATAATGGGACCGGGGGTTGCCTACCTCTTTGGTGAGGATTGCGAGCAAAATGAGCAAGATAGAGGCGTGTGTTTAATAGAGGTAGATTGGGATAATAATCTGGTATTGAAGTACGAAGAACCACAATTTAATCACGACTTTTACCGCATGGAAAATGGAAATACTATGCTTATAAAATACGTAACTGTGCCTGATGACATTAAAAGTAAGGTCAAAGGTGGTATCCCGGGTACAGAGTTGAGCGGGGGGGTTATGTGGGCTGATGCCCTTAATGAGGTTACTCCTGAGGGTAAAGTAGTGTGGGAGTGGCTATCGTACGAACACCTAGATCCGGAGATAGATGTCATTTGCCCTCTGGAGTATCGAGGAGAATGGACTCATATGAATGGTTGTACTGTGCTACCAGATGGAAATATCTTAGGCTCATTTCGCCAGACTAATACCATCTGTATTATTGATAAAGCTACGGGAAAGATCACCTGGAGGTGGGGTCCCGAGGAATTGGGACACCAGCATGAGCCTACTATGCTGGATAATGGGAATATTTTAGTCTTTGATAATGGAGCGCATCGTTTTTTCACCCAAGATCTGGATTACTATTCTAGAGTATTGGAGGTTAATCCAGCTACTAATAAAATTGAGTGGGAATATAAGGATGACCCTCCGTCGGAGTTCTATGCCTTTGGTATGGGGGGGGCCCAGCGTCTGTCAAACGGGAATACTTTGATATGTGAGACTCATGGAGGTCGTATTTTCGAGGCGACTCCTGATTGTGAGATAGTTTGGGAGTATATCAGTCCCTTTTATGGCCCCTTTGTGGTTTACGGTCAGGCTAACCTAATCTATCGAGCTTACCGCTACGGACATGAACATGAGGGGCTAATAGGAAAGAACTTAGATCCTGACAAATTTGAGTGGTTAAATGGAATATATGGACCTGATGCTACGTAGATATTTTTAATGGGGCAAGGAGGAGATCCAATGGGCATTGCACGAACCAATTTGAAAGGGGTTACCCACTATGTTCATTCAAATGCTTACAATGGGTATACCTTATTTACTCCTTTGGGAATAAGGGAAACGATGTTAATTGATATGAAGGGACGGGTCGTTCATCAATGGAAGGTACCATATCCACCAGCGTTGTACGGGGTGCTTTTGAATAGTGGCAATCTGCTTTATGCCGGGCAGCTAGAAAACGGACCGTTGGCTAGTTTTAAGGGTGCCGGGGGAGAGTTACTTGAAGTAGATTGGAATGGTAATGTGGTATGGAATTACCAGGACCGGTATTTGCACCATAGTTTTTGCCGCCTGTTCAATGGAAATACTATGGTACTTAGATGGGTTCAGGTACCCAAGGATATTGCTGCAAAAGTCAAAGGCGGTATACTAGGTACTGAAAAGGAAGGAATTATGTGGGGTGACTCTTTTCAAGAGGTTAATCCGCGTGGTAAGATAGTCTGGAAGTGGTTGGCATACGAGCACTTAGATCCAGAAAAGGACATTATTTGTTCCTTATGTCCCCGTAGCCAGTGGACCGAGGCTAATTCATTTGCCATCCTATCCAATGGGGATATCTTAGCTAGCTTCGCCCGACTTAATAGTATATGTATCATCAGCAAATCTACAGGAGATATCAAATGGCGGTGGGGTTCGGGAGGAGAGCTAGGTCATCAAAATAGTGCTACCATCCTCGAAAATGGGAACATTCTGTTATTTGATAATGGGACGCACTGTGTCCATATTTCTGAAGGGTACTCTCGCGTTTTGGAGGTAAATCCCGCTACCAATAAAATGGTGTGGGAATATAAGGATGACCCTTGGATGGCTTTTTATAGTGCCTACATGTCTAGTTGTCAGAGGCTACCCAATGATAATACTTTGATATGCGAGGCAGCGACAGGACGAATCTTTGAGGTAATGAAATCAGGACGGATCGTTTGGGAATTCGTTAATCCCTTCTCTGCCTCGTCCGATCCGGTTTATGGACATAACAGAATTATCCCCAGAGCATACCGATATGGTCCGGAACATGAAGGCCTACAGGATATGAAGGGCAAATTTACTTAAACATAAAGAGTAGAGAAAAACAGGGGGTAGTCGATCTGAACGAAGACGACACCCTTTTGAGGGAAGGATTAAACTATGAACTATGAGGGGCATGGTAACCGCGAGATTAGAGAAAGGGTGATACCCGAGTCTGAAGTAACAGAAAAGATTAGAAAGTTGAAGCAAATTCCCGTCAGTGGACGATGTGCGAGAGAATGCATCAACATCGCCTACGGTTTTTTTACCCCCCTAGAGGGTTTTATGGGTAAGGAAGAGGTTGATGCGGTATGCGAAAGGATGACCTTGGCTGACGGCACGCTCTGGCCTATCCCCATTGTTCTCGATGTGAAAGAGGAGGAAATCAGAACAAAGAAAATTAAGAAAGGAGATTCCATTCTCCTTACTTACACTGCCTCTTCATTGGCGATGATGGAAGTGGAAGATATTTTCAGACTCAATAAAACGAAAATAGCAGAGGCTGTGCTGGGAACAACCGATGAGAGACACCCTGGAGTAAGAATGCTTAGGGGATTGGAGAATACTTTCTTAGGGGGGAAGATTGCTTTGGTGAACCCCCCCGAGTTCCAGCCCCCTTTTGATAGATTCTGGTATACGCCAAGGCAACTGCGAAAGAGAATAGTTGAAAACGGTTGGGAAAGAGTAGTAGCCCATCAAACCAGGAATGTGCCGCATAGTGGGCATGAATGGTTAATGAAGGGAGCTTGGTTTTCTGCAAATGGAGAACTTCCCGTAGAGAAGCTAAAGACAGGGATCCTGGTAAACTGTATAATTGGACCTAAGCGAACCGGTGATTATATAGATGAGGCCATTGTTTTGTGTCATCAGCGACTTTGTGAGGCAAGGTACTTCAGAGATGATATTCATATGGTGACCATTGCTCTGTGGGATATGCGCTACGCAGGGCCAAGAGAGGCTATTTTCCACGCCATTCTGCGGACGAACTTAGGATGCACTCATCACATGTTTGGTCGAGACCATGCTGGAGTAGGTAGCTACTATGGCTCCTATGATGCTCACCGCATATTCGACCAGATCCCCCAACATAAATTGAAAATTAAGCCAGTACGGGTGCTTGAATGGTGGTACTGCCCAATATGTGGGGAAGTCACTTACTCGGGTCTCTGTGGTCATAGCCAGGAAAGACAAAAATTCAGCGGTACATTAATTAGAAGTATGATAGAGGATAAGGTGAAGCCCACCAAGCTTATCTTCAGACCGGAGATATATGATAAGTTAATGGAGAGCGCTGAAAAGTACGGTTTTGGCTCTCCTTTTTGTACCGAGAAATATCTGGCTGAAAGAAAACCTGTTTTTAAACTCCCAGCATTGTGGTAATAATTAGCCAAAAATTGATACCTTGCAGATAGACCTAGAGGTTAAAGTATAAAAAGAAGAGCAAATAGGAACGCAAAATGAAAAATGTTATTCTACTTACCATAGATACCCTTAGAAAAGATGTGCTAGGATGCTATGACAGCAAAAGTAACTTAACTCCCTTTATTGACTCTCTTCAGGGAAGCTGCATTAGATTTACTAATATGCAGGCTACAGGACCATACACTCAGGCCTCATTTCCAGCGATACTCACCTCTTCATATTATCTTGAATACGGAAGAGAGAAGTATCTTTCCCCAAAGAAAACCTTGATTTCTACAGTACTTCAAAAATCTGGAATCACCACCGCCGGGTTTCACTCAAATCCCTATCTTAGCGATTATTTTGGCTGGAACCGGTGCTGGGATGTTTTTTATGATTCAATAGAAGATGAAGTGAGTGAGGAAGTTCCCTATATAAAAGGAGATGAGATTAACGGAAAGGTAAAGGAGTGGCTCTCCTCCTATATCAAAGGAGGAAAATACAAGCCTTTTTTCTTGTGGCTTCACTATATGGATTTGCATGAGCCCTATATGCCTGAGAAAAAATATATTGATATGGTTGATTCTTCCATTGACCTCAGTCGGGGTGAAATGTTTAACTTATTTAAAGAAACTCTACTGAAACGAGATCTCTCCGACAAAGGAAAGGTAGAACTTCTAAAAAAACTTTACTCTGTCCATATTCGGCAAGTAGACAGTTACGTGGAAGAGTTCTTTGAGCTATTAAAAAAAATCGACCTCTTAGAGGGTTCAGTCATTGTTATAACTTCAGATCACGGCGATGAGTTTGGTGAACATGGGGGTCTCTCTCATGATGGCAAGATGTACTCCGAACTCATAAATGTGCCTTTTTTAATCTATAATCATACCCAAACGAGGGGTAGGGTTTCTGATACCTTGGTGAGTAGCATTGATGTCCCCCCCACGATCGTTAATCTTTTTGGCCTAGACCGCGAGGAAAGTTTTGAAGGTCACTCTCTCCTTCCTCTGGAAGAGTTTCCTGAAAGGGGATGTTTTGGCGAGGCTATTGATAAAAGAAGCGCCCACGAGAAGGAGACCGATAGACCCATATACTACTACCAGAACAAAGAGTTCAAAGTGATATACAGAGAGAATACGGATAGCTGGGAGATGTATGATCTTCGGCGGGACCCCCAGGAGCTTAACAATATAGCTGAAATATCCCCCAAGGTAGACAGGATGAAAGAGATATTGAGACCAAGACTAGGAAGATGGTTAGGGAAGGAATAGTAACTAAAACAGAAAAGTTGCAGGAGGTAAACCGGTGAAAGGATACCAGGTTAGTGAGGAAAGAACCAGAGAGATTCAAAAAAAAATTGGCGAGTCCAAAAAGATCGTCCGGCAAGCATTTGAAAAGTTTAGACCCTCTGAAGCGGCTATTACTTGGACCGGAGGAAAAGATAGTACTACCAATCTCTGGATCATTCGTCAGGTGTGCTTGGAAGATAATATTGAGCTTCCACACGTTATCACCATTGATGAAGGGGACGCATTTACTGAAATCACCGACTTTCTTATCAGGATCTTAAAAAGATGGAACGTCGATCTTAAGTGGCTTTGTAATTTTGATGTTCTTAAATGCTGTCAAAGTCATCTAGGCTGCCTCGTCAATGTAGAGGATTTAAATGAGCAAAATCAGGCTGAGCTTAAGCGAATTGGATTTGAGGAAGACTCATTCACCTTTGAGGCAGAGTCTTATGCTGGCAATCACCTCATGAAAACAGTTGTTCTCAATCAGTTCGTGGAAGAAAATAATATAAAAGCCTTGTTCATGGCTGTTCGACGGGATGAGCACCCAGCAAGGAAGGACGATAAATACTTCACCAAAAAAGAAGGGGGTCATTTGGTGCCTGAGCACACCAGAGTAGCTCCAATTTTACACTTTACCGAAAGGGATATTTGGGACAACATAAAATTGCACCACCTTCCCTACTGTTCACTCTATGAGATAGGTTATCGCTCCCTAGGGGCAAGAACAACCAGCAATCCCATGGAAGTTGGCATCCCTGCCTGGGAGCAAGATCTTGAAAATACCGTTGAAAGAGGGGGTAGGAGACAGGACAAAGAGAAGGCAATGGGGAGACTCCGAAAGCTTGGATATATGTAGGGCTGATAATAAGAAATTTGAGGATCGATAAGAGGGAATTTTTCCCTTTATTAACCAAATCCAAAAGCGATCAGGCCTAAAGAAGTCAGGAGAGTCTCAAGAATAAGTATGAGAGGTGAAAAGAGATGGCCCAAGGATGTCCAATTAACATATGGATTAATGAGGAAAGATACAATGAATTACAGGAACTCGGTCTCGCTAATATGACAGAAGATGTATTAGCCGGCATGAGGGTACTTAAACTCCAATGTACCGAAAAGCAGAAGGATGAGCTTCTAAAATTTTATCCAGCAGCTAAGTTTGATACTGCCACCACTCAAAGCATTGAACTACTTCCACCCGAGACAAAGGAGAAAATGTTTCAATTAGTTGTTAAGAATAAAAGTCTGAAGGTAGTAAGGGAATTCTTGAAAGGTGCGAAAGAAGGGTAACCGAATTTGCATAAGAAAAGCTTTGAAGAGAATTAAGGGGTCAACTGGATGTACTCTCCGCTTTAGATAACTGGCCATGGTCAAAATGGTCCTGCACATTTTTTGTTTTAATTTTGGGCTTTGTCCCAAAATTGCAGGCCAGGATAGGGAGTTAGTCCATGAGATGAAAATAGAATGTCCAAAAATACAATAATAAAGCTAATTTGAGGCACAATAAATTAAAACCAGGAGGTAGGAAGATGAACCTTATTGTAATTATATCGGATACTCTACGAAGGGACCATTTAGGCTGCTACGGGAATAAGAATATTCGTACGCCCAATCTCGATCAATTTGCAGAAGAGTGCGTTCAATTTGACAACTGTTATGCCGCTTCTTTCCCTACTATGCCTATGCGGGCAGATTTATTTACAGGGAAATTCACTTTTTCCTATTTGAAATGGGAGCCTTTACCGCGGGATGAAAAAATACTAGCACAAATTCTCGGAAAAGCAGGTTATGCCACCTTAGGGACCGTTGATATTCCCTTTTTCACAAGGAATGGTTATGGATACGATCGAGGATTTGAGGATTATTCTTACATTCCCGGCCAGTATCGCTTCATTTCTCCTAATAGTGAGAGGGGAGAACGCCCTAGAATTAACTACCAAAGAAGATACGAAGAGGACTACTGTGCGCCAAGAACTATGGCAGAAGCAGAAAAATACCTGGAGTTTTATTACAAGAAAAAATTTTTTCTCTATGTGGACACCTGGGATCCTCATGAACCCTGGGATCCACCCTCCTGGTATGTCGAGCCATATTATCCTGGCTATGACGGTAGGGTAGTAGGACCCTGTTACTGGAACTGGCGCGAAAAAGGATTGAAGGAAGAGGATATTAGGATTGCTCATGCCTGCTACTGTGGGGAGATTACCATGGTAGACCGCTGGGTTGGCCGACTGCTGGATAGAGTTAAATCTATAGGGTTGTGGGAAAATACAGCTATTGTATTTACCTCAGACCACGGCTTTTACCTTGGCGAACATGACTTCTTCGGTAAGCTAATACAACAAGATAATCAGGCATATCAATCACCCCTTTACCAGGAGATCACTAGGGTGCCTCTGCTTATCCATGTTCCTGGCATAAAACCAAAGAAAGTTAAGGCAATGGTCTCTTTAGTTGATATCATGCCGACTCTTTTGGAATTGGCTGAGGCGAAAATTCCTGAAACGGTACAGGGAAAATCTCTGATTTCTCTGTTAGAAGGAGAGAAGGATGCATTCCGGGATTTTGTGGTTAGCTCACCTCCACTGTATAACCCTGGTGAGCAAAGCAAAATAGTTGATGACTGGGTGCGTACTGTGCAACAGCCACACTTCAGCACCATTACCACACCCAGATGGACATTTCTCTATAGCACAAAGAACTCTCCTGCTCAGCTCTATGACGTAGAAAATGACCCGAAAGAATCACAGAACATCATTGATAAAAACTGGCAAGTAGCCAAGGATCTGCATCAAAAATTTGTTATATTTCTGGAAGAGGTAGGTACTGATGAGCATTACCTATCCTTGAGGAGAGAACTTTGCAAGAGATAACCCAAAGTCCGTATCCTATGGAGTCTTGCTCAAATATTGTCAAAACAGTTTAACCAATCCTCTCCCTGATGTTCTTGCTATCAAAGCCATCAGCCTCATGAAGAAGTCTAGTATAATATTGTGAGAGTATGAGCAGATGGTAAATATTGATATTAACTGGAGGAAGATATGCTA
>NJBP01000039.1 GCA_005223085.1 Candidatus Aerophobetes bacterium Ae_b3b | reverse complement strand
TCATAGGCTATAATTTGGAAGCCAAAACCTTTTGCTTTTCGGACCACAGCTTTAGCAATTCTTCCCAGACCAAACAGTCCCAGGACTCTCCCCTGGGATCGGAATAAGGGCTTTCCCACCGTAAAATCCCAATTTCCGTTTTTTACGGTGGTAGAAAGGTAAGGTATCTTTCGAGCACAGGCCAGGATCAAGGCCATTGCATGAGTGGATACCTCATCAACACAGTAATCCGGAACATTAGCCACAATGATCCCTCGCTCAGTAGCTGCCTCCACATTAATATTATCCACTCCTACACCATAACGAGAGATAACTTTGCATCTATCAAGAAATTTGATTACTCTCTCGGTTATGGGAGCATATTGATTGAGTATACCATCGGCGTCCTTAGCCGCAGTTATGACCTCCTCCTCTGTGGTACAGTGAGCCCCAACAAACTCAGGATCAATTTCTTCCAGTACTTTTCTTTCCAGATCAAGCGAAGGATAGTCATAATCGGTTACTACTACTTTCATTCTATTATTCGTCATCGATTCCTTTTTCTCCTGCAAACCGCTGACATTATTCCTTATCCTTTATCAAACTGCTAAATTACTGACTTGCCAAGGGTATTTCTACTGGTTTTGCCTCTTTATAAGATTGAGTTGCTGCCAGAGCAATCTCAAGAGCAGCTCTTCCGTCTTGACCGGCAACTAAAGGGTCTTGGTCCTTATAAATGCAGTCAACAAAATATTTTAACTCATTGGTATAAGCCTCCCCAAATCTTTCCATAATATAGGGAACAAAATCATGAGCCGCACCTTTTTTTGTTAAAAGGACTACTGGAGTATGCCTAGCATAACCAATCATTATACCACCTTCCGAACCTAGAACTTCGGTACGAATGTCATAGCCATACAAGGCATTACGACTTACCTCAACGTTTCCCAGGGAACCATTCGAAAAAAGCATATTTATAGTAGCATTATCAATATCATCTGCCTCTCTTAGCTGATCAAATACCAGCCTTCCCCCTTCAGCGCAAACTCTTTTTACCTCACTTTCCATCAGCCATCGGGCGAGGTCAAAATCATGAATGGCCATATCCATTATCAATCCCCCGCTTACCCTGGCATAATCAAGTCGGGGACACATGGGATCTCTACTTATAGATCTAAAACTTACAGGCTTTCCTATCTTGCCTTCTTCAATTTTTTTCTTGGCCACCATATATCCTCTGTCAAATCTTCTCATAAAGCCTGCTTGAAATTTTACCTTTCTCTTTTTTACCGCCCTAAGAGCAATGTCAGTTTCCTTCAAGGTAAGGGCAACAGGCTTTTCACAAAATATATCTTTCCCGGCCTCAGCAGCGCCGACAATAATCTCGGTATGGACGCTGGTAGAAGCAGCGATGACTACCCCCCTGATACCTTCGATTTTGAGGAGATCCGGGTAATTGTCAAACCAGTGCTTTATCCTGTAGGAGGCAGCGATTTTTTTAGCAGCTTCGCCGTTGATATCAGCTACCGCCACCAGTTCTGCCCGAGGGATTCGGAAAGTGAGAGCCTCCACATATATACGCCCCATTCTTCCCAAACCAATCAAACCTATTTTTACTTTATCATCCATCCTGTTCTTCCGGTACCTACCTTTTCAATAGCTTCGATCTCTCTATCCAAGACTACAAAGTTATTGAGATACCTTTCTGACAAGATTTTGTCGCTGCCAGTGCAATTTCTAAAGCTTTCTTCCCGTCAATACCGGTAACCAGGGGAGTCTTATTGTCCATGACGCAGTCCACAAAGTGTTGCAACTCATGGACAAAAGCTCCGCTAAATCGCTCCATCCACGAAGGAACGACGTCATGGCTCACTCCCGATTTGTTCAGCCGAAAAAATCGCCGGCTGCGAAGATAGCCAACCTGTAAAGTTCCTTCAGAGCCCACTATCTCCACCCGCGTATCGTATCCATACCCGGACCTACGAGAATTTTCAATGCTGCCGAGGCCACCATTTTTGAAGGTTAACGTGGTGAAGGCAACATCAACATCCCCAAACTCTTTATATTCTGGATAGATAAGAACTCTTCCTTCAGCATAGACTTTTTCGACTTCACTGCCCATAAACCACCGGGCAAGATCAATATCGTGAATGGCACTATCCACAAAAAGACCCCCACTTACTTGCGCGTAGTCAAGGGGAGGACCCTCGGGATCCCTGCTTACTGCTTTGAAGACAAGAGGTTTCCCGATAGATCCTTTATCGACTTCTTCTTTAGCAGAAAAGAGGGCAGGATCAAATCGGCGCATAAAACCAACTTGCATCAAGACTCCGACCTCTTGCACTACCACCAGAGCTTCATTTGTCTCTTCCAAGGTAAGGGCAATTGGTTTTTCGCAGAAGATATGCTTGCCCTTGCTTGCGGCACTAATGATTATTTCCTTGTGAACGTTGGTGCTCGCACTGATAATCACAGCTTCTATATCTTTTTGCTCCAGCATCTTCTCATAGTCATCGTACCATTTAATTTTACCACACTTTTCTGCCAATTCCTGAGCTCTCTTTTTCTCAACATCGGCCACTGCAACTAAATGAGCGTTCGGGATTTGGGTGAGCAAATTTTTTGCGTGACGTTGCCCAATACGGCCCGCCCCGGCAATTCCAATGTTCACCGCTTTAGGCATCCGTTTCCTCCAAAAAGCTCTTGTATTATAACCTCATCCATCCTCTCTTGATCTTAAAATGGGGTTTTGCAACTGTTTTGCGAGCTAGAACCCAATCCTTGGCAATCTGTAGACTGATTTCCAACCCTTACTCTGAGGCTCTTTCAGATAAGGCTCCATCTCCGAAGCATCCCGCAAGGTCACCTTACCCACTGGCGGAACTTTACCAGGTGGAAAGACCTCCAGGATCTGATCAATAACCAAGGTCAAGTACCTGAGGATAGCCGCAATAGGCCGCTTCGCCTTTCTGGCACTGGCTAAGCTTGGTTTTCCCACCGTCCCTTCCGGCGTTGCGGCTATTTCGATGGCCATGTGGCCTTCACCTTCAGACCAGCGGTGAGGTCGACGAAATGGATCCACCGACTTATCAAAATGACCATCCGGAAGAAATCCTTCTCCTTCAGTGTCCTGAGCAAGGCTCATTTCAACCGTGCCTTCCGGAAACATTAAAAGGGCCACCGAGGTCTCCGACTCATCCGCATGGACAAACTGCGTCTCATGGCTGTCTGCTTTTCCAGTTAAACCAAAGAATTCCCTCACTCCTCGATGCCAGTCCAGCACCTGGAAGATTCCCGGAAGCTGGTATCTTTTAGTAAACTCATGTAAAGCTGTCTCCAATACCCAGAGCTGCCCGTGGTTATTAATTATAATCTGTTTGCGAAAGCCATCGTTCCATAGCCCAAGCATTACATAGATGAGAGTTTCCCGCACCACCTCATCCGGCATAATCACCGTACCGGGCATTCCCAGGTGATGATAAGGATGAGCCCCATAATTGAGAGGGGGCAGGGCAAGATTAACTGCCCGATCCTTTTTAGCCGTATATCTACGCAGTGCCTCAGCAATCTGGGTCACCATGAAGGTATCCAGACCAGAGATGGTGTGCCGACCATGGTTTTCCGTACATCCCACAGGTATAATAACGATATCGTTCTTGCTCCGGTTTTCGATAAGTTTCTGACGAACTGTAGTCTGAATGTAACTGCCAGGCTTACCTAACTCTGGAAGTGAGGGTACCTCATATTCAGCCAGAATCGCATCAATCTCGGCTTCCGATGCATCCCAGATCTTCTTCTTCAGTCTGCCTACTTCGGTATTTTCGAAGAAGATAGCGGGATTTTCTGTTGTCAACCATAGCTTGCTTTTTTCGTTTTGACCAGACACTTTACTCCTCCTTAAGGTTTAATGACCACCTTTATCGCCCCTCCTATTCTTTTAACAAAGGTCTCCATTGCTTCGTTTATCTTGTCCAGAGGAAAAATATGAGTTATAAGAGGCCCTGCCTTGATTCTGCCATCTGCCATTAAGGGAACTGCTCTTTCCAGATTCCACATCCCTTCAGCTTTTCCGCCAGCTAAGGATAAATTCCATTGAACAACTTTATTTAAATTAAGACTCACCGGCTCCTGATAGATGCCCACCAGGGCAATCCTCCCCCCTTTTTTAATGAGATCTATAGCCTGGGCTGAGGCCCGAGGATTCCCTGAACACTCAACCACTACATCTGCTCCAAGCTCGTGGGTAAGCTCGTTTATCTTTTTCACTGGGTCATCCTGACGAATGTTGATAGTCTCATCAGCACCAACCTCTCTACCTACTTTCAGTCTTGACTCTCGAGTTCCGGTGAGAATGACTCTACCTGCCCCCAGTGCTTTAACAATCTGCACTCCCATAAGTCCAATCGGCCCTGGACCGGTGACAACCACTGTCTCCCCCGGCCTAATCCCCCCAATTCTTTCTATCCCGTACATAACAGTTCCGGCAGTAGTAATTAGAGTTGCATTCTCATAAGAGAGCTTTTCCGGTATCCTATGAAGAGTGTTGATGTGGTTGACTGCATATTCAGCGTATCCTCCATTAGTGCTGAAACCATAATGCCGATGTCCTTTTGCTATATTGCCGTAATTTAGACAGATGGTATATAATCCTCTAATACAGTTCACACATCGGCCACACCCTTTGTGTGGTTCAACCGCTACTCTATCTCCCACTTTAAACTCGTCCACTGTTTCTCCAACCCTCACAATCTCACCGGTAAATTCGTGCCCCGGAATGTACTCCCCAAAGGGTGGGTTGGACGGCCAACCTTGAGAAATTATGTGCGGGTCGGTACCACAAATAGCACAGGCTTTCACTTTGATCAAAACCTCACCAGGCTCTGGGGTTGGTACTTCTTTTTCCACCACTCTCAAGTCATTGTACCCGAATAACACCGCTGCCTTCATTTTTTTTGCAATATCCACTTTCTCCTCATTCACGGCTTTGAGAATTTAGCTACTTATTTATTTTTGTGCATTCCATCTTTCGGGTGTCTTTTAGATAAATCTAGACTTAATTTGGTTCTGACTCTTCTTCGAAAAACAACTGAATTTTAACAGCCTGAGCAGCCTCCTTACTTAATTTAAAGGCCTCTTGGGCATCCTGGAAGGGAAATCTATGAGTAATAAGTGAGCTGGCATAGTCTTGATTATCTTTTAACAATTGAAGAACCTGGGGGAAATTTCCTGTCCCCCCGATACTCCCTATCAATCTAATCGCTTTTAAAGTAACCAGTCTAAAGTTTATCTCTGAGGGCGGGATAAAGCCTATATTTAGGATAGTCCCTAAAGGTTTAACCAGATTCAAGGCGTTGTCAAAGGCCTTTGGAGAACCGCTACTTTCAATGACAATATCGTAGGCAAACTCAGAATAGAAATCTTTATATTTTTCGCCGATCTTAACTTCCCCTTTAAAAAGATCCAAATTGTCAGGAACCCTTGCTCCTGAACCTTCTGCCAATTTTAGCCTAAAGTCTATAAGATCGAAAAGCTCCACTTTTTTAGTCTTATGAATTTTTTTTAAGACCATCAAAACAGAAAGACCAATAGTTCCAGCACCCAACACCAGGATTCTTTTGCCTGATATCTCGCCTAACTTCTCTAGAGCATGAGCAGCAACAGCCACTGGTTCTGCAAGGGAAGCTAAACCTGGGTGCAAATTTTCAGGCAGCTCATAAAGATACTTCTCATCTTGCAGGAAATACTCTCTCGAAGCACCCCCTATAGTTATGCCAAACTTGTGGATATTCTCACAGAGGTTCTTGTCTTGCTGGCAATATTGGCATTTCCCGCAGTAGATAGAACAATCTCCTGTTACCGTATCACCTATGTTCAGGCTTTTTACTTTCTTACCTTTTTTTATAACTGTTCCAGACCATTCATGGCCGAAATACAAAGGATAGCTATGAGGTCCGGTATAACTTCCATAATAAAGATGAATATCAGAACCACAAATACCAACGTTATTCACTTTTAAAAGAACCTGGGCCTTCTGAGGTTCTACTACTTCACTTTCCATAATCTTAAGCTGGCCGGGTTTTTCAATCATTATCCCTTTACTCTTCATTCTATCATTTACCTTATTTTTTTTCTGGAAATATTTTCACTACTATGTCTTTGCAGGCTTCATAGAAAATCCCTACATCTACGGAAAATCCTATATATTGGACTCCCAGATTAATCCACTTTCTAGCAGTCTCTACATCATCTACAAAAGTCCCCACAGCTACTCCTTTTTTCCTGGTAGATGAAATCACATGGTTCATTTTTTCAGTTACTAGCGGATGATTGACTTGACCTGGTAATTCCAGCGACTGAGAAAGATCGTATGGCCCGATGAAGATAATATCTACCCCCTTTACTGACAATATCCTTTCTAAGTTATTTATCCCCTCCACTCCTTCAATATGGAGTATAACCATGGTTTCCTTATTGGCGGTTTCAAAATATTTAAAACGATCTAAGGCAGAATATTGAGCAGCTCTTACAAAACGACAGACTCCTCGTTCACCAACAGGAGCAAACTTCGTCGCCCGTACTGCCTTTACAGCATCTTCTTTACTACTAATGTGCGGAACCTCGATACCCTCTGCCCCAATATCTAATGCCCTTAGAATGGTAGCTGGGTCATTATTTTTGACCCTAATGATAGGGCTGATTTCTGCATAAGTAGCTGCTCTCACTAGATTTTGAGCTGTCTCTATGGAGACAGGCCCATGCTCTGTATCAATAATTACGAAGTTAAACCCTGCATAACCTGCGATTTCCATGACTGCTGGATCTGTTATCTTCATAAATGGCCCCACCACCACTCCTCCCTCTTTGATAAGCCTTTTTAACTTGTTCTCATTCAATGTTTTCCCCCTAATACATAGAAGTAGTTCCTCGAGTCCTATTATACCCCAATCTTTTGGAAATATTCTCACCCATTTGGATTAGAGTCTCCTTTAACTTCCTCCTTTTGCTAGCATTCATACGGAAAGAAGGAAGGGAGACACTGATAGCCGCTATCACTTTGCCGCTATGGTCTTTTATAGGAGCAGCTAAACAATGGACATCTTGCTCGTGTTCTTCCCTATCCTCGGCAAAACCCTGGTGTCTAGCTTTGCTCAGTTCTTCTCTTAACTTTTTTTTATCAGTTATAGTACTTTCAGTGAAACGGGGAAGTCCTTTTTCTTCTATAATCTTTTCTTGTTCTTCTTCGTCAAGGTTAGCTAAGAGAACCTTACCTAGACCGGTGCAATGAGCAGGAAGACGTCTACCCACCTGAGAAACCATCCTTATGCTCTGAGGCGATTCCTCCTTATCAAGATAAAGAACCTCTCCCTCGTCTAAGACGGCCAAATGAACAGTCTCATTTGACTGCTCCCGTAGCTGTTTAAGGTAAGAAGCCGCCTCTTTTACTAGCTCCATTCCCTGAAGTTTAGCCGTACTCAATTCTAGTACCTTTAAACCCAGTTGGTACCTCTGGGTGACAGGGTCCTGCTCTACATACCCCCAATATCTTAAAGTGTCCAGAATACGGTGGATGGTACTGGGATAGATGCCTAATCTCTCACTAAGCTGAGCTATACTCAAAGGAGAGTTCTCCCGGGACAAAATCTCAAGAATTGCTAAAGATTTATCCAAGGCCTTCAGAGGATAAGTAGGTTCTTTTTTAGACAAGTCGCTTCTCACTTTCTACCAGATTCCTACAGGTCTCATCACATATTTTAATTTAATCCTCCAAATTTGTCTATTTTTTATGCTGTTCGATTATTTCGGAGGCAGTATGGACGAGATCCTGCACCCGATCATAGAACTTGCTATAGACCTGAGAATAAAGGTTATCGTAGATCTCTCTTTTCCCAAAATCCGGTAAAAAAGTTCGGTCTACATGAACCATTTTCTTCACTGCTTCCTGAAAACTAGAATATACCTTGCCTCCGATGGCTGCGCATATTGCGGCTCCCAGAGCAGTAGTCTCCGGAGTCTTCAAAGTACAGACCTCAACGCCTAACACATCGGCAAATATCTGATTCCAGACAGGACTTTTGGCTGATCCCCCGTACATTCTCACCCTAGTAATGGGAATCCCGGAACCTTTTTCCATGAATTCTTTTTTACGGCGTGATTCGAAGGCAAGTCCTTCCAGAATGGCTCTTACGAGATGAGATTTGCCGTGATCCAGAAGAAATCCGAAGATAACCCCTCTTGCCATGAGATCCCTGTAGGGAGAGGATGCACCAGAATAATAGGGAATTAACATGAGTCCTTTGTTACCGGGAGGAGCTTGGGTAGCCAGATTGTAGAGTTTATCCCAGAGATGTTCTCCTTCTTTTTGAGCCTCTTTGACCTCTTCTCTGGCAAAATTATCTTTAAACCAGCTCATGAGAGCCGAGCCTCCACTCCATATGGAATCCTCCAGAAGGTAGTCCCCAGTGGGGCTGATCTCTATAAAGTAGTTTAAATAGGGATCCAGTTTAAGTTCCTTCACATAAACCTCCAAGGAACAGGAGGTTCCTCCATTTATAGCCAGCATCCCCTGTTGGTTAACTCCAGCTCCTAATGTTCCACAGGGCTGATCCCCCGCGGTGGTCACTACGGGCAGTCCCTGCGGAAGACCTGTAAGGCTTGATGACCTTTTGGTGATCTTTCCCACCAGCTCCCCTCCGGGAAGGATCCCGTCTACCCAGAGACTAGCCGGAATGTCAAAAAGATCAAGAATATCCTCAGCCCACTTGGTAGGAGAGGTCACATCCAAGCAGCCAGTCTGGATGGCAGAACTTGAGGTAGTAACTAATCTTCCTGTTAGTTTATAGATTATGTAATCCTGAACAAGAAGGAACTTATAAGTTTTTCTGTAGGTCTCCGGTTCATTCTTCTTGAGCCACATGGCTTTGTAAACTGTCCAGATACTGGGGAAGTTTCCCGTACGGGAGTAGATCCTCTTTACTCCTATTTTTTCTCTCGCCCACTCATTTTGTTTCGTGCATCTCATATCATTCCAGAGAATGGCATTGCGAACAGGTTCCATCGTCTCATCCACTGGTACAGTGGTGATTCTCTGGTGAGTGATGCCTATAGCCACAATTTTGTTTTTATTGATCTTCCCTTGCTTTAAAGCTTCTTTTGTAGCTGTCTGGAAGGCTTGCCACCACCACTCTGCTTTCTGCTCAACCCAGCCAGTTTGAGGCCGAAGAAGAGGATAGGAGGCTCTCCCCTCAGCCACTGGATTTCCTTCTTCCTCAAAAACTATAACCTTGGCAGAAGTAGTACCAACATCGGCCCCTATGATAAAAAACTTATCTTTCAACTTGTTCTTCCCTCAAAAACTCCCATCTATCTCTGAATAGAGTCTCGAAATCTCTCTTTAAATTCCCGAATCAATTGAGGCCCCTTGCTGGTTCCCACTCTGTCTGCCCCTGCCTTTATAAGCTCCAGGGCAAAATCAAGGGTGTATATCCTTCCTGATGCTTTAACCCTCATTTTCTCTCCTGCTACCTTCTTCATAAGTTTAATATCTTTAACTTTTGCTCCCACAGACTCAGAGCCTCTCTGGAGAAGATATTTACTTTCAACTCCTGTTGATGTTTTTACAAAACTCGCCCCTGCATCTCTAGCCATTCTGCATCCTCTTACTTTTTCCTCATCATTTAAGAACCCATTTTCCAGAATCACTTTCACCGGAGCATTACCTGATACATCCACTACTGCCTTTATGTCCTTAAACACCATTTCATTTTTTCCCGATTTTAAGGCACCTATGTTTATTACCATGTCTATCTGAGTTGCTCCCATCTCGATGGCCCGTTTAGCCTCAAGGGCCTTTACCTCCGGAATGTGGGAACCAAAGGGGAAGCCAATAGAGGCTGATATATCTATATTTGTTCCCTTAAGAAGCTCTGCTGTAAGGGATACATTTACCGGATTAACGCAGGCAGTTGCAAAATTATTTTCCTTGACAATGTGACAAAACCGCTCTATATCCTTCTCTGTTGCATCAGGTCTTACCAGACTGAATTCTATCATCTTGGCAAAATCACGAATATTTAGCTGCAATTTTCACCCCATACCTTTGCCAAAAATTTTAGCAGTAGCGGAAGATAAAAGTATCCTTATTCAGCCGTTAATCCCCCATCTATTACAAAAATCGATCCTGTAGCGAAAGAGGACTCATCAGAAGCAAGGTAAAGAGCAGCTTTTGCAACATCCTGCGGAATCCCAATTCGAGCTATAGGTTGCCAGGATGTCATAGCAGTTTTAGGATCTTTACCAGGCGCATAATGAGCAACTACCATATCTCCCTGCGCAGACTCTATTAATCCAGGGCAGATACAATTAACTCTGATATTATCTTTGGCAAAATCTAAGGCCATAGCTCGGGTTAAATTGACAATACCCCCCTTGGAGGCATTGTAAGCAGATGCTTCTCTGGAACCCACTAATCCAGCCACCGAGGCTACATTTATTATTGAACCCCCTCCGTCTTTCTGCATATGGGGAATAATCTCCTTTGAGACAAGAAAGTTCCCCTTCAAATTTGTATTTAACACCTGATCCCAGGTTTCCTCCGTAAGATCGGTGACCCTTCCCGGTCTCCAGATTCCCGCATTATTCACCAGAATGTTAATGCTGCCATAAACGGAAACCGCCTTTTGAACCATATTTCTTACCTCATCAGCTCTGGCAACATCACATCTAATAAATAGACTACTTCCTCCCCGCTCTTCGATCTCCTCTCGACTTTCAGCTCCTTTCTCCTCATTGACATCCGCTATAACCACCCGACAACCTTCACTGGAAAATAGCTGAGCAATAGCCTTCCCTATCCCCATAGCGCCACCGGTAATAACTGCCGATTTACGCCCTAGTTTCATATGAGTTTCCTCCCCCTTTTTATCTAAAATCGTTTGAAATAAGCTATTTTAGAGCCCCCATAGTTAGACCCTTTACTAAATGCTTCTGGGCCAAAATTGTAAATACTATTACCGGAATCAGGGCAAGTGCTCCACCTGCAGTCATATAACCCCAATTAATACCGGTTTCCTTCATATAACCAGTGATACCCACCGGTAAAGTTACCGCTTTGCTCCCGGTGAGAATTAAGGCAAATAAAAACTCATTCCAGGAAAAAATAAAAGTAAGTATTCCTGTTGCTGCTAATCCTGGAGCCGCCAGAGGTAGGGCTATACTCCGAAAAGAACGAAAGATGGAGCATCCATCTACCAGAGCACTCTCTTCAATTTCCCGGGGAATCTCCCGAAAAAAACTTCTCATCATCCAGACTGCAAAAGGTAGATTAAAGGTGAGGTAAGTTATCACTAAACTCCAGGGAGTATCCAGCAAGCGTAGATTTCTCATGATAATATAAATAGGAATAATGGCAGCTACGGGAGGCATCATTCTTACGGAAAGTATCCAGAAAGCAATATCATCGGCTCCCTTAAACCTAAATCGGGCTAAACTGTAGGCAGCGAAGGAACCCAGAACAAGAACCACTCCTGTGTTTAGGGAAGCAACTATGAAGCTGTTTAGTAGATACCTGGCAAAAGGAGAGAATTCAAATATCTCCGTATAATTTTCCAGCGTGGGCTTAAAGATCCACTTGGGAGGAAAACTAAGAGCATCTAATTCGGTTTTAATAGAGGTTAAGAATAAAACCACAGGAGGAAAAAGAATTACACCAAAGATAACTGCCGCTATTAGCAGAAAAATTATCTTTTTTACTTTTGCTCTAACAACTTCATTCATTATGCTCTCTCGGCATATATTCCCCTGGAGTGGAGTATTCTGATTAAAATTATGGAGATTATGGTCACAACTACCAGCAATAGCCACGACAAAGCTGAGGCATATCCTAGGTGAAAGAATTTGAAACCATAGCGATAGGTATAGTAATTCAATATTTCAGTGCTCATACCCGGCCCTCCCTGGGTAAGAACAAAGATCAAATCGAAAGTCTTAAAAGAATCCATCAGTCTAATAAGAAGTGCCACCAGCATGACCGGACTTAAAAGAGGTAAGGTAATATAACGAAATGTCTGCCAGGGTGATGCTCCGTCAACAAGACCGGCCTCAAAGGGTTCCTGGGGTAAAGATTGAAGTCCGGCCAGCAGTATCAAGGCCATAAAAGGGGTCCACTCCCAGATATCAGCCATCATTACTGAGGGAAGAGCTGTCCCTGGCATGCCGGTCCAGTTAACGGGGGGGAAACGAAACAAGGTGAGAAAATAATTGAGCATACCTAAATCCGGGTTGTACATCAGTCTCCATATCATTCCAACTACGACCGGAGTCATAGTAGTAGGAATAATTAAGGCGGTTCGCAAAAATCCAATAATTTTTTTGGTAATCCGATGCAGTATAAGCGCAACTACAAGACCCAAACCAAACTGTAAAGGAACAGTACCAGCTAAATAGAGAAGGGTAACCTTAAAGGAAGAACGAAAGTAGGAGTCCTGAAAAAGAATTGTCCGGTAGTTGCCAATCCCGGTCCAGCTCCATCCCCCAGCTCTGATAATATTCCAGTCGTGAAAACTGAGACTGAGAGAAAAAACGAGAGGAAATATAACTATACTGATAAGGACTGCAACTGTAGGAGCAAGAAAAAAAAGCCACATATACTTACGTTTTAACAAACAAAAAAAAAGCCACACTCTCTGGCCCAGTTCCACTTATTTTTCCCTTTTCGGGGGGCCAAGCAATCTGCTCAGCCCCCCAGTTTAAACTACTTCAAATACCCCCACTTTTTGAGAATAAACTCAAATTTGTTGTTCGCGTCATCTAGCGCTTTTTTAGCGCTCTTAGCTCCAGTCATACCCTCAGATAGACCTACCTCTAAGGCATCTGCAAGTTCCGAATAAGCAGCAATCCGGGGACGACCTTTAGCTATGGGGAGGGAAACCAACAGTGTTTGGTACCCAACATATTTTTCCTGTAATTTCGGGTCTGCTAAGGAAGAGAAACGATCCCCGGGTTGACCATAAGCCAGTCTTGGTTGTATTTCTGGTGAAGTGGCCCAAACCATAAACTCCCAGGCAGCTTCCTTATTTTTGGAATCTTTAGGAATCTCCAGACTCCAACCCCCGAAGGTAGGAGTTCTTTTGATACTCCCGTCGGGTTGTAGTTTTCCAGGAATCACGGCAAAATCAAACTTACCCACGATTTTCGATTTCGAAGGATCGGAGGCCGTAGGGGCAGCATTATGCCACTGAAGATCCATAGCTGCCTTCCCCTGGGCAAAGGAACGAGCTGTTTCATCCCAATCATAAGTCAATACTCCGGCAGGGGCGAAAGGAATAAGAGATTTGAAGTACTCTAGCGCATCCACTGCAGCCGGGCTGTTTATGGTGGGGCGGTAGTTTTCATCATACCAGTCTCCGCCAAAGGACCAGAGCATATTGTCATAGCTGCACTGGAGTTGAACCCCTCTTCTGCCCATAAAGGTAATACCGGAAACTCCTGGTTCCTTCAAATTAAGTTTTTCAGCCGTCTCCCTTAACTCTTTCCAGGTCTGAGGAACTTCTATCCCATATTTATCAAAAATGTCGGTTCGATAGTGCAGTCCAAATGCCGCATTAATAAATGGAAATCCAAAGATTCTATCTTCCCACATTCCCTGTTCTGATACGACCGCCGGGATAAAATCATCTAGAGCCAGGGTATTATGATCTGTGCGCAGAATAAATTCCTCCAGCGGGATTGTCCATCCTTCACCTGCATACTGACCAACCCACACACAATCAACATGAACTATATCATAGACCCCGGTACCCTGAGTAAGAGCCACCATCTGCTTTTCCTGTAGAGTCGGGTAGGCGAGAATATCAAAGACAATCTTTATTCCGGTCAGCTTCTCAAATTCGGGAGCCAGCTTTTTCAGTGCATCACAGCGAGGCTCTGCAACCATAGCCACATGAATAGTCTTACCGGCCCACGGCTGCTGGGTGTAAGTTCCGAACTTGAAACCCTTGGGAACACTCACTTCCACCGCAAAGGCACCGGAAACAATCCCCATCATAATCACTGATCCAGCTAAAACTCCCATTAACCCCTTCGAGCATTTTTTACCTACCATTCTTTTACCTCCTCATCATCAATCTTGTTTTAGTCGATCTGTGTCTTCATCGACCTGGTTAAATTTTCTGGGAAAGCTTCTAAAAAGAGACTTAATTATTTAACGCCTTTCTTTTTGAAAGCTTTCTTTCCCCCCAGCTCAGGCCTACTTACTTTATCACCTCCCTCCTGGCCTTATTTTTAGCTTCTCGTCTAAGAAAAAGACCTGGCTTCACTACCAACCTCAGGTTACGCAGGTCCTTCCTTATATAACGAGTCTTTCTCTTCTATGATATAGAACTTAATTCTATTATATAGCATAATCATTTTAAAATTCTTGTCAACCCGCACTCGGAATCGAAGATTTTTTGAGACTGCTGGCCATTAAATTTGACAATGAAGGAGGATTTGCTATTTTACAGTTATCCAACGAGGACAGAATTCAGGTTCAGGGACAAAAAATGTCAGTGCATATCTACACGGTAGGTGAGATTACCAGGTATATAAAGAGGCTGGTGGAGGGTGATGAGATCCTGCAAGACATCTGGGTGAGGGGTGAGATTTCAAATTTTAAGGCACCTTCCCGACATCTATACTTTGCCCTCAAAGATGAAGAGGGCCTTCTTTCCTGCATTATGTTTCAGGATAGGGCTGATACTCTAAAATTTGCCCTTAAGAATGGACTGGAAGTCGTAGCTCAGGGAAGCATGCGAGTCTATAAACCTCAAGGTAAGTATCAGCTCTACGTCCAGGAGATTCATCCTCTAGGGGAAGGCGTTCTTTATCTTAGATTTGAGCAGTTAAAAGAAGAACTAAAGCGTCAGGGGTACTTTGAACCCGAACACAAAGTTCCCCTGCCCTATCTTCCCCAGAGGATAGGAGTGGTTACTTCCCCTGAGGGAGCAGCTATCAGAGATATCCTTACTGTTCTGGATGGACGTTTTCCTAATATGGAGATTGTTCTTTCTCCCTGCCGGGTTCAGGGAAAAGAAGCTCCGCAAGCCATTGCCCAAGCTATTAGGGATCTAAATGATTATGGTGAAGTTGATGTAATAATCGTAGGAAGAGGTGGGGGGTCTTTCGAGGATCTTTTTAGTTTTAATGAGCGGATAGTCGCCGAGGCCATTTACGATTCTCGCATCCCTATCGTATCTGCCGTAGGACATGAAATAGATGTAACTATCTCCGACTTTGTAGCCGATAAGAGAGCTCCCACCCCCTCAGCAGCCGCCGAACTCATAATTCCAAAAAAGAAAGACCTCCTGGAGTCGTTAAGAGGGCAGCAGCAGAGAGTCTGTTATCTCATAAATAACTATCTAGATATTGCTCATGGCGATCTCGATAAAATAAAGAGTTCTCCTGCCTTCCGACAACCTTACCGGAGAATAGAGGATCTTAGGCAGGAAATAGATGACTTTGAAAGAAGGATAGGTTCCTGCATTGTTCAGAAGCAGGAGCTAGCAAGAAATGGACTTTCAAGTCTTGCCCACGGTCTAAGGCAATCGTCTCCCTTGCAAATGATAAATCTTTCGAGGGAGAAACTAGATAGACTGCGAGACAAATTAGAGGGCCTGGGAAAGATGAGAATAGAAAAAGAAAAAGAGAAGCTATCTTTCGGGAAAGATCGACTCAGGGACCTTTCTCCTTTATCTATTCTGAAGAGAGGCTATAGTATTTGCTTTAGCTATCCTAAGGGAGAGATAATTACGGCCTCCAAGCAGGTTAAGAAAGGGGCAAAGATGAGGACAAAACTACATAGGGGGACACTATACTCTCGGGTTTATCAGAGGGAGGATAAAAGTGAAGTTTGAGGAAGCAATGGAGCGACTGGAAAAAATTACTGAAGAGCTGGAACAGGGTAATCTTTCCCTGGATGGAGCTCTGGCGAAATTTGAAGAGGGAATGAAATTAATCGGCTTTTGTGAAAAAAGGTTGGACGAGGTAAAGAAAAAGATTCAGGTTTTAATAAAGGAAGGAGAGAAATTTAGACTAAAAGATTGGGCAAAAGAAAGAATCACGGGAGAACGCGAAAAAAGTCGAAAAACTGAGAGTCCAAAAAAACCATCATCATCAGATTCTCTTTTCCGAAATGAGGAAAATTAAGGCAATGAGCCAAAAGATTTCACAAAATACCACAAAACGAACCCCAAAGAAAAACCCAAAAATTTTCAGGTGAATCGATGCTGAAAATTCTTTACTTTATTCTTAACCACCCTTTGCTCATGGCTGTTTTTTGGGCCTGGATTCTGACCCAGGCACTAAAAGTGGTAGTCTCAGCCATGGAAGAGAAAAAACTAAAATTGCGCCGCTTTATAGAACCAGGGGGGATGCCCTCCTCTCATGCTGCGGCCGTGGTAGCCTTGCTCACAGGTGTAGGAATAAAGCAGGGGGTTGGATCCACCATTTTCATCATCGTTTTAGTTCTAGCTCTGGTTACAATGTATGAGGCAATTGGCGTGCGTAGAGAAGTGGGAAAACAAGCAGAATTTTTGAATGAATTGATTCACCATCTGGCCTACCAAGCCAACACAAAACTCAAACTAAAGGAAAGCATGGGTCACAGCCCCATTGAGGTTCTAGTGGGGGGAATAGTAGGATTTTTCATGGCTTTGCTCTGGATGTAAGAGGAAAGAAGAATGTCTAAAACCATGGGAATAATTGTAAATAGAGAGAAGGAAGGTGCAGTCCAGTATGCCCGGGGTGTGATCCAGTGGCTAGAGAAAAAAGAAAATCGGGTCCTGGTAACTAATTGGTTAGGGAACAGGATCCATCGGCATGATCTAGTAGCAGACAAAAGTGAGATAGGTGAAATCTCAGATCTTGTTATCAGTCTGGGGGGGGATGGAACTCTTTGCCGAGCAGCCCGGGATTTTGCCCCTTATGAGGTCCCCCTTCTGGGCATCAATTTTGGGGGATTAGGCTTCCTTACTGAAATTCCCATTTCTCGATATCGGCAGGGTCTGAATAAGATCCTAGCCGACGATTATCGAACCGAAAAACGCCTCATGTTGGAGGCAAATCTCATCCGAAATAAAAAAAAAATAGAAACCTGTCTTGCTTTAAATGATGTAGTGATCAGTAAAAGGGGAATTCCTCGCATTATAAATCTTAAGACCTTTGTGGGCGGGGAATTCATTACCACTTACTCGGCTGATGGATTGGTTATTTCCACTCCCACCGGTTCCACGGCTTACTCTCTTTCCACTGGTGGCCCGGTAGTGCATCCCAATCTGGGGGTAGTAATCCTCTCCCCTATCTGTGCCCATACCCTGGCGGTGAGACCTTTGGTCATCCCGGAAACGGACGAGATAGATGTCATTGTGGAGCCTTCTTCCGGTAAAACCCTGCTTACCATAGATGGTCAGGTTGTCTATGATCTAAAGGAAGAGGATATAATTAGAGTAAAAAAGGCTTCCTCTCAGGCTACTTTAATAAGATTAAAAGAGAAGTTTTTCTTCAGAATGCTCCAAACCAAACTGGGATGGACTGGCATTAGTTATAAAGCTCCCAGGTAAAATGGGAGCCGTTTTGGCTATTTCTAGGTCTTGCCTCTATCTCCTTCTTCACCGCTTTGATAAGTATTTTTCTGGCCGCAGGAAGTATTTGCCGGCAGATAGAAGAAAAGACCATTTAGAGATCAGACTATCCCTCATTATTTACAATAGAGTCCCATCGCTGGAGGAGGTAAGGCTTTAATTTTTCAAACTTATCACATAAGCGTTCAATTACCTCTTCGGCCTCGTAGGTCGGCATATCTCTGGTCTCAATAGCAAAGGAAGCTGTCCTTCCAAAATAAATAGGCACCAGAGACTCGAGGAGTTGATCCCTCACCTCAAGTGGAGCAGCTTTTCTTTGACGATAGGCAACGGCAAAGTCATAGACCGTTTTTATCCAAAGCGTCTGAGAAAGACTAAATCCATCGAAGGGAAGCCTGGCTACTTTTTCTAGCTGTCTTATCCTTTCGCGTGGAAGAAAAGTAAGCCAATAATCACGATTCTCCATTAATCCTTTTCTAAATTTATCTACCAAAAGCTTACGGTTTAGCGCTACCGGCTCAGGCGAAGCTTCCGAACGGAAACCGTAAACAGCGGGGGGCTTTGCACGGGTGATCTGCTTCCAGTGATTTTCATAATCACACATGAGGTGAAAAAGAGTGCCCACGACTTGTTTAAACATGGGAGCGAGATCTTTCCCGGGATCCTTGGCATCATGTATTTTGGCTCCCAAGAAAGATTGACACACCTTGTAGCCCTCGTTTATAGCGGTAGCAGTCATCCAGATATCTATACCATAACGGGCCACATCCGTTCCCCAAACATCCTTGTCCAAGAAGGATTTAACTAGTTTGCCCGAGAATCCAAAATCTCCCCCTATGGGTTGACGCACCCTTAAACCAGTAAGGGCTCTGGTTAAAGGGTAGACAATGGAATTGGTAATGGTAGCATCGTATTTATGACGAAGGTAAAGCGGAGAAACATAATCATAACCTTTTATCACGATCGGACCGGCCAAAAGCTCAATCCATTCAGGATTAATGCTTCTTACATCAGAATCGACCACCACACAGGCTCTTACCTTCAGCAACTTTGCTGTTTCGAAGATAGCCTTGAAAGCACTTCCTTTTCCGGGAATACCATGATAGGGAGTGGAAAGACTCCTCGCTGGTCGAACTGGATGTTCAATGAGAATGGTATGTAAATCAGGGTAAATACTGGTCTCCTTAACGATTTCCCTGGTTTTATCGGTTGAACCACCATCGGAGTTCATGACCACCGATCTAAATTTAGGAAAGTATTTAGCCAAACCATACTGAACTGCTCTCACTACATGTTCAATAGATTTTTCATTATTAAAACTGGGTATCCCCACCAGAATGTCCGCTTTCCCCATCTCTTCAATCTGATCCCTTGCCTCTTCTGCTAAACTACTTTCATTTTCCATCTCTTAGCCCTCCTTGAGCCTTCTCTGGACAAAATAACCGACCATATCTTCCAGACTTTTCATAGTGTACTCATAACCTTTGGATGCATAGTAGAATGTGTGATTGAGAACTCTGGCTATCCACAAACGAAATAAGAGGTCTCGCCAGGCTTTTTTATTTTGGTCGAATTTTTCTAGTAAAACTTCATATACTTCATACCAGGCCTGAGGACCCATAAAATGAAGGTCAAGGTTATTTCGGCATGACCTCATTCCTTCTTTTATCTTTGAAGGAAAAAAATTAAGTAGCTCCATCTCCTCCTCGGTCCAATTCACCGTTAGTAAAGGAATGGTCTCCTTGACATCAAAGGCTGTTTTTTCCTGGATAGAGGAAGGAATCTTTTCCACCGTATCCTTCTTATAAAGAGTACTTTCGGTATTTATTGGCATTGCCGAACTTTCCTTAATAACGACAAAGCACTCTACGAGCATGGTATAAAGATCGCTAAGCCTGCCGTAGAGCTTATGAAGTTTCCCCTCCTGAATGTAAGCTTCGTAGAGGGGAGCTTGATATTTTGCGAAGGCCAGCGCATAGGCAGTATCTATACCCCAGTCACTATAGTTCATTACCCAGGGGTCTTTAATTAACCTTTCGGCCATCTCCCTTTTAAGGATAAGTTCTCCTCCCAGAGGCTGTTCAATAAGGGGAAGAATAGTATGGGGCCAGTTATAAGCCAAGCCACATCTAGTGATATTCCAGGTGATCATACCATCAGTGGAGACCTTGGGAAAGAAAAATCTTACTACCTGATAATCCTCCTCAAGTCTTTTCTCCCCTTTCTCAATCCATTGACGGCTAAAGGTGACAATGTCAGCATCGTAAAAATGAATTCTATCGAAAGATGTGTGATTAACAAAGTAGTCCAGAGCTGTATTCATACCATCTCCCTTACCAGGACGCTTCTTTCCCCATCTTTTCTGCACCATGAGGTGAATTTTCTTCCCCTTCCTTTCAACCCCGGAGAGCTTAGCCTCTATCTCTTCAAAGCAGTTATTTTTCTCGTAACCCACACCCAGAACTTCTCCTACTCTGGGATGAGCCAAAGCCTCCTTTATATTCTTGAGGAAAACCTGAGCATTCTCGGCCTTAAAAGGAAAACAGACCATACTTTGCAGACTTCTTTTTTTCATGGGCTAAAGTAAAACTATCCTTCCACCTGACTTCATAATATTGCCTTACCTGTATCTTTATCAAACAGATGAATTCTGGTCAGATCGAATAGGATCTCGAGCTCCCTATCCTCCTCTACTTTTAAATCCCCTGATGCCTTAACGACAAGAAACCCGAACTCTTTTTCCAGATGGACGACAGTGTCTGACCTCAACAGCTCCAGAAAGTAGACTTTGCCCTTTGTTGGTGCTACTTTATGGGTTGGCGCTCGACCAGCCACGTAAATATGCTCCGGCCTTATGCCCAGGACATAATTTCTCTTGTCTGAAAGCTTGGAAACTTTAGCCTTGAATTCATCCAATAAAGGTATTATCAAACCTTTTGTTCTTAAGTATAATCTTTTGTTCTCCCTTGCGATCTCAACCTCAATGAAATTCATCTGTGGTGAACCGATGAATCCTGCTACGAACATATTAACCGGATTGTGATAGATATTGCTAGAGCTGCCCAACTGTTGAAGCTTACCTTGTTCTAACACAGCGATCCGGTCACCCATGGTCATCGCTTCTACCTGATCATGGGTGACATAAATGGTGGTAACTTCAAGATTCCGCTGTAATTTTTTTACCTCGCTGCGCATTCTTACACGCAAGAGAGCATCGAGATTGGATAACGGCTCGTCCATCAACAATACCCTTGGCTCCATCACAATCGCCCTTGCCACTGCCACTCGTTGTCTTTGTCCACCGGAAAGCTGTGCCGGATAACGCTCCAGGAGGTTATCTATCCCTAAGAGTTTAGCTGCCCAGAGGACTCGTTTCTCTATCTCATGTCGGGAGTATTTTTTAATCCTCAAAGGAAAAGCGATATTATTATGCACGGTCATGTGTGGCCACACTGCATAGTTTTGAAAGACCATTGATATGTTCCTCTCCTTTGGTGAAAGGTAGGTCATATCATCATCATCGAAAAGTACCTTGCCAGCAGTAACTCTCTCCAAGCCCGACACGCAGCGCAACAACGTCGTCTTGCCGCAGCCAGAAGGACCAAGCAATACCAGGAACTCACCGGCCTCGATCTCCAGGTCTACATCATCAACAGCCTTCACTCTGCCAAAGTATTTCTTCAAACCTTTAAGCATTACCTTAACCAATCTTGCCTCACCTCTCTTTTCATCCTGCGAGATCCGTAAACCTTTGACACTCCCCAGGACTAAAGTCCGAGAGGATTCTCAGTTCATCGCAGGAACCAATGCTCCTGCTCCCTGAAGGCTCTGCCCGAGCCTTAGAATATTGCGGGCGGCATTAATATCTCGATCTATAGAGAGGCCACAGAAAGGACAATTATGGATACGACAAGACAATTCCTTGGGAACGAGTTTTTGGCAATTAGAACATTTCTGCGATGTATTCTTGGCAGGCACTTTAACAACTTCTTTTCCAGCTTCTTCCGCTTTAAAAAGAAGAATGTTAAAGAAATTAAACCAGGCCACATCTCTCATAGACCGATTAAGTACCCTATAGCTTTTAAAATGATTCATATTCTCGATATAGATAGTATCATACGCCAAAAGAATTTTTCTAGCAATTTTAAAATGGAAATCTCTTCTTTGGTTAAAGACTTTCTCGTGAGCCTTTGCAAGCAATATTTTCGCTTTGGTTCGTCGTTTAGAACCCTTTTTCCTATGGGAAACTGCTCTTTGTCTTTTAGTTAAAATATTTTGTGCTCTTTGAAAAAATCTGGGATTGTTAATCTTCTCACCAGTGGAAGTAGTTAAAAAAGAGAGGCAGCCAACATCAATTCCAATGAATTTACCAGTTTTAGGAAGTGGTTTAGAAAAAACATTATCACAGGAGAAAGTTACATACCATCTCCCAGAAAGAGTTTTACGAATAGTTACAGTTTTTATTTCTCCTTCAATAGGACGGGAAAGAAACAGCTTAAAAGAGCCGATTTTATTAATCCTAAGCTCTTTACAGGCTAGCTTC
>NJBP01000038.1 GCA_005223085.1 Candidatus Aerophobetes bacterium Ae_b3b | reverse complement strand
TTAGATTCCTGTCTACCAGTATGCAGGCTGGAGAAAGAGCACTTATGCTAACTCCCCGAATATGTTGGGGACTAACCCTGGACTCTTTAATGGAGGCCTTTATGGTCTCAGCCACAGCATTCCAGTACCACCCAGGATTATGTTCAGCCCAACCTGGTCTGGGGATAATAAGAGGGTACTCAACATAGTGACTTCCCAAGATGGCCCCTTCTCCATCCATTACCACTGATTTTGTCCCTCCTGTTCCTACATCAGTACCCACTAAGTAATCTGCCATATTATTTACCTTTTTAGCTAATACAAAATCGACCCTCCACTGAGGTTTACGGCCTGGCCGGTCATGTAATCGGAACGGGAAGAGGCCAGAAATAAGACTAGATTAGCTACCTCTTCAGGGGTGCCCAGTCTACCCAGAGGAATCTTTTTAACCAGATCCTCCTTGACCTGTTTTTTGTCTATTCCTCTTCTTCTGGCATGATTAGATGCCTGTTCCTCCCAGAGAGGAGTGAATACTACCCCCGGACAAACGGCATTGACGTTGATCTTGTAGGGAGCAAGCTCTAGAGCCAGACTCTGAGTAAGGCCGATAATTCCAAACTTGGAGACACAATAGGCAGCATGCCATGTGCTTCCCCTTTTGCCAGACTGAGAACTCATATTGATGATCTTACCTCCCCCCTTTTTTATCATCCCGGGGATTACAGCTTTGCAGCAGAGAAAGGCACCTTTGAGATTAACCTCCATTATCCTATCCCATAGCTTTTCACTGGTATCCAGAAGGGAGATAATTCTGGATATGGCAGCGTTGTTAACGAGAATATCTATTACCCCTAATTTTTCCACTACGTACTGGGTCAGCTCTTCAACCTCTTCACTTTTGCTTACATCGGCCTTCTTGTAAACTATCTTTTCTCTACTAACCTTTTGGATTTCTCTTGTCGCCCCTTTCAGACTTTCGTCATTAATATCATTTAGGGCCACCCTGGCTCCTTCCTGGGCAAACTTCAGGGCGATAGCTTTGCCAATCCCTCTTGCTGATCCAGTAACTAAGGCAATTTTACCGTTTAATTCCACTTTGTGTCTTCTCTTATTAAAGCTTAACTTGAGTCCTTTAACTTTCAGGACGAAGTTCCACGCTTCAAAATGATTCTTTACTCTTAAGCCATAAGAATTTTAGATTAAAATTAGATTTCCCGTTAATGTCTACATTTTAACTCAATTCCCAAGTTTTGTAAAATTCTTTCCTGCCTTAGAAAATATCCAACTTCAGAAACAACAACGTAACAATTTGACGACTCCTTAATTTCCAGTAAAATAGTGATAACTTAGATACTTGTGGGCTTTGGAGACTACACACGGAAAAACAGTGACTGTTAGGATACCTCAAGGCACTATAATGCCCCCCAAAGGTTATTGGACTTATATTCACTCCAAACAATGGTTAGATAACGAAGATGAGTTGATTATACTAAAGGATGCAGAAGGCATAGAAGTGGACAGGACACTGGTGGCAAGCGATACAGACGATGATAATCGCTACTGGACAAGGTATCCAGATGGCTTAGATACAAATTCAGATTCGGATTGGCGGTTCAGGGAACGTGTATTATCAAAAGGGGTAATAAGAAGTGGAACAGTATTTTTCAAAGATAAGGGGCCATGGCCTTTTGAGTGAGATTTATCATGAGGGTCTCTAGGCTGGCAATGTCGTTTATTCGGTGAATCTCTGCTCCCCATTTTTGTAGGTCGCGGCAGGTCAGATCAGAAATTCGGGGTTTAAAATCCCCCTCACTGATTTGAATGTGCGAAACCATATTCTTTTCCACAATCTCTTTCATAATAAGGCTCACCGGCTTCATGGGCTTTACCAGATTTCTTAAGCGGTGAGGAGCATATCCTTTGGTGGATTCATTCCAGTTGAATATTTCCCCATCGGTGAGGATAATCATAACCAAGAAAGGCCGGTTAAGAAGCTCCTCACCTAATACCTCGGCCTCCAGAAGGGTAGTATTAAACTCAGGAAGATAGGCCAATCTTCTACAATCATCTATCTCCTGGTAATTTTTCCATCCCGTGGCCAGAGTATTCCTGGAAAAAGTTATCAAATTGTACTCAATGTAAGGAGCTATCCCGCAGGATCTAAGCCACTTTAAGGCTCCAGTAAAGCCGAGCACGACGTGATGATACTTACTCTTATTGCTCCAGGAATAATTACCCTCTCCAAAATAGAAACGATGCTTCATCATTTCGCTGGCCAAAGAAAGGGTCTGGGGAGAAATTTTGCTTTGTATATCATTGGCCATAGAGGCTGAGGTATCTATGAGAAAGCAGATATCAGGAAAAGCCCCTTTTCTTTCCGGTTTATAGGGAATGAAGAGATCATAGTGGTATCTAGGAACTCGGAAGTTTATCAGCTCAAAAAAAGGACTTTCTGGATCAACTGCCAACCCGTATAAATCGATATCCTCTCGTGAATGCCGCTCAGGATCAAAAGCCTCGTAATTAAAGGGAACCAGGGGCATGGTACTTCCTCTTTTTTGGGTATCCACCTGCATAGGGATTTCTGGAGAAAGAATCTCATATAGCGTTCTGGTTATTTCAAAACTGGTAAGATAACTGGGTTTTCTCTTGTTCTCATACATTGTTTTAACTATTCTTTTCCTTAGCGCTGGATTGATCGTATTTCTCTGGTATTGATTATCCGAACTTAGCTCTTCCTTTGGTTTTCCTTCTAAAAGGCTCCTTAGACCAAGGCTGAATTTAAAAGCAAGCTGCTGCCAATTGTGGTTTCTGGAAAAAATATCCACCTTGTGCTCAAGAGACCCACCCTGGAGGTTCAGGATTTTCATTACCTTATTAACTGCCGCTTTGATAGATTTTCTGTCGGTAAAGCGCCTCCGAGCTAAGTGAAGGTCTTCTTCGTCTCCCCACGTGAGAAGATTTATCTTGACAAAGGCCTCATAAAGGGGGGAGAACCTGGGAGAAAAAAGGATCTCCATGATGCGATCCTTGAAGGTCCGGGTCACCGATGGAGGAAGGTAAGCCTGATCGTAAAAGAAAGCGGGCATTCCTTTAAAGTGAGAAAAATTTAGCTTACACCATGCGTTAGCTATTACATCCTCAAAGGCATGAGTAAGGTATTCTATGCACGATTTTTTCTCTTGCTCCCCTATTGCTTGACCGACTCCCTCCAGGATTTGATGATGGAACTCCATATTGCGGGGGCAAATCTGGTGATGGGCGATTTGATTACAGAGTAGATCCTCACCTATCTCCAAAAGGGGATGTTCATGGTATCCCCGGCCAAGATAGCGGGTAAGCACTGAATCCTGGGAGATATCCCAGTCTTCATCAATGCTTACCTGCATCTCGTTTTGAGAAGATAGCCTCGCCGCAAGGTGACCACGAGAAGGTTTTAAGGGAAAGACCTTTACTATTATTTCACTTGATCCCAGGAGATTATTGATACTGCAAAGCTCGCGCTCGAGTCTCTTATAATCCATCCTATAACTCTTTTAATTGATAAATCGGAACACTTGCCAGGGCCGTGACCTTTTTCTCCAAAAAAATGGTAGTTTGCTGGTCCCCACCTTTTTTCTTTATCCATATTTTTCTTTCTTCTGCTCCTACCAAGGAATCACCGCTCTGGGCTAAAGCCTGCAGTGAACGATCGGAAGTTATCAAAGGTTCCTGGGGGTTTTCTACCTGGTAAATCTCGCGTCCGGTGGAAAAAACGAGCTTTCCTTCCACCAAAGCTAAGCCAGTGATGCGCTTTCTTCGAAATTTCCCACGCTCAAGATCAAAGATTTTCCTGGGCTTACTTAAATTTTCATACCAGGCATAGATGCCGTTCTCAGTGGCAAAAGCTATGCCGTACATACTTCCTAATCTATCACTTATCTTTTTACTTATTTTTTCTCCTGGCTTAAGATCGGTTATTTTTTCTCCAAAGATAGTCTGCTCGGGCCAAAGAAGATCCTCGAGCCAGATCTGATTAGTAGCCAAAACTTTTCCCTCTTTGATTTCCTCCACCAGAGGTTTTGGACTACTTCGGCTGATTTTATTAATTTCAGTCAGTATCTCCTCGAGCCATCCCCATTCTTCCCCTAATACTTTCACTTCTTCGTGAGCAAGGGTTCCGGATAGAGCATCGTAAAATGCTTTCTTTATATAATCAGCTTTTTCTTCCAGCTCGGACTTTATTTTCCGGTAAAGAAAATCAGAAGCAAGATAGGGATTACCGTGATGTTGACTTTTTACCCAGGACGAATCAAGGATCCCGGAATAAGGTGCGGTAAGTCTAAAGGCCTGGAGAATCTCCAGGTACCCGGGAAGCTCGTTAACCGAAGTTTCCGATTTGGCTTGAGAGACGGCAGTAAGCCCAAAAGCTAAGGCTTTAAAGGCCTTGAAAGTTCTGGTGGTGGCAGGAATGACATAGGCACAAACGTCTCCCATCACGGTGGCTTTTCCTTCAGATAAGCACCCCTGACACATAGCAGGAATATCGTCTCTCACCGTACTTTTTCTCCCGGTAGGGGACCTGTCACAGTAGTCCAGGCTTCTTTTGAGGTATAAATCAGCCATGAGACCATCGAGGGAAAGTTTGAGGTTTTTCATTAGCTGCCATGTTCGGATGATTTTATCAGTAGAGTCCTCAAGCTCAGGTGATATGACCCGGGGGGTGGTATCCTGCTGTTGAATTTCTATTAAATCTGTAGTTCCGGGAGGAAAGTTATCTACGTTCAAAATGAGGTGAGATCTATCTAGATAGGCCGGATCAAAGGGGAAAGTTCCTCCATATCCTTTAGTTAAATTTGCCGTGGCCAGGCCAATGTGATATCCGTCAATTCCGAAAAAGAACCGGGCGCTTTTCTCTGGAAGACTAATGTACCCATCGAGAATACTCAGAGCTTGATTTTGGGTAATCTGAGGGACACGATTTATTTCATCAAGGATGGTTAAAGGATTTTTAATCGATTCGGATAATTCTAAAGCCTGGTGGGTATCTCCCTTACCAGAGGCCAAGGTTTCCAGATTGAGAGAAGTATAAATATCTCTGGTTTTAAGATCAGGATGAGCTCTGATAAAGGTGCCTCTTCCTCCAAAAAGACTGTTATTAACATCAACGGCAAGCTGAGTCTTTCCCTCTCCTTTTTCTCCCACCACCAGGATATTGAGCCCGGAGATAATGGCTGCTGTGATAACGTCCCAGACAGTGAATGAAACCCCCCTCAGTCGGCAGACCTCGGTAGAGTTTTTGTAAACTCTGGCTTGAGAAAGCTCTTTTATTTCTTTTATTAAATTAGCCCACATTTTGCTATTCTACACTATTTTAGGAGATTTGGGCTTCCTGTCAAGGCTCTCGATTTGCAGGCAAGTCTTTCTTAAGGAGGAATCACTCTGTACTCTTGATAAAATAAACAAAGTAGCGTATAATATTAAAAAGGTAGCTGATGAAAGGGAGTTTGGAAAAGTCTTCCTATTAAATCCATAGCAGGAGATCTAATTTTAGAACCGGCTAGGAGGATAGCCCAGGAGAAGGCCTGGGACCTACCAGCTAAGGACTGCTGTATTTTTGGGATAAACTCTCGAATTTTCATGTATGAAGTCTGATGATCGCCTGCAAATATCAAGAGAAAATTCCGCTTAAATCAAGAGGAGTAGATGATGGGAAATGAATTGGACTTACTTGGTCAATGGCCATTTCCACGAGAAGAATTGGAGAAAATGAAAGAGGGAGTCTATATCCCCAGGGAGAAAATTTTAAGATTCATCCATGGTAAGAAAAATAACACAAGAATTGATTTTTATGTGAGCAATGATCTTTTCCATGTTGGTAAAATGGTCATCCCAGCCAAGGGAAGCTCTGATATTGAAGTGCATAATGGGGATGAGGTAATTTACGTTTTGAAGGGTACCCTGAATACCCGAATTTACAACAATAGAGCTAGTAAGACATCGGTTATCAACGAGGGCTACCTCATTTATGAGGATGAGAAATTTTTAATTCCGAGGGGACTAAAACACCGTTACTTTAATTTCGACGATGAACCTATTGAGTTTTTATTGGCTGTGGCTTCCTGGAAGAACAGCAACTCTATCATTCAAAGTAGAGAGGATGAAAATAGAGCAAAGGATGAGCCAGAGTTCGGGCTCTCGATCCCCTCCTGGCAAGGCAAATATCCTTTTTCTCCTGAAGAAAAGAAGCCAGCCGTTCTTAGAAAGCAAGATGCAATTTCTATGATATATGGCAGAGAACCTGATGAAATAAGGTGCTACATTTATATAAGTACCGATGAAATCACCTTAAGTGACTACTGGATTTGTCCGGGAGCCAAATTTTCTCCTCCCGATATCCATACAGGAGATGAGTTCTATTATGTTAGGAAAGGAACTTTAATTCTAACTAATCCCGATACAGGCAGAACCTACGAGATTAAAAAAGATGAGGCTTTTTTAATTCCTAAAAATATTTGGCATCAGGGATTTAACTTTGGCAACGAAAATGTTCAAGTTCTAACTATTATTGCTCCTTCTTTATGGTCCACTGAAGAAAGAGGAACCGAGATCGCGTACACCAAGAAGCCTGTACGGTTCACGGGGCGTCTACAGGCGTAGATGAACGTTTCTTAGGAGGCTGGATAATGGAAAACAAAAGGAACTTTCTAGCAGGTCTTTATGCATCTATGTACAAAATCCGTCGTTTTGAGCAAGAGGCAGTTAAACTCTTTCATAATAAAGAGCTTCCCGGTTGGCTGCATAGTTATATTGGTGAAGAAGCAGTAGCTGTAGGGGTATGTGCTAGCCTTAATCGGGATGACTATATTACCAGTACTCATCGGGGGCATGGCCACTGCATTGCTAAGGGGGCTGATCTTAAGAGGATGATGGCCGAACTTTATGGTAAAGAGACAGGATATTGCAAAGGTAAAGGAGGCTCCATGCATATTGCTGATTTCTCCATTGGTATCCTGGGAGCTAATGGGATAGTGGGGGGAGGCATACCCATTGCTACTGGAACTGCTCTCGCCTCCCAGTATCTTGAGGATGGAAGGGTAACTGTCTGTTTTTTTGGGGATGGTGCCTCTAATCAAGGTGGTTTTCATGAATCTCTTAATCTAGCTTCACTCTGGAAGCTTCCTGTAGTTTACGTTTGCGAGAATAATCTCTATGCAGAGACTACACCCCAGGCTGATCATCAGCCTATTAGAGATATTGCTGATAGGGCTAAGTCTTACAATATGCCGGGAGTGATTATTGATGGTAATGATGTCCTTGCTGTTTATGAGGAGACCAACAAAGCAGTAGAAAGGGCTAGAGCTGGAAGGGGTCCAACTTTAGTTGAATGTAAAACTTATCGCTACAGAGGACATTGGGAGGGGGACCCCGAAGTTTACCGTACAAAAGAAGAAGTCAAGGAATGGAAAAAGAGAGACCCCCTAAAAAAGTTTAAGAAGTATTTGTTGGAAAATGATATTATACAGTCCAAGGAAATCTCCTTTGTAGAAAAGAAAATTGAAGATGAGATAAAAGATGCTGTGAAGTATGCTCAAGCTAGTCCCCCGCCTAGACCAGAGTCAGCCCTGGAAGACCTCTATGTGGAGCAGGGAGGTTAATATGAGAGAAATCACCTTTCGAGAAGCAATTAGAGAGGCTCTTGATGAGGCTTTAAGGTCCGATGCAAAAGTGTTTTTGATGGGCGAGGATATTGGACCACTGGGAGGAGCATTTACCGTGACCAAAGGTCTTTTCGATAAATATGGCAGGAAAAGAGTAAGAAATACTCCCATTTCAGAAGTTGCCATCGTAGGTGCGGCTACTGGTGCAGCAATGGCTGGACTGCGACCTATTACTGAAATAATGTTTTGTGATTTTCTGCCCCTGGCTGGAGATCAGATAATCAATCAAGCTGCTAAGATGAGATACATGTTTGGAGGTCAGGTAAAGGTTCCACTTACTATTCGCACAATTCTGGGAGCAGGACTTTCTGCTGCTGCTCACCACTCTCAGTCTAATGAAGCTCTATTTATGCATACTCCAGGGCTGAAGCTAGTTATCCCTTCCACTCCTTATGATGCAAAGGGGCTTTTAAAGACAGCAATCCTAGATGATAATCCCGTGATATACTTCGAGCACCGCTGTCTTTATGACTCAAAAGGTCCTGTTCCCGAGAATTCGTATTCCATTTCCTTTGGCAGAGCTGATGTAAAAAAAGAAGGTAGGGATGTCACTTTGATAGCTACGGCGGAGATGGTCATAAAATCCTTATCCGTTGCCGAGGAACTGGAGCAAGAAGGAATAAGCGTTGAAGTAATTGATCCGAGAACGCTGAATCCCTTAGATATGGAAACGATCTACGAATCTGTGAAGAAGACAGGACGAGTGCTAATTGTTCATGAAGCAGTTCTTACCTGTGGCCCAGGGGCAGAAATAGCTGCGCGGATAAGTGAGGAAGCCTTCGATTATCTAGATGCTCCAGTCAAAAGGTTGGCAACCAAGGATGTTCCTATTCCCATGGCTCCGGTATTGGAAGATTTTGTTATCCCACAAAAAGAAGATATTAAAATAGCCATAAAAAGCTTAAGAAATTTCTAAATTAGGACGATTTAAGAGCCCGATTTAATAGGGTGAAAATGAACCAGAATTTCCAAGGAAAACAAGGATTTTTAGAAAGGAAAGTTGAAAGAAAAATGTAATGGATTGACAAACTTATGAGGTGAAATGAGTTCTGTGTGAGTTGAAAACCTGCTCATCTTCTTCCCTTTGGAACCCCGAATCAAGATTACATAACACTTTATTAGTAAAACTTAAAGGAGTAAAAAATTGACACAGGAAAATATCATGGTGACTTACCAGTTAACCCCTAAAGTAGAATCTATTCACAAAGCGGCTGATCTGCTCCTAGCTGAGATGACAAGTGGGATGCAGTATATATCCACCCGTAAAGGGGTAAAGATGTACAAGTGTGAAGATAAGCTGCCTTTCATAGATGACTCAATTAAAGGAGAGATCCTGTCTATCGAGGAGCAAGATGAGGGTACTTACATAATTAAACTATCTTTCCCTGCTACCAATATTGACCCGGGCTTGGGTGGCATATCTAATCTTTGGGCCATGGTAGCTGGCGAGGTATTTAGTCTTTACTTCATAGGAGGAGCAAAATTTCTGGAGCTTGAGCTTCCTTCGTCTTTCGTGCACCATTATAAGGGCCCTCAGTTTGGAATTGAGGGAATAAGAGAACTCTTGAAAGTAAAGGATAGACCCCTAATAGGGGCTATCATAAAGCCAAATTTAGGTTTGAATCCAGAAAGAACAGCAGAGGTGGTTTCTATTTTAGCTAAAGCTGGATTTGACTTTGTAAAGGATGATGAGGTATGTGTAAATCCCGATATCTGTCTACTGAAGCAGAGGGCAAAACTGGTGGCTCAGACTTTAGATAAAATTCAGCATCACTCCGGACGAAAAATGCTTTATATGGCCAACGTTACCTCTGATTTTTCCACTTTAGGTAAGGCGGCAGAGATAGCTATCTCCTCCGGTGCAAATGGGCTGATGATTGACCCCTTCTGCATAGGTTTATCCAGTATAGATTATCTAAAGAAAAATTTTTCTTGCCCCATTTATGTACATAGAGTAGGTTACGGTCTTTTCTGTTCTGGGAATTTAAGTATTTCTTATGAGATTTTCACCAAACTCTTCCGGATGCTGGGAGCTGACTTTTCTCATGTGGGGGGGATCTGGGGAAAATCTGAAAAAGCACAAAAAAAGGTGGCCAGGTATGTGGATATCTTAAGGAAACTCTCTTCAATAAGGGCCACCTGGCCTGTAGTTTCTGGTATCAGCCTTGAAAATATGGCCGAATACTATGATTTTTATGGAGATGATACCCTGTTTTTAGACCACATAGGTATCTACAAAGATGAGGGAAGTTCAGCCAGGAAATTGCGAGCTCTCAAGCAAAAGATGGGATTGAAAAGCTGAACGGAGGTTCTTAATGGAAGAGAAGATGATGGCGGCAGTTCTTCACGCCCCGGGTGATTTAAGATGCGAAGAGGTAGAGGTTCCCAAAATTGGACCAAATGATGTTTTACTTAAAGTAAAAGCAGCAGGAAACTGTGGATCGGATCTACAACGAATTATGGTAGAAGGAACCCATGTTTTTCCCTGTATACCGGGACACGAGTTCTCTGGAGAAATAGCCAAAATTGGAGAAAAAGCTACCTCTTTCAAGGTAGGGGATAGAGTTACCGCTTACCCCTTAATACCCTGCATGAGGTGTGAATGGTGTCTGCAGGGTCAGTATAACTTGTGTGAGGATTACGATTATCTGGGTTCTAGATCTCATGGAGCCTTTGCTGAATACGTTAAAATACCAGTGGTAAATCTGGTACGACTTCCAAAAGAGGTAGACTTTGACGAGGGAGCCATGACTGATCCGGCCTGTGTGGCTCTACATGGTATTAAACGAGCAGGAGGAATAAGGCCAGGTCAAAGTGTAGTTATACTTGGAACAGGCCCCATAGGGATGTTGGCCTGTCAATGGGCTGTGGCCATGGGAGCAGGTAAGGTGGTAGCAGTGGATATCATAGAAGATAAATTGAAAATAGCGAGGGAGTTAGGGGTAGATGTTTGCATAAATGCAGAGAAGGAAGATGTAGTAGAAAAGGTTATGGAGGAAACAAAGGGTAAAGGAGCAGATGTGGTAATGGAAACTGCTGGTTCAACTGCCACTCAAAGACAATCCCTCCTCATAGCTCGCAAAAGGGCAAAAGTTATCCTTATTGGCAGATCCTACTCGGACGTTTTGTTGCCAGATGAAGTTTTTACCAGAATCTTCCGTAGAGAACTTGAGGTTTATGGAGCGGTCAATTCAAATTTTTCTCCTTTGGACAACGAGTGGAAGATCAGTGTGCAGTTTATGGCCGCCAGAGCAATCAAGGCAAAGCCCCTTATATCTCACCGAGTAAAGCTTGAAGACATTGCTGAGACATTCAAAAAGATGTATGAAGGGAAGATGATATATAACAAGATAATTTTCTCTCCTTGAATAAGGGAAAAATGCTAAAAATTTTTGATTCTTCCAGGAGGTAAGATTTGAAAGCAGCCCTCTTAACCGGGGTTGAAAATTTTGAGCTAAGAGAGGTTCCCGATCCTCAGCCTCCCAGAGGAGGTCTTACAGTAAAGGTTGAGACCTGTGCAATCTGTGGTACAGATGTAAAAATGTATAAGTATGGTTACTCTGCAGCTAAGCTACCCTTAATCCCCGGGCATGAACTGGCAGGTACCATAGCTCAGGTAGGGGAGGGCATCCAAGGTTACCGCGAAGGAGAGAGAGTGGTGATAGCTCCAAATATTCCCTGCGGGACCTGTTTTTACTGTGAGAGAGGCATGCAGACCTCCTGTGATAGACTGCAAACTATAGGTGTTCATCGAGATGGAGGGTTTGCCCAATATGTAATGATTCCACTTCAAGCTGTCAAGCAGAGATGCGTAATACCTATTCTAAAAGGTGTCTCTTTTGAAGAGGCAGCTTTGATTGATCCAGCTTCCTGCGCTATAAATGCCTGTGAGCTTTCTCGGGTAAAGGTAGGGGATGTGGTAGTTGTAATAGGAGCAGGACCTGTTGGATGTCTCAATGTGGAAGTGTGCAGAGCTTTTGGAGCACAGAAAATAATACTGGTTCAAAGGTCTTTACCCAGACTTAAGCAAGCTGAATTCACCGGAGCCAATGTCTACATTAGTCCCTTGAGGGAGGACGTGGTAGAAAGGGTCATGCAAGAGACTGAGAGAAGAGGAGCAGATGTGGTGATAGTTGCCTGTGGCTCAGGTGAGGCTCAACAACAGGCTCTCGAGATAGTTGCTAAACGGGGAAATGTGAATTTATTTGGAGGTCTACCCAAAGACAGCCCTTTCATAAAATTTAACTCTAACCTGATTCACTACAAGGAAGCCTTTGTGATTGGAACTCACGGCTGTTCCACCCGTCAGTGCAAAATAGCTCTGGATATGATTGTCTCTGGTAAGATCAAGGCTAAGGAATATGTAAGCTACCGACTGGGTTTGTCTGATTTTCTCCAGGCAATAAAGCTGGCAGAGGAAAGAAAAGGACTTAAAATCTTTGTTAATCCTAACCTTTAAGCTATAACTCTGAAAGGTAGACCATGTTATCCAAAAGAGAAGAACTGGGGTCTGGGCCAGAGCGGTAGAGGATAAAATGAGCTTGGTAGGTCTTGATATTGGTACCACAGGGTGTAAAGCAGTAGCCTTTGATAAGGGGGGCAATATCCTTTCCCAGGCTTATCGTGAGTATCCTCTTTTTCACCCTAAACCGGGTTGGACGGAACTAGATGCAAATCTTCTGTGGGATAAAATAAAACAGGTGGTCTTTGAGGTAGCGACCCAGACTCGTTCTGATCCAATTAAGGCTTTAAGTGTATCCACTCAGGGAGAAGCTGTAGTTCCCGTAAGCAGAGATGGTCAACCTCTTTATAATTTTATCATCTCCTTTGATAAGCGAACCGAACCCCAATATCAATGGTGGCAGGAAAGAATGGGTAAAGAAGAGATCTTTCAAATTACCGGAATGCCTCTACACCCCATGTACACTATAAATAAGATAATGTGGATGAAAGAGAATCAACCAGATATCTACCGTAAAGCTTGGAAGTTTCTATGTGTTGAGGATTTTGTTATATCTAAACTTGGGGTCTTTCCTACTATTGATTATTCTCTTGCCGCAAGGACTATGTGCTTTGATATAAGAGAAAAAAAATGGTCGGAAAAGATTCTATCATTTGCAGGAGTGAGTCAAGAGCTTTTGGCGGAACCTAGACCTTCTGGATACCCGCTAGGTAAAGTTAATAAAAGAGTAGCTGAAGAACTCGGTCTAAGAAGGGATGTGGTAGTTGCCACCGGGGGACACGATCAACCCTGTGGAGCATTAGGAGCAGGAGTGGTTTCTCCGGGTCTGGTTATGAATGCCATTGGCACATCAGACGTACTATGCCCTGCTATTAAAGAGCCACTTTTAACTAGGAAAATGCTGGAGAGTAACTACTGCTGTTATCCTCATACCTGCCCAGATATATATATCACTATTTCCTTTAATCTTACTGGAGGTCTCCTGCTTAGATGGTACAGAGATACTTTCTGTTTTGAGGAAAAGATGGAAGCTGAGAGGACCGGCCAGGATGTATATGATGTAATAGTGGAGAAGGCAAGTCCCGAACCAGTGGATGTGTATATTCTTCCCCATTTTGTGGGAAGTGGAACCCCTACTCTAAGTTCTAAGTCCAAAGGTGCTATTTTGGGGCTCACTTTAGATACTACTAAACAGGATGTATCCAGAGCTATGTTGGACAGTAATAATTATGATCTTAGGTTAAATATGGATAAACTCCAGGAGGCGGGTATTCCTTGGGAGGAAATTCGGGCAATTGGAGGAGGGGCAAAGTCTGAAAGATGGCTTCAACTCAGGGCCGACGTTTTAGGCAAGAGAGTATGTACTCTCAAGGTTTCTGAGGCTGCTTCCCTGGGAGCAGCAATTTTAGCCGGTGTAAGCATAAATAATTTTGACTCTCCACAAGAAGGGGCGGGGCATTGGGTAAAGATTAATAAAATATTTGGACCGGATATGAAGCAGCATTCACAGTATATGGAGAGATACCAGAATTATCTGAAGATTTATCCTGCCTTAAAAGAACTCATCTTGTAGAAAGTGATAAAATATCGTTTTTGAATCAATTGGTAAAAATTACACCTCCCCCCACTAAGGGAAAATAGAAAGCTGTGATGGAACATTTTTCTCCTTTGGTAGTCTAATGAATAAACTAACAGGTAAAAGGAGATTTACCCTTAAGAGATCTTCTTACCAGGCAGCAGCTAGAGGAGCTTCCCGGGAGGGTTTAGGTCGGGGATTTGGTGGACCTATGAGACACAGAGGGCCTATGGGTTATCCTGGCTGCTAGCGATAAACCGAAAGGTTAATGATGGAGGGAAAACTTCATTTTCTCTCCTTTTACATAGATGAAGGGGGAGGGTAAAACCTCCCCCGATTTTTTTGACTTGATTTCCTTTGACTTTGGCGAAAGTATATAGCAAAATGCGACTGAGTTTATAGAGGGACCTGATTCTACTATTTTTAATAAAAACGGGGGTTTTTCCGAAAATTCGGGTTGATAAAAAAGAGAGAAGGATGCTGGATTCCGATGTCAGTTTAATGCTGGAGTTTCAAAAGGGTGATATTTCCTCCTTTGAAAAACTCGTGCAAAAGCACAAAGAGAGCATTATAAATATTATCTATCAATTTATTGGTGAGAGAGATGAGGCAGAAGATTTAGCTGTTGAAGTTTTCTTAAGAGTATACCGGGCAGCAAAAAAGTACCAAGCAAAGGCAAAATTTACTACCTGGTTATACAAGATTACTACCAATCTTTGTCTCAACGAAATAAGGAAAAAGGCAAAGGTTCAGACTGTCTCGCTGAGTAAACCTATTTCAGCAGGAGAAGAAAAAGAGGAGGAGTTGATCGAGAAAATTGCCGATGCTGCTCCTTCACCTCAGCAGATTTTGGAAAAAAAAGAAAGAAATGCATTAATAAGAAAGGCGATTGATTCTTTACCGGCCAAGCAAAGGATGGCTACCATTCTTCAGATATATGAAGGACTCTCTTATAAAGAGATCTCCAGAATCCTAGGTTGTTCGGTAAAGAGCGTGGAGAGGCGTCTCTATTGGGCAAGAACAAATTTAAAAGAAAGGCTCAGTTCCTACTTAACAGTCGAAAGCAGCGGGGGTTTTTAACAAATTCCGTGTTTATATTAATAGAGAGTAACATGAAGTGCAAGAGACTAAGACGCAAATTGGTAGCTTATCTAGATGGGGAGCTTGAGGAAAAGCAAAAGCTTTCAATAAAGGAGCATCTCACGAAATGTCGTCAATGCAAGAAAGAGGCAGATTTATTAAACAAGAGTTTTTATCTTCTTAAAGATCAGCAGCGCCTGAAGCCCTCTCAAGGTTTTGAGGCCAGTCTCCGGGAGAGGATTTATTCCTTAGAAAAAAGGCAGCTTCTGCCTCAAGCTATTTTTGGGCGGCTGGTTCACCTCATCTTACCAGCGGCAGTTGCTGCCGTTTTGATCATAGGGGTTCTTGTGGGGAGCTCTGTGGAGAAGATCATACCCTCTGAAACTGTTAAATTAAAAGAAGAAAGGTATTTAACTTCAATCGGATTAGACAGTTTTCAAGACCTTCCTACAGGTTCTCTCCCCGAAATTTACCTTAACTTAGCTAGCGCAGAGGAGGTAGAAAACGGATGAGAAAAAAAGTAGTCATCATTTTGGTAGTTGTCTTTGCTAGCGGCATTTTATTAGGCTTATACATTCCTCGATTATTAAAGAAGGAAACTTTACGACCATCCCCTGTCGATTTTATCTCTAGTTATCTTTCTCTATCTAAATCTCAAAAAAAGGAGATAGAGTCCCTAGATCGATCATTTCATGCCAGGGTAGAGAAGATCAGAACTGAGCTTCGCCAAAGAAGAACTGAATTAAGTGAGCTCCTGGGAGAGTCTCCCTCAAGTGAGAAAGAAATCACAAATAAGGTGAGTGAAATTGCCTCCCTTCAGGCCGAGCTTCAAAGAGAGACGATAAATCATCTGGTAGAGATAAGATCTCTCTTAACTCCAGAGCAGCAGGCCAAGTTTTTCTCCCTGATAAGAAAGAGGCTGCGTCCTGGAAGGCCGTGGATGAGATTTAAAAGAGGAAGATCTTGACTGTCGAAAAGACAGATCTTAAAAGGAGGCTAGTGATGAGAAAAAAATGGCTAGTTTTACTGCTAGCAGGTTTGGTGATAACAGGATTGGTTGGCAGCGCCGCCGCTTACGGCTCGGGAACTAAAACCCCTCGTTCCCAAGGCCGAAAATTCGTCGGCAAGGACTGGACAGGAAAACACACCGTCGATCGGGCAAGCAGGTTAAACTTAACCGTAGAGCAGAAAGAGAAGATAGCTAATTTAAAGCTTAGCTTTAAAGAGGAGACCTTAGACCTGCGCACGGAGCTTACCAGAAAGAAGCTGGAGATCCAAAAACTCCTCCTGGAGGAGTCTCCCGATCTGACCACAGTCTATGCCTTGGTGGATGAGATGGCGCCCATTCAGGCTGAAATCCAGAAGAAAACTATTGAATTCCGGTTGAAGCTAAAAAGCCTTCTCACCAGCGAGCAGCTCGAGAAGCTCCCCGGATTGGGTTTAGGTCGGGGATTTGGCAGAGCTATGGGTCGCAGAGGGGCTATGGCTGGTCATGGCTGCTGGCGATAGCGGAAAATAGTCAACGATGAAGGGGGAGGGTGAAGCCTCCCCCGATTTTTTTCGAGGGCAGGGACTTGATATAATTTGAGATATGTTCATAATTATAAGATAGTAAATAACCAATAAAAGGAGAGGACAGAATGAGAAAAAGCTCACTTTTTGGCGCAGTGGCATTGTTGGTTGCTCTAACTTCCTTTAGTTCCAGAGCCGAGGAACCTAAAGTGAGACAGTTAAGTCTAGAGGAGAGTATCGTGATAGGCCTTGAGAACAATCTTGATCTAAAACAGGTAGCTTATAATCTAAGCCTCAAGGAGACAGAATTCCAGGAGGCTAAAATAAATAATCTGCTCAGAACCTCCATTGTTACCCTAAAAAATGCTGAACTTAACTTCAAGAGAGCTCAATATGACTTTGAGGAGAAAAAGAAACAGTTGGCTCTGGAGGAGATAACCAGCCGATACTTTGAAGTTTTGGAATACGAGGAAAAAGTGCAAATTGAACAGATCTCGGTTGAGCAAAGCAAGGAGAACCTGGAGATGGTGAAAAATAAATTCGCTCTGGGAGATGCCAGTGAGCTGGACGTCATGCAAGCCGAAGTAGGACTTTCCCAGGCCCAATTGGACTTGATCCGAGCCCAAAATAGCCTCATGATTGCCAGAATGAATCTCAACTATGTCCTGGGACTACCCCTGGACCTACCAGTGAAACTTACTGATACTTTTTCTTTGGAAACATTGGAGATAACCCTGGAAGAGAGTATCCAAAAGGCTATGAACAATAGGTACGAGATTATTGAGGCTGGGGATAGTCTTGAGTTTGCCAAACTGAAATTGAGTCTTAAGCAGAACCAATACACCTCTGAAATTGAACGAAAGAAGGCGGAAATAGAACTTAAAAAAGAGGAGGCAAATCTGGAGCAGCTAATGAGCGCGATTCCTCTGGAGATCACCAGCTCTTTCCTCAGTTTAAAAGAGAAAGAGACCAACGCCCAGATCACCAAAAAGCAGGCGGAAGAAAAAGATGAGAGCTATCGAATTGCCCAGGCTCAGTACAGGGCAGGACTCATCACCACCACTGATCTATTGGATTCTCAGATTGAACTCACTCAAGCCAATATAAATACCCTGGAAGCACTTTTTAACGCTAATCTATCCAGGAGACAGTTTATTAAATCTTTAGGGGGCGAACTCGAGAAAGCTGAAGAAAAGTTAGAGAAACCTTCTTAAAGGGGGCATCGATGATGAAGATGAGGGTTGCTTTTCTGGTTGTGGGTTCGCTTTTTCTTCTGTCGTTCCCAGCTTGGTCTGCCAAACCATCGGTTAAGCTAACTTTAAGTGAGAGTATCAAACAGGCACTTGATCATAATCTCGATATTAGAATTGCTGAAATCCAGCTTCAGGGGACGGAATCCAAGGTTGCTCAAAAAAAGGCCTCCTTCATGCCAAAACTAAACCTGGAGCTCGCTCCAGCAACCTGGGCGGGAAAACTTGACTCGCTTGATTATGATCCCCAGGCTGATTTGAGTGTCAGTCTCCTGACTAAAGGGGGAACCACTTATAGCCTTAACCTGGAGCAAGAAAAAGGGGAGGACGAAAGAATCAATACTAGTTGGTCTTTTATCCTTACTCAGAAGATTATACCTTATCCCAGAGTTGATTCCTCTTATCTGGCGCTGGAGAAATCACTCCTCGATTTAAGGCAAAAAAGACTTACTCTGGAGGAAGAGAAAAATCGCTTGAAGCTTGAAGTAGCCGTCAATTTCTATGAGATTCTGAAGCAACAAAGGAAAATCGAATTAAACAGACTTTACCTGAAGCAAGCCAGGCAAGATCTTCTGGTAGTTGAAGATAAATGGGAGAACCAATTGGCCAGTGATGTGGATCTATTAGAGGCTCAAATGAAGGTCGCTGATGCCGAAGAGGTAGTTCTCCAGAGCCAGGATGAGCTCTTTCAGTATTCGGGAGAGTTTAAAGATCTTTTAGGGATAGATCCCGAGGCTCAGATTGAATGGATGGCAGAATCTGACTATGAGCCAGAACCGCTGGAGCTAAATCTTGAAGAGGCAGTGAGGGAAGCTTTGGCCAATCGCCTGGAGGTAAAACAACAAGAGCTCACCATAAAGGAAGGTGAGCTTGACTTAGCCTTGGTAAAAAGCAAAAAATCACCTTCGCTCAATCTTTCTGGAGGCTACAGCTACACTGAGGTAGAAAAGGGGGAATACGAGGCCTCCTTAATCTTCCGGATTCCTCTGTTGGATGGAGGAGAAGGTAAAGCGGAAGTTGAAACAGCGGAAACTAGATTAAAAGAGACTTATCTTAATTTGGAAAAGCTTAGAAGGGATATCAGAGCCGAGGCAAGAAACTCCTTTTTTGACCTTCAGAGAGGGTCGAGAAAAATTGAGCTTTTAAGACTCTCGCAGAATTGGTCGGAAAAAGGTCTGGAGATAGCCCGAAGAAGATTTTCCGGTGGTGGTATCACCGAGAATGAGCTTAGAGAAAAAGAGATTAACTTTGAACAGGCCGAGATAGATTTATTAGATGCAATATTGGATTATGAAACTGCCCGATCAACATTTTTAAAAATCCTAGGAAGAAAGCTTTAACAGTCAAGGAGAATTAAGTGAAAAAATGGATTTTATGGATCATAATTGGCGTCCTAGTAGCCTCAGGAGGAATAGCTCTTGCTACCAGATTCGTTTTTTTCAAGAAAGAGGAGCCTCAACAGCAAGGGTCTTTAGCTGCTGTCGAAAGAGGAGATGTTACCAGAATTGTCTCCGCCACTGGTTCTCTTTCCTCTCTGGCGAGTCAGGAAGTGAAGTTCAGTAAACCTGGTCGAATCAAGGAGATCGTAGTCGAGGAAGGAGATTATGTAAAAGGCGGACAGACTCTAGCTAAATTAGAGGACGAGGAGGAAAGACTCTCTCTGGTGCGGGCAGAAAACGCCCTGAAGGAAGCTGAATCAGAGTTAGAGGCTGCCAAACTCAGCTCTCCTAAGAATGTGATTGAAACAAAGGAAAGGCAGGTTAAGGAAAAGAAACTTGAACTCGAGCTCAGGAGAAAAGACTTGGAAGATACAGTCTTGAAGGCTCCTTTTTCGGGGATGGTCTCCAAAACCTACGTTGAAAAAGGGGAAATAGTTGCAGGAGAAGCAGTTTCCGGTTCTAAAGCAATCCTGCGATTAATTGATACCAGCAGACTCTTTGCCGAGGTGGCCACGGATGAAGTGGATGTTGCCCAGGTCCAGTTGGGACAAAGGTCAGAGGTCACCATTGATGCATATCCTGATGAAGTTTTTCCGGGAAATGTTGTGTATATTGCACCGGAAACCACCACCTCTCAAGGGCTCGTGGTAGTAGAAGTCAAAATTGAACTCGAAAAAGTAGACCCCAGACTGAAACCCGGGTTTACTGCCAGTGCCGATATCATTGTGGCAGAAGCCAAAAATGTCCTTTTTCTTCCAGTGGAGGCAATTAATGAAACCGAGATAGACAATTTCGTCATGGTATCCAAAGAGGGTAGTCCCACTCGACGCAAGGTAACTGTGGGAATCTCAGATGGAACCAATGTGGAGATCAAGAGGGGTCTGGAGGAGGGAGAGAAGGTTTTCTCATCCGGGCTGCAGAAGCTCATTGAACAGCGAAGAATACAGCAAGGGGCCGAACAGAGACGACCGCGAGGGAGATTCCCCCTTGTGCACTAGACGGGACAACCGAGAAGACCTTAATGGTGATTTTTGAGCGAAGTAGAAAACACAATATGATTAAGGCAATCGATATCAAAAAAACGTACAGGGTGGGGAAGGTGGAGATAGCGGCTTTGCAAGCTGTAAGTCTCGAGATAAAAGAGGGGGAATTTGTCTCCATTACCGGATCCTCTGGATCGGGTAAGTCGACTCTGATGCATATCATTGGCTGTCTCGACCGGCCCACTTCGGGCAAATTTTTCTTAGACGATGAGGAAGTAGGAGAATTAAAAGATGACGCTTTGGCGGAAATCCGCAATAAGAAAATCGGTTTTGTCTTTCAACAGTTTAACCTTCTTTCTCGTTCTACGGCTCTCAGAAACGTTGAACTACCCTTAATTTACGGAGAGGTAAATAGGAGAGAAAGAATCGACAGAGCCAGGGTAGCCTTAGAGAGAGTAGAAATGGCTCACCGACTTCATCACCGACCCAATGAGCTTTCGGGAGGTGAAAGACAGAGGATTGCCATAGCTCGAGCCTTGGTAACCAATCCTTCTCTTATCCTGGCCGATGAGCCGACCGGAAATCTTGATAGCAAAACCGGACAGGCAATCTTAGACCTTTTTCAAAAACTTCATCAACAGGGACATACTCTGATTGTGGTAACTCATGAAAGATACGTAAGTGGATACGCGCAAAGAATCATTCGTTTAAGAGACGGACTAATTGAACGAGATGAAAAAACCAATCGGCCCTGATTTTGATCGATCAGAGATTTTGAAGGGAGAAAATGAAATTCACTGAAAACGTCAGAGGCGCCTTAGATGGACTAAACGCTAATCGGAGACGATCCTTTCTTTCCATGCTGGGAATTGTCATCGGTATAGCGGCGGTGGTTATCATTATCTCTATAACTCAAGGCTCCCAGAAGAGTATCTCCGAAAGAATTGAGGCTCTGGGAACGAACCTTATCAATGTCAGGCCGGGAAGAAGAGGAGGAGCCAGAGGAATGAGAGCTCAGACACTTACCGACCTTTTTACCGTAGCGGATGGAGAGAGGATTCTCAAGAGAGCCTCAGCGGTCAAACGGGTAGTACCAGTAGTGAATAGAAGACTTCTCCTTCAGTATCGGGACAAAAATGCAGAAATCCAGATCAATGGCGTTACCCCTGAGTATCAGGACGTCTTCAATTTCTGGGTCGAGGAGGGAAAGTTCATTAGTGATCAGGACCTTAAGAGTCTTCGCACCGTCATTGTCCTCGGTCAGGAAGTAGCCACTGATCTCTTTGGAGATGGAAACCCGGTGGGTCAGAGTATTATGGTAAACGGCCCCTCAACTCGATATAAGTTCCGGGTGATTGGGGTGATGGAGTCCAAGGGACAGGTGATGTTCTCTCACTTTGATGAGCAGGCATTTGTTCCTCTTACCACGGCACAGAAAAGGCTCCTGCAGACCAAACACGTGGATAGTTTCTCGATCCAGGCCAAGAGTAAAGAAACTGCCAGTGAGGCCACCGAACAGATCGATGCCATCCTCTACCAGAAATTCCAGGATGATACCAAATATAGGATTTTTAGTCAGGAGGAACTTCTTTCTACCATGGGAAGTGTAATGCAGACCTTCAGCATCATGCTGGTGGGTATCGCCGGAATCTCTCTTTTAGTGGGAGGAATTGGCATCATGAACACAATGCTGGTCTCAGTTACCGAACGAACCCGGGAGATCGGTACCAGGATGGCCGTGGGGGCTAAAAGGTCTGATATTCTCCTTCAGTTTCTCTGGGAATCTATGGTTCTCTGTCTGGTGGGGGGAGTAATCGGAATAGTTATTGGCTGGATCGGATCAACCATAATTGCCTCCATAGCGGGTTGGACCACTATAGTCTCTTTTCCGGCAATAGCTCTGGCCCTGGGATTTGCTACTGTAGTGGGTCTTTTCTTTGGCATCTATCCGGCTAACAAGGCTTCCAAACTCGACCCTGTCGAAGCTTTAAGATACGAATAAGGCATTTGACAGTCTGCCCTCACCTATGGTAGACTAAGACTGGATTTTACCTTTAAGAGTCGAAGGAGGTAAATGCTCAGTAAACGCCGTGTCACATTGAATTTTCAGGGTAGCCGCACCCTTTAGGGTGCGCAGGCTCTGAGCCTTGCGACTACCAAAAATGACGGGGTTCACTGAATGCTTATCGAAGGAGTGGATCATAATGATTACAGAAAAGACCCCCGTGGCTAAGATTATGAGAGAGGCCTGCCAAAAGAGAATTCTTATTCCTGCCTTCAATGTTGCCTATATTCCTATGGTCAGACCCATAGTGGATACCTTGAAATCCACCCGTACCTTTGGGCTGGTAGAGGTTGCCCGTCCCGATGTAGAGAAATTCGGAGCCCAGAGTTTTCAAAGAGTTGCCGAGGAGTATTATGCCCTGGCCGATAGAAGATTCAGCCGTTTTCATCT
>NJBP01000037.1 GCA_005223085.1 Candidatus Aerophobetes bacterium Ae_b3b | reverse complement strand
GATCCCCTTAATTATCTTACCATTTTTCAAATTGCAGTCCACCCACCATCTACGTTTAAAATATGCCCAGTAATCATACTGGAAGCATCTGAAGCCAAAAATACGACTGGACCAATCAGTTCTTCAGGTTTTCCCGGTCGCTGAAGAGGTATCTTCCATTTGAGATAATCCAAGAATTCTTTATTTTCTAATAAAGGTCTGGTCATCTCAGTCATAAAGTAAGTGGGCGCTATAGCATTTACGTGTATATTGTATTTTGCCCACTCTGCCGCTAAGGCCCGGGTGAGTTGGATTACCCCTCCCTTACTCGCACAGTAGCCAGAGGCGAGGTCAAGAGGATGAAAGAGACCTCTTTGTCCAACAACAGAGGCAATATTGATGATTTTTCCCCTCCTTTGTTTTATCATTACCTTTCCGACCGCCTGACAACATAAAAATACTCCTTTTAGATTTACAGATATGACCTCATCCCAATCCTTTTCACTCATCTCCTCAGCTCTAGCTCTTCTTGCTATCCCTGCATTATTCACTAATACATCTATTGTTCCAAACTTATCTAAAACCTCCTGGACCATTTTATCAACATCTTGCTTGTGAGTGACATCAGCCCTAACTACTAAAGCACTTCTTCCTAACGATTCGATTTTCCTAGCTACACTTTTTGCTTTATCCATGTTAATATCTACTATTGCTACATTAGAACCATATTTAGCTAATCCTATTGCTATTGTTTGGCCTAATCCTCCCCCACTCCCAGTGACTATAGAAACTTTCCCAACGCAGGTCAAAAAGAATATCTTGAGAAATTACCACTCTTGCCTCCCTGAGGAAAATTGACATATGGTTCAAATTTCTGTGAAAGTTCTTACTGCGAGAAAAGCAATTATTTAAACACTCTGCCTTCAGAACCTTCTCTACCCCAACCTGGATTGGCCTTCCTACCTTCTCACCTCCTCCTGGCCTTTATTTCCAGCTATTACCCTCTTAGGGGAAAGAGCCTGGTCTTCTTTAATAGAAGCTCATAACTTTTGCTTGGTAGAAGCAACGCTAGACCAGAAAGTAGAGTCCTGTCCATGAGGAGATATAACCTTTTTCATCTTTTCAGCGGGTACAAGTTCAATGGCAAATTTACATCTATCTCCTCGGTGCCAGGCCTCAAAGTATTCAATAGGAGTACCGCCCTCAAGGGAGCTAACACTTTCAAGGTAAACCAAGAGAGAGCGCCGAGGAACTTTAAGCATATCTGCCTCGTATTTGCTGGCAGCTACTGCTTCCAGGGTTCTGTGACCATAGGAGATCTTTAGTCTGTATCTATCCCATAAAAGCTGATATAGAGAGCGATTGGTAAGGTCATCTTTTTCCAACCCCGCACAAAGGTCTGAGCGAACATAAGCAGTGGTGAACATAACAAGTTCCTTATTTACCGACCTCAAGCGAGAGGTTTTTACTACCTTTTGTCCCTCCGTAAGTTTCAATAAGGTTCTTATCCTGGCGGGAGACTCTACCAACTCATGCTCCAAAACTTTACTTGTTACCTCCAGACCTTTCTCCTTCATCTCCTAGTAAAACCCATAGGTTCTCTGAATAAATTTCTCCTGCAGTTTGGGTTTGGCTACAAAAGTGCCCCTCCCCTTCTCTTTATATACAATCCCATCCTGACATAGTTTATTTAAGGCCTGGCGCACAACGGTTCGGCTCACTCTAAAAGTAGAACAAAGCTCAGCCTCTGAGGGAAGGATATCTCCGGGTTTCCATTCACCATTCTCTACTCTCTCTCTGAGCAACTGCTCAAGTTGGTAATAGTAGGGGACAGGCGAGATTTTATCTATCCCTTCAAAATTCATAATTACATCCTCCTATAATTACAGGATTACTCACTATATATTATCCTAACTTGAAAATTTGTCAATCCCCCCGAATTAAATCTCTGAAAAATTGAAAGTTAACCTGGGCTTCAAGGGTCTTTTCAGGAAAAATAAAAGGGATGTTATTCATTTCATCGTGAATACGCTCCTCAAAACTCCTAATTATTTTACACTATGATGAGTTTGTTTTAGTCCAGAAATTCCTTGGGGGGGGTAAATCCTATAACACGGTGAGGTAATTATGAGAAGAAATTGCGAAATTTGAGAATTAATTATACGCTATCTTTAAGGAATACAAGCGATTTTTGGATTAGAAAATAGAGAGAATGAGACTCGACTTTGACAGTTGAAGGCCAAAAATGGCCATCTCAATCGCTGAAAGTCGCATGAAATGGGAACTTTGTTTTTGGAGTTTCTGAGACCTGATGCCACGTATAGCTAACTTGCCCCTTGACAATTAGGATAATTGTGCTATAATATTATTGCCATGTTTGTGAGAACAAAAACATTTGTAAACAAAGATGGGTCCAAAAGAGTATACCTCCAGATTGCCAAGAGCGTGTGGGAAAATGGCAAGCCTCACCAGAGAGTGATCTGCACTTTGGGTCGTCTCAAGGACCTTAAAAGAGGAGGCATAGATACCCTCATTAGGGGTCTTGGCAAGTTCACCGACAAGCTTCAGGTCATTGAGATAAGTAAAGATCTTTTAGCTAAAGACGATAAGGAGTACGGAGCACCGCTTATCTTTCACAGACTCTTTAAGCTACTCAGCCTTGAGGAGATTCTGGAAAGCTGCCTTGCCTCCCATAATCATACCTTTAATGTGAAAGAAGCAATCTTTGCTATGGTCTTAAATAGGATTATCTCTGCTTCTAGTAAGCTCAGGGTATATGAGTGGCTGGATGATATACACCATCCAGTCTTTAAGATCCTCGAGCTTCAACATCTTTACCGCTCCCTGGACTTTCTGGATGAGCACAAGGAAAAAATTGAAGAGGATTTATTTGAGCGGGTAAAGAGCTTATTCAACTTAAAGCTTGATGTTGTCTTTTATGACACCACCAGCATCTATTTTGAAGGAGATGGGCCAGAGAATCTTGCTACAAAAGGATTTTCACGAGATAATCGTCCTGATACTAACCAGGTTGTCATTGGTATCCTAATGACCGGTGAGGGTATTCCCGTAGGATGCGAGAGCTTTCCCGGAAACTTTCACGATGCCAAAACCCTCAAGGTAGCCTTGCGTAGTCTCTCCCGACGTTTTAGGATAAGAAGGATCATCTTTGTTGCCGACAGGGGTATGGTATCAGAGAAAAATCTTTCTCTCATTGAGGAAGAAGACTACGACTACATCGTAGGAGTTAAGATGAGGGGTCTTAAGAGAATAAGAGATTTTGTCTTATCCACCCCAGGCCGCTACAAGGATGTAGAGGATAACCTGAAGGTAAAAGAGGTTAAACTAAATAAGGGGCGCTATATCATCTGCTACAACCCTCACGAGGCAGAAAAAGACAAAATGGACCGGGATGAGATCATCAAGAACCTACAGGAGAAAACCAAAACCGGCTCTCTTGGGAGAGTATTAACTGGAGATGCTAAAAGATTCTGCAAAATAGAAGCTAAGAAGATCATCATTGACAAGGAAAGGACACAGAAAGAAGCTCGCTACGATGGAAAGTATGTGCTGCAAACCAGTACTGACCTTTCTTCAGAGGAGGTAGCACGAGCCTACAAGAATCTCTGGATGATAGAGCATGCCTTCCGGGATATCAAGGATATCTTCAAGATAAGACCTATCTTTCACTGGACACCTTCCCGGGTTAGAGGACACATCTTCATCTGTTTTTTAGCTTTTCTTCTCACTGTATCCTTGCAGAAAAGGCTTTCTGAGATAGGCATCAAAGAAAGTGTCTGGAAAGTGATTAGGGATGTCCAGAAGATAAGAGCTGTTAAGCTCTTTATCAAAGATAAAGCATATCTTGTGAGGACTGAACTTCAGGGTCTTGCCCACAGGGCATTTCGAGCTGTGGGTCTTCGAGTTCCTCCTCAAGTACAAGAGTTATAACTTCAGCTTTTTGTCAAAGAGCGAAAAGTCAAACCTAGTGGTACGCCTCATTTTCAATCGCCGAAATTATGATGAATAAAGGATCTTTATTTTGCAACTGTCAAAGTCGAGTGAGACAAGTATTTGCCTGCTTATGATGTGTTTAGGCTTGTATTTTTAGCAGGTGCGAGCTATGATGATGCTTGCTCGATCAGACAGGCTTGAGGGTTATCTCCAAATTATCTAGCCTCTTACCAATCGATTTTCAGGACTTAATGTATGTCTGTGCCAGCTCTTTGGTCACCCTCAAGGGTTTAGTAAGAACTCTAAAGGGAAAGCTCAACACAAAGCGAGAGGGATGGTTTTTTATCTCTTTGGCCAGTCTCAAGGGCTTGGTTAAGGCTCTTGTTTCCCACTGGGAAAGTATAGATGAATAAAGGGATGCTTTAGATATTCTATATATGTGCCCACAACTCTGACACTCCATCTTAACGATAGAATCCCCCATATAGGTTATCAAAGTTGGGGCCTCACTCAAACACCAGCTACAACGAAGAGTTGTCTTGACCTGTCTAATCATAGTTTGCCTCCTTCATGATGGTGAAAAACTCTTTTCCCATCATAATCATTTTATAACATTTTTATAAAATGTCGAGTATCGTCCTTTTTGGGCCAAACAGGAAGAAAAACAAAATTCTTTTTCTCACCGACTTCTTTTGGACAAACATTGGGCGGCAGGTAAAATTTGCCCATTTTCACTAACACACGCAAAGCAGGCGAGCCGTCACCTAATAAATTTTATCAACTAATTTCAAAAATCTTACTAGGCCCTTTTAGGAACAAGGACCATTTGTTAAGTATATCCCTACCAATGAAAATGTGCTCACTGTCTGATACTATGGTTCTAATTATAAAATCTCCTAAGTTATCAAAAGTAATTTTTACCGAGTAGACAAAAGTCTCTTTTGGAACCCCGTCATATCCATAGGCGCATACTTCATCTACATATTTAAGTTGTAATTGTTGAGCTATCCATCGTGGAATCACAGTCATATCCGCCCCAGAATCGAGCAACGCTGGAGACCTAACCATTTGTCCATATGATACTGGGCCAGGCCTAGTTAAAGAAACCTCCAAAACTGGAGCCGGAGGATCAAAATTATTTTTATCGTAAGAATGGACTAAAGGTAATTTCCTCTTAACCATAATTATAAAATCTTAATTCGTGGAGAAGGAATTTTGACAACCTTCCTTTTTGCTTCAACGAATGGCATGTACATAGTTTGGTAGCCATATTTTTTATAAATCCTTTGGGCAAGTTTTGAAAAGTCTTTATCCGACCCAACTACTTCATTATTAAAAATAGCAATATATTTGCCCCCGTATTTTTTCAAGAAACTCTCTTTCCGTGTTTCATAATATTTTTGGGCTAATTCAAGTACATTTGCATCTTCAAGAATCACAGGCTTTTCTGCCTCTAACTCCTGTGTTTTCTTTCCGGGCAAATCTTCTATAGTGGGCATATCTACCCCAGGAAAAGCAAAAATAGGAACACTACCCACCGTGTCCACTTGTTGAGGATGAATTATATTTTCGGTAAGAATTGATGTATCAGCAGTATTCATAATATTTACCTCACTTTCTCCCAAGCAAAGCCGGCCACTTTTACATTTATTGCTGGAATTGGCGGCTGACCGGGAACTTGAGGGGCTGGGGCTTTATTTATGCGAATATCATAATAAAAAGTGTCTTGGGCCTTTACGCTTTCAATATAAGCCGCACCGTATTTAATATTTTTAGCATCATCTCTCCCTAAAGCCTCTAATGGGTTAAATGGCTTGGTCAATTCCATCTCTTCAGCATATCTCTCGTATAAACTCCACAACATCCTTTCTAATTCATAATTCGGAACGAGCACCTTAAGTCCTAACATCTTTGCCTCATCTCTATAGATGGGATAATTATGGATACATATATCACTGGTAATCTCATTTACAATTTCTCCTATAGTTTTTTTGTTGCTTTCTTTTTTGGGATCCATATGAAGACTCAGAAGCCTTTCTGACAACATCCTAATCATTCTCTGTGCCCTGTAGAGATTACCTAAGGCCAAAGGATGAAGATGTCTCGGGTCAAGATAAGAATGCTTGGTAAGATTGTCATAAATTTCGGCCATCTTATCTTCTTTTACCTTAACTTTGTCTTTGGCCAAAAGTAAATAAGAAGCGATGTCTTCAACGCTAATGGGAATGATTTTCTTTTGATCTACTGGATCTCGCGGGTTAAAAGGATGTTGAGTAGTAGGATCAACTGGTGTTAACTCTCCTAATTTAGTCATCACAATTTCATCAGCTCCAAGAGCAACAAGCGTCCCTGCACTATGCGCTCGATAAGGGATCAAGACGCTAAACTTTCTGCAAAAGCTTCTTATGATCTTCACAATTCTAATCGGCACAACCATATCACCGCCGCGAGTATAAAGCAATAGATCGATATTTTCTCTATTGCCAATCAATTCAAGGTGTCTAAAAAGTATTGGAATTACATCATCTCCAATTTTTGTACTGAATTTATCTCTATCGCCAGTAATATAACAAATCATCGCAGAATTGCGTTCTTTTTCAATTTGCTTGATTAACTCCAAGCGCGATAAAGATTTAAGTTGTTTAGGTTGTTTTTCTTCCTTTTTGGGCATAATTCACCTCGCTTTTAATTATAAACTAAAAATAAATTTTTGGCAACAAAACGGATCAAGCAAAAATGTATTTAGGACATTGGCTCGTCTCTCAATTTCAGGGGAATAGGGGATGGGCAAGAATGAACTAATTTTTAGAGCTAAAATATCTCTACCGGATAAGCCTCTTTATTCCGGCGATAACATCTTTTTCACTGGGTAAAAATGCCTTTTCCAAAACCGAAGACGCGGGTGGAGGTGTGTTTGGAGCTGCTATCCGGAGTACTGGGGCATCCAGATAATCAAACGCTTTTTCCTGAATTTCCATGCCTATCTCTGCTCCAAAACCCATAAATTGAACTGCCTGGTGAACTATGGCACCTCTACCCGTCTTCTGGATGGATTTCACTATAGTATCTATATCAAGAGGGTATAACGAGCGAATATCAATTACTTCCACTTCGATATCTTCCTCTGATAATTTTTCCGCAGCTCTTAAGGCTATAGGTACCATAGATAACCAGCAAGCTAAGGTCACACTCTCCTTAGAAGGATCAGCTTTCCTTTTAATCTTAGCCTTTCCCAGAGGAACGAGGTACTCTTCCTTCGGAACCTTACTTTTAGCTAAAGGTTCTCGGTAAAGATTCTGATGTTCAATAAATACTACCAGATTATCGTCTCTTATAGCAGATGCTAGCATTCCCTTTGCATCATAGGCATCTGAAGGAGCAGCAATTTTCAATCCTGGCAGGTGGGCAAGTATAGCTTCCAGGCTCTGTGAGTGCTGACCAGCGTACCCTTTGCCTCCACCAATGGTAGTGCGTATAGTCAAAGGCAGAATTGCCTGACCACCGGACATATACTTCCACTTTGCCGCTTGATTTCCCAGCTGATCTAAAGCTTGCAAGATAAAGTCAATATACATTATCTCCACTACTGGCCTTAAGCCCCTCAAGGCTGCCCCAGCTCCGCTTCCTATAATGGCTGCCTCTGAGATGGCCGTATTAAAAATGCGCTCTCTTCCAAAAATCTCAAGGAGTCCCGTTGTAACCCCATATGCACCTCCGTAGTCAGCAATATCCTCTCCCCAGAGAAGGACTCTTCTGTCTCGCTTCATTTCCTGGAATAAAGCCTCAGTTACCGCTTCCCCATAGGTAATGGGCACATGAGGATCTCTTTTTAAAAACTCTGGCTGCTTTAAGATAGAGGAGGTTCTGAACTTTTCAGGAACTTCGCTTGAGTTGGTAGGACTAAAGAGACCGAAATACATTTTCTCGGGATCAGGGCTCTTTGCCTCAGCAGCCTTAGCCGCCATACTCTCATTTCGAGCCCTGCTTTCCTTTTCACACTTTTCAAGCTCCTCTGGGGTAATAATCTTCTCTTCAATCAATTCTTTAGAAAAGGCCTTTAGAGGATCTATTTTGGTCCAAGCCTCAAGCTCCTTTAGGGCACGGTAGGTTTCATCCTCCGGCCTGTCTAACCTGTCCTTCACATTATGCCCCTTAAATCTATAGCACCAAAATTCCAAAAAAACGGGACCCTTACCCTTTCTGGCTAGCTCGGCTGCTCTTTTAGTTGCATCTCTAACCGCAAGTACATCCATTCCATTAATAATTTCAGCATGCATTCCTTCTTTATTATAGCCAAAACTCCTCTCTGCCAAAAACTCTATTCCCGTAACCTCACCTCTTTGCTGGCCGGTCATACCGTATTGATTGTTAACGGCAGCAAAAACAATAGGAATTCCAAACCTTTTACTCATTAATCCATTGGTGAACTGAGCCATAGTAGCCATATTTATGGTCTCATGAGCAATACCATTGTTAAAGGCACCATCACCGGCAAAACATAGGGTTAACCTCCTGTCTTCAAAGTATCTTGAGGCCATTCCAGAGCCAACAGCCATACCCATACTTCCTCCCACGATAGCATTTGCCCCCAGGTGACCCCTGCTAAAATCAGCAATATGCATTGATCCTCCTCTTCCCTTGCAGTAACCAGCTTCTTTGCCAAATAACTCAGCTATACCCCTAAAAAGGTGTAGTCGCAGGGCCTCCTCAACTAATTCGGCGTGAGTTTTGTCCTTGACTTCAAATCCTAAAAAGTCTGCTATTCTCTCCTCTTTTGTAATCAGGTTAATTAAAGCCGCATCGCTCATACTTTTAATAACAAAGTATCCTTTGGCCAAAGCATCTCCATGCCCGCGATGATGACTGGTGATATAATCATTTGGCGAAATAGCTGATATAGCACCAGTAGAAACTGCTTCCTGACCGATTGAGACATGAGTTGCCCCAATATATAGATATTTCATAGGGCCATATCTACCTTTCTTTTCCCTTAACTCACAAATCATTTCCTCGAGGTTCCTGATGAGAAGCATACATTTAAGTAAGTCTATACATTTCTCTTTGGTGAGCTCTTTTTTCCTTAACTCTTCGGCTAATGACTTTCTATATTGAAATTTAGGAATCTTATTCTTTATCTCAACAAACCCAGGGGCAAACTCGGGCAGTAAAATGATCTCCCTTACCACTTTAATTTCCTCCTTCTTTAATTAGGTAGCCGCAGGCTTTAGCCTGCGCTTCAGCCTGCGTAAAACAGCGCAACCTAAAGGTCGCGGCTACCTCCTAGTAAAGATTATTCTCCCATCTTGACGAGAACCTTTAAAGAGCGCTTAGCCTCAGCAGTTAACTTTACCGCTCGGCCAATTTGTTCCAGACCGAAGTGATGGGTAATTAACTCATCCGTATCAATCCTCTTCTGGTAGATATATTCAAGGATGGTGCGGGTTTCCAGGGGAGAAGAAGAATAGCTAGCAACAAAAGTAATCTCGGAAAAAAAGAATTGATGAGGAACAATAGAAAGGGTAGCTTCAGGTGAAGTTGGACCATATTGATAAAGAGTAGCGCCTTTCCCTGCCAATCTAATTCCCTCTTTGAGAGCCTCAATGCTCCCTGGGGTAACCACAACTATGTCGGGGGCTCGCGCTTCATTTACCTCTTTAATTTTTTCTAAAGTGTCCTCCCTACCAGGATTGATGACCACATCTGCCCCTAATTCTTTGGCTTTTTCAAGCTTGAAATCAAGAAAATCACTGACAATGACTAAACCCGCTCCTAAAATCTTGACTAGCTGAAGATGAACCAATCCTGTGAAACCAGCTCCCATAATGAGGACAGTGTCGCCCAGTTGTAAATTTGCCCGCTTGATGCCTCTCAAGCAGCAAGCCATTGGTTCAATTAAACTTCCCTCTTCAAAAGAAACCTCCTGAGGAAGCTTCAGAACGTCGGTTCTTACATTAGGGGCAGGGACACGAATGTACTCGGCAAATCCCCCGGGATAAAGCCGGGTCTCCTTGAAAGTCCGGCACATAGTGTAGCTTTCGCGACGGCAGTAATGACAGACAAAACAGGGAACATGATGATGAACAAAAACCCGATCTCCTACTGATAAGTTTTCTACTCCCTTTCCCACCTGGCAGACAACACCGGCCGGTTCGTGACCGAAAAATAAAGGAGCCCTTGGCTTCATATACCATTCCATTACATCACTACCGCACACCCCACAAGCCTTAACTTCCACCAGGATTTCCTCAGGGCCAATTTCGGGAACAGGAACTTTCTCCACTCTTACATCATCATTGCTATAGTATCTAGCGGCTTTCACTAAAGCCTCCTCATGGTTTGCTTTTCTTTACGCAGGCTAAAGCCTGCGGCTACCGGCGGCTACCTTCGGCCTTTATTTTACTCAACACATCTTTATCAGGAATTACGCAGATAAAACCAAAAGGCTCATCCCCTGTATTCTTGAACTGATGTAACTCGTTAGGAGGAACGTAAACAACATCGCCAAAGGAAATCTCCGTCTCTTTTTCGCCAAGCAGCACCTTACCTTTTCCTCTGAGAATTATTACCCCATGATCATGGGCATGACGTCCTAAATCGGTCCAACCACCCGGTTCCACTTCGAAATACCTCAGGGCAAAATAGGGAGCTTTTTCATTTTCACTTATTAGCCACCTTACCGTGGCTCCCCTGATATCCTTAGATTCGTACCCCTTAGGAATTATCCCCTCCCAATCAAAGCGGTCGGGATCACCTTGAAACTTATGAATTACCCCCATCCTGGGCCCTCCTTTCTTGATTTATCAAATAGAATTTATATTTTCTTTTCTTAGGATCTCGGCGGTTGTCTTATAGACCGGAGCCAGTCGCTGATAAAGCTGCCGGTAAACTTTATACCAATCATTGTATCTTCTATGTTTTACCTCATCCGGCTCATTTTCGGGTATTACCTTTACCATCTCCTTTATTGCCTGAGGTGCAGAACCGTATAGCCCTACCCCAACCCCAGCCAAGATCACAGCTCCCCAGGCTGCGCCTTCCTCGGGAACAACCTTAAGTATCCTTCTACCCATTACATCAGCTTGTATCTGTCTCCAGAGTTTACTTTTGTTACCTCCTCCTAAAGCACGTACCTCTTTAGTCTTCACTCCGAGATTTTGAATAACTTCAGCATTCTCTTTAATGGCGTAGGCTACTCCTTCCATAATGGACCTGACAAAATGGGCTTTGGTGTGGTGTATGGAAAAACCGAAAAATACCCCTCTGGCATCTGAGTCCCAGTGAGGACTTCTCTCTCCCATTAAATAAGGCAAAAATACTAGTCCTTCACAACCGGCAGGAACTGTGGCTGCCCTCTTACCCAGAATCTCGTATACATCCTCTTTTCGGGATTCAGCTAAATCCTTCTCTTCGCGGCCAAAATTATCTCTGAACCATTTTAAAGCATACCCGGTGGACTGCATCACTGCAATAGTTATCCATTGATCCTCCACGGCGTGATACCAACAAAGAGCCCTAAACCGTGCATCTGGACGAGGTGCGTGGGTACAGATATAAACCACACCGGCTGTACCAATTACAGTAACCATCTGTCCTTCCTCTATAATCCCCGCACCTACAGCCTCAGTAGCACAGTCCCCCCCTCCTGAAATTACGGGAATCCCAGTCTCAAGTCCTGTCTCACTAGCTGCCTTTCTGGTAATTTTGCCCACTATATCAGTAGAACTAGTTAACTCTGGTAAAATATCCTTTGGCAAACCAACCTTATGGAGAAGCTCCTCGGACCATCTTCTATGAACCACGTCAAAAAGAAGAGTTCCGCTAGCCTCTGAGGGATCGGTGGTCATCTCACCGGTTAGTCTAAATTTTATGTAGTCTTTCGCTACCAACACTTTACAGGTTCTAGCAAATGTCTCCGGCTCGTTTTCTCTCACCCAGAGTAACTGAGGAAGAGTGTAGGTAGTGGTGGGGAAATTGGCTGTTTGATCAAAAATAAATTCTGTACCTATCTTTCGCTTCAAACTTTCTACCTGAGAGCCACTTCTCTGATCCATCCAGCTTATGGCTGGCCGTAAGGGTCTGCCAGCTTTATCCAGCAAGACATGGGTGTGCATCTGTCCACATAATCCAATGGCTTCTATATCAGATGAGTGGACTTTGGAAGAAGATAATATCCTCTTTACCGATTTCTTGGTTGCATCCCACCAAACCTCGGAATCTTGTTCAACCCATCCTGCTCTAGGAGTACTCAGGCTGTACTCCTCATAGGATCTGTAGATATTTTTTTTATTGGTATCATACAAAATTACCTTGCTGCCTGTCGTCCCCAGATCTATCCCCATTAAAAAAGACAATTAGCTACCTCTTCTCTAGGAGCAAAATTTCCTTAGAAATTCCATTATTTAAAGATACCTCTAAGTACCTCGGCTGTCTTAGTAGCATCCCTTTCCTGAACTAGGGTGGCTAATCTCTCCACACCCAGTTTGTCAACCAGTCCCATTAAAGTGCGCATGTTCTCTATAGATTGCTGGCAAGCACTTACCACGTCCTCCCGATAGGGATAAACATCGAGAGAAAACCAGCCTTCGTACTTGATTTTCTTTAGCCAGAAGAACAGCTCCAGATAGTCCCAAAAGTTGACCGAGCCCACAATCATATCGTGATCCCACTCCCGGTAATTATCATTGAGGTGAAGGTGAAAAAGCTTTCCACACCTGTCCAGCAAAATCAAAGATTCTGATGGATTTTCACCACAGTAAAGAGCATGGCCGGTATCAAGAGTTACTCCCACATTTTTTAGATTTACAGCGTTAGCCAGCAGCAACGCCTTGCCCACTGTGGCAATGAATATATGAGTTCGGGGTTCTTTTATTTTGTACTCTAAGGCTACTTTAACCTCTGGCTGATACTCTGCACAAGCCTTTATCCCCTCGGCCAACCAATCCCAACTAACCTTATAGTCTGCTTGAAATGGGTAGTCGTAGCCATCTTGCCCCAGCCATAGGTTGATTCGAGGACATTCTAGCTGTTTCGATACATCCATTGCTCTTTTGGTAAGCTGAATAGCATCTTCCCTTATCTTTCTGTCTGAGGAGGTAAAAGAGCCATGCATCCATTTGGGGTCGCAGAAATGATCAACGATCACAGAGGCAACTTTTAGATTATAGCTCTCAAGAAGACCCTTAAATTTGTCGATTTCCTCGTCTTTAAAATCAACTGGATACATTACCTCCAGTCCCTGAATCTGTTTGAGCTTGGAGGCCTCTTTCATCTTCTCCTCCAAGGTTCTAGATCCATGATAGACCATGAATCGGTCTGAAAGTTTCCCAAACAACCATAAGCCAACAGCAATTTTCTCTTTATCCATAAACTTCCTCCTTCTATTTAGCGTATTTTACTCCTCGGGAAAGAGATAAGGCTGCTACTGCTAGTATTATGCCTTTAAAAACATACTGGTAAAATCCTGAAACACGAAGTAGGTTTAACAAATTTCCCAATATGGTTATAACTAGAGCCCCCATAAAGGCCCCTCCCACAGACCCCACACCCCCGGTGAAGCTTATACCGCCCAGGACAGCCGAACCTATGGCATCGAGTTCATACCCTTGTCCCACATTAGGATATGCTGAATCCATTCGGGCGGTCAACATTATACCCCCCACTGCAGCACAGAATCCAGAGAAAGCAAAGGCAAATAGCTTTACTCTATCCACATTTACTCCCAGGTACCTGGTAGCTTCTTCATGTCCACCAGTAGCATGAATATATTGACCGGTTCGGGTCCAGGACAATATCAGTTGACCGATTACATACATGCCAATCATAATGAGCGTGAGCACGGAGATGGGTCCCAAATATCGGGCAATTATCCTGAATTCAGGAGGAAACATGGATATGGGAACTCCCTTTGCATATATTAGTGCTAGACCCCGTGCTATAGCCATCATAGCCAGAGTAGCAATGAAAGAAGGGATTTTAACCTTGGTCACCAGAAGACCACTGGTTAGACCGCAGAGAGTTCCCACTCCCAGTCCGGCGGTTACCGCCAGGTAAACCGGTAAATTCATCCATTTCATGCACCCAGCTATTAAAACACTCACCAAGGCTAACACGGATCCCAGGGAAAGATCAATTCCTCCCGTTAAGATAACGTAGGATTCGCCCATGGCTAATATAGCAATGATGGAAACCTGAGTGAAAATATTTTTAATATTGGTCCCGGTAAAGAAGTAAGGAGAAATCAAAGAGGAAATCAAGATAATCCCCAGGAGCGCCACCAATGAAGGAGCTTCTCGAAATTGACCAAATTTTCTCAAACCACCAGTTATACGGGTACAGCAATTTTTAAAGCCTCTGGCTATCTCTAGTTTGTCTTGCTTCAATCCATTCCTACCATCAGATCTATAATTTCTTGGGGGGTGGTATCTTTAGTAATTCTCTCTCCCACCCGTTTTCCAGTCCTTAAGATAATAATTCGATCGGTCACGGCAAAAACATTGGGGAGCCGATGACTGATAAGTATTATAGAAATATCCCTTTCTTTAAGCTCTCTTACCAGTTCCAGCACCTTCTTTATCCCCTTGACTGACAAGGCAGCCGTAGGCTCATCCATAATAACTACTCTAGGATTAAAGAAAATAGCCCTTCCTACAGCTACTGCCTGCTGCTGTCCGCCGGAAAGACCTGCACTGCTTAGTTTGGTTGAACGAATATCCACATCGAGTCGCTCAATTGCCTGACGAGATTGTTCTATCATTTTTCTCTTATCCAGTATTTTAATTCCCAGAAAGCTTTTTACCGGTTCTCGTCCCAGGAAAATGTTGCCGGCAATACTGAGATTGGGTACAATAGCAAGATCCTGATAGATCATCTCGATTCCCAGGCTTCTCGAATCTGCTGGGGAGGCAAATTCCACCCTTTGCCCTTGGATAAAGATTTCTCCTTGGTCAGGAGCGTATACACCACTCAGGATTTTTACCAGGGTCGACTTTCCGGCTGCATTGTCACCTACCAAGCCCAGAACTTCCCCATGGTTTAGTTCTAGATCCACTCTTTGCAAGGCTTTGATGGCACCAAAGCTTTTGGATATACCTCTCATTTCTACCAAAGGAATTTCTGCCACCCTGACCTCCTTACCCTCCTATCAACTTATAAACGTTAGGTTTATAAGTGTAAGGGGAAGGTAAGGAATTACCTTCCCCCATTGTTGACCAACTGAACTCCGGGCTCTACTTGGATGGAAGCGCTGATGGGGTCCTGGTTAAGCTATCCACCAACTGTTTGAAAGGTAAAATCATGACCGTGGGTGTTTTTATAAAGATTCCCCCGGTTGGTTCATACACAGGAGTACCTAGTGGTGGGGTCCATCCTTCTCTTACGTATTTTGCCATAGCCTCCACTCCCCAGTAGCCCATAACATACGGTGACTGGGCAACGGTGACGTACATTTCACCCCTCTCAACCGCGGCCACTGCATCATCAATGGCATCAAATCCTACTATGATTACTCCGTCGGGAAATCCAATCTTTACGCCTGCTCCTTTTAATGCTTCCAGTGCTCCCAATGCCATATCGTCATTTCCGGTGATAACTGCATCTATATCGCTGGTAGTAGCCAGGATATCTTCCATAACCTTCATTCCAGTAGGTTTACTAAACTGTGCTGTCAAATCGGCAACCATCTCTACCGTATTATTCTTTACCAGTGGATCCAGTACATTATGGAGACCTTCTGACCTCTCCATAGCCGAAGAAGCTCCAGGAGTTCCCCAAAGATACACAACTCTCCAGGGTTTTGACTTTCCTGAATCCTCGAGGGCTTTTATCAAGGTCTTTGCACCTTCCTCGGCTGCTTTTACATTGCTGGTGCCGATATAGCAGACCCGATCCCCTCCCACAACGTCCCTATCCAGACTAAAGACTGGTATTCCTGCTGCATTTGCCTTTTTCACAGCGGGAACCAATGCGTCTGCGGAAACCGGGTTAAGCAATATGGCATCGTATTTGGCAGCGATAGCATCTTCAACCTGGGAGGTCTGTAATCCTGGCTTGTTTTCTCCATCGTAAGGGGTAACCTCCACATTGAATTCCTTGCCCGCTTCCTTGGCTCCATCTATCATGGCTCCAAAGAAGGGAAACTCCATGCTGCAGATGAGAAGCGCTGCTTTGAGTGGTTTTTCTGCCCGGGCTACCGGAGCTGGCATGCCGAAAGTGAGCATCAAGCCAACGATTACCAGTAAACTAACTAAGGTTCTAGCCTTCATACTCTTCCTCCTTTACAGATCTTAATCTCAAGATCTTCCTTGAAGAAGATCTTTTCATTTACGTCCAAGTAGGGTCTATCTTGGTTACAGATCATCACCTCCCTCCTTTAGGGTTTTGACCCTCTTGAACATAACCACGTTAAATTTTACAATACCTTGCGCAATTGTCAAAATAGCTAAGGAACTATGGCTATCTTAATTCCAGCCTGATGAAGATGCATCTCCAGGGCCTTTACTGTCTCACTAAGGGGAACCTCGTCGGTCACCAGTAAATCCTCCGGCATCATGCGACGAGTAATCAAATCATAGGCTGTCTTTACATGACGAGGTGTAGTATGAAAAACACCTTTTAAAGTGAGCTGGGAGTAATGCAGAAGTTCTGTACCTACCGTGATAGTGGTACCGGCTTTGCAGCCCCCAAAGAGAAGAACCTTACCTGCTTTTCTTGCCATGAGTATGGTCATCTCCCAGACTTTAGGGAATCCAGTTGCCTCTATGGCTACATCCACTCCCCTTTTGTCTTCTGTGAGCTCTTGTACTGAGGCTACTTGATCTTTTGTGTGGGAGACATTTATCGTCTCGTCAGCTCCTATCTTTCGTGCAACAGCAAGCCTTTGCTCCGAGAGATCACAGCTAATCACTCTTGCCCCTTTGAGTTTGGCCAATCTTACAAACATAAGACCAATGGGCCCGGCACCATTTATAACCACCGAATCACCTAATTGAATACCAATCTCATCAGTGCCATAAACTACACAAGACAATGGTTCTAAAAGCGCGGCTGCTTTATAGGAAATTCCATCGGGGATCTCAAATAGGTTCTGCTCAACAATAGCTGAGGGAACCTTAATATATTCGGCATAGGCACCTAACAATAAGTTATCCATCAGATACTCACACATGCTGTGATAACCTTTCTTGCAATAATAACATCTCCCGCAGGGTGCAGTATTATGCCCCACTACCCTCATCCCTTCCTTGAATCCAGAGACATTTTCTCCCACTTCAACCACATCCCCGGCCCACTCGTGGCCGAAAAGGCAGGGAGGCTTAAATAAAGAATAGCCCCTGCGATAACTTTTAACATCTGTTCCACAGGTCAAGGCTATCTTGACCCTCACCAGAATTTCCTTATCATCTACACGAGGTACTTCAACTTCCTCAACCCGAACATCTCCCGGAGCATAAAACATAGCCGCTTTCATTTTTTTCATTCTCTAAAAACTCCTTCCTGAGCTGCACCTATCACTTTCAACCTCATATCCCAGGCATCCCAGACCCTCTGGTAAAGGTTCTGGTAAAGCTGGTAAATGAGTTGATATTTTTGGTGATTTTCTGGACGAGGATAATATTCCCTTTCAAACTTCACTACTCTTTTTACTGCATCCTCCATATGAGGATAAATTCCTACTGCAACTCCGCCACCGATGGCAGCACCAAGTGCCCCTAGTTCAGTGGTTCGAAGAGTCTTAATAGTCTTTCCAGTGACATCGGCAAAGATCTGACACCAGAGGCTACTTTTTGCTCCTCCACCAGTGAGTGCTACCTTGGAAATCTGAATTGGTATGTGTTTGAAACAATCAAGCATAGAAAGAGCCACTCCCTCGTAAACAGATCGAAGCAGATGCCAGCGACTATGTCTCAAACTGATGCCGAAAAATTGCGCTCTGGCAGATGGTTTGACAAAAGGGGCCCGTTCACCACCTGGATTTATATAGGGATGATAGAGAACCCCCTCTGAACCCAAGGGAACCTCTTTTACCTTTTCCTCCAGGACCTCGTAAAGATTCTCCTCCCCTTTTTTAGCCACCTCAACCTCGGACGAACAAAATTCCTTGATAAACCAGTCAAGATTAGGTGTTCCACCCATGCTGGGCATAGCGTGTACGAATTTGTCCGGCAAAGCGTGAACCAGAGTCATCCCCACACCAACAGGCTCTAAAATGAGCTGTTCAGTAACCACTGCATTAAAGCAGGTAGTACCAACAATAGAGAAGGCCTGTCCGTCATAGATGGCCCCCAGTCCTACCGGAGTAGCCACCACATCAATCATCCCGCAGATAATGGGTGTCCCTTCCTTCAGGCCAACCTCCTCAGAGGCCTCAGAGGTTACCTCACCAGCTACTTCGATGGAAGGAATAATTCTCGGAAACAGACCTTGATAAGCTGACAAACCAAAAAGCTTGAATAGCTCATCAGAATAAACTCTATCCTTGATGTTGAGGGGAGCCCTTGAGGCATCAGACGGATCAGTGCTTACCTCGCCTGAGAGCTTTAACTTAATCCAGTCTTTGGCGAAGAGAAAATGTTTAGCTTTCTTCAGTGAATGAGGTTCGTTCTTTTCCAGCCATTTAATAATAGCCGCTGGGGTTCCTGAGAAAGTAGCGGACCCGCTAATTCGAAATCCGGCTAGATCAGTACCTTCTTTTTCCCAACGAGTGACCACCTCACCGGCACGTCCATCTAACCAGAGAATGGCTTTTCTTACCGGCTTCAAATGCTTATCCACCAATCGACAACCATCACCCTGACCACTAATTCCTACCACGGCAATATTGCTAGCCGCCAGATCACTCTTTTTGAGCGATTCTTGGATTGTCTCCTTCACTGCCTGCCATACTTCATTCATATCCTGTTCAGCCCAACCAGGCTTTGCCGTTTCAATGGATAGCTTTTTACTGGAAAAAGATACCTCTTCCCCTTCCCGGTCAAAAATGACCGTCTTGACCACGGAAGTCCCAGCATCTATTCCTAGAAGAAATTTCTCCGACACTTTAGGAAGACTCCGGCGTCATGGTTACCTTAATAGCATTATCGGTTCTTCTCTCAGCCGTTTCTATAGCCTCTCTCCATTCCTTCAGGGGAAAGTTATGAGTCACTATCCTGTCAGTCTTAACCAATCCTTCACTGAGGTAGCGGATAGCCAAAGGATAGGTGTAGGCACCCAGGTGTCCACCTACAATCTCCAGTTCCTTTATATCACTGATTATACTAAAATCTATGCAGGTTTTCTCAGCGAATACCCCGAATTCCATTAATCTGCCCCGACGACGAAGCATCTGGACCGCCTGCTCAACGGCTGCCGAGCTTCCACTAGCCTCCAGAACTACATCACAGCCCAAACCATTGGTTAGATCTCTCACTTGCTCGACAAGATTATTATCACCTGGATTAATAGTCACATCTGCACCCAATTCTTTGGCTAATTTTAATCGGAAATCCACCGGATCCGACACAATTAATAACTGGGGACTTTTAAGTTTTGCTACCTGAAGCATAAAGAGCCCGATGGCTCCTGCTCCGGTTATTACGGCGATATCCCCTAACTGAAGATTTGCTCTCTCCACCCCATGGATAGCACAGGCCAAAGGTTCTATAGCAATAGCTACCTCATAGGGTAGATCTTTAGGGACTTTCCAGATCAGGGAACGATCGGGGTATTTCAAATAATCGGCCCAACCTCCATTTGGCCCGGAAACTCCGAAAACTTCATGCACATCACACATATGATACAGCCCTCGCTTACAGAAATAGCACTCCTCGCAGGGGACTATTTGCTCAGCTATAGCCTTGTCCCCTATCTCTAAACCATATTTTTCTTTCGCTCCCGGTCCTAGTTCAACGACCTCACCAATAAACTCATGTCCAGCCACAATGGGAGCATGATCATAGACTACCTGACTAAAATAGGCCTTCCCATGAAAGATCTTAGGATCAGCGGCACATATCCCGCATCTTCCTATCTTTATCACCACCTCATTTTCTCCAGCTTTAGGCTGCTCAACCTCCTCATATCTAAAATCCTCTTTTCCATAGATAACTACTGCTTTGATTTTGCTCACCTCCCGCAATTTTTTAGTCCGGATTAACCCCAGAGTTTTTTCAATCAATTAAATGACCTCAAATATTATTAATTTGGGTACTTCAGGAATTTTTGGGCAGCTATGTAAAAAAAGTGACTTTGTTTGTATGTGAAAATATAATTAAAAGGTAATGATTTTCCTGCCTTCTTGGAGATAAGAGGTGAGGGCTTCTCCTATGTAGTATACGTCAATCCCTAGTTGTTCCAGTTTTGCTGAAACTCCGTACAGTTCTGCGCATTTCTTGCATGCTTCTAAAATCACTCCCGCCTCTTTCATTCGTTTAATATAATCCTGTAACTGTGCATCCTTACTCAACAGTTTTGCCGAAGGCCCCCACACAATTAAACGCACATCTTTCCACCATCCTTTAGATTTTGCGTTGAAGGTATACATAAACACCATTTTCAACGCCACCTCACGATCCCCACTACTCCATACCACCACCAGACTGTCTTGTTTCTCGCTCATCAAATTACCCCTATACATGCTTTATTAACCTTTTATGTAATATTTTAGCTTTCCTAAAAGACTAAATATAGTCTATAAAGTTTAAAAATTCTGTCAACTCCAGCGCCAATCCAAGTAAATTTTTATCTTTCCTATCTCTTACCAAACTCCGCAGTCAATTTTCTCTTAAGAGAGAACTCCCCCTGTTTTTCCCACCGCGTTCCCGGTAAGATTTTCCAAATACTTCTCATTAAAAATACCTATGACCTCACCTTTTATCATAAAACCGATAGATATTTATTCAATAATGTGAATCTTGTTCATTTAAAAATCTTCGTTAATGCTTCCGATGTCAAACTAAATTCGAAGAACCTGGAATTTTACCTACTGAAAGGGCTGGAAGTGAAAAAAACTTAGTGAAAATTGTAAAATTTAAGGAAGGAGACTCCCTGCAGGTTGATAGTGTTAAAGAGATAGGCATTTTGAAAGAGGAAAAATGAAAAATCAAAACCACAAGCCCAGCATTATGAAGCTGGGTTAGTCAAGACAATCTTTTATAATCGATTTTAATATATAGTAGCTGGAAGCTGCTCCAGGATCGAGGTGACCTTTGGTTCTTTCTCCCAGGCGGCTGGATCGTCCCCGTTTGGAAACGATATCTCTGGTAGATTCCATTCCCTCCCGAGCAGCTTTTTCAGCGCGTATTAGCGCTTTCTCCAAAGATTCCTTTCGATATACTGATTTTTGCAAGGACTCGCTTACCGAATGAATAGTATCCAGCATGGTTTTTTCTCCCACCTGTGCCCTACCTCTCTTTTTAATACCTTCTTCAGCCGCTTTAACCGACCTTGACCAATCCTCCAGCCTGATCTCCCGCCTTCCCTCGATTGCCTTTCCCGCTTCGATGAAGGCTGTTCCAAATAAAGGGCCGGTAGCAGCACCACCAGAAAAGGCTATGGTTCTTCCCACCTCTTTCAGTAGATTTCCTACATCAGAATCCTTTTTTTCCAACTTAATTTTATCCAATCCTTTTTCAAAGGCCTCGAAAACAGTTCTTCCATGGTCTCCGTCTCCGATCTCTGCGTCGAGCCTATTCAGATACTCTTTTTTCTCCCTGAGCGTATCAACAATTCCTTCCAACATCTTTTTCACTTTACTGTATGGGATCTCTTTTTTGGACATGGCATTTCCCTTCAAGAGAAGTTCTCTTTCTCGATCTCCATTATCTTTCTTACCTTGGGGGCTGATCTTCCTCCTTCAAACTCCGAGTTAAGCCATACTTCAACCAACTTTTTCGCCAGCTCAGGCCCGATTATTTGAGCTCCCATGGTCATTATTTGAGCATTATTACTCTTTCTTGACCTCTCCGCAGAATATAGATCATGACAGACAGTTGCCCTTATTCCTCTCACCTTATTGGCTGCGATATCCATACCCAGACCGGTTCCGCAAATCAAGATCCCTCGTGAGAACCTACCCTGAGCCACAGCTTTTGCTACTTTCTTAGCTATATCCGGATAATCAACCGGGGCGGAAGTCTTAGTTCCCAAGTCCTCATATTCGACATTCTTTCCCTTCAAAAACTCTATGATGATGTTTTTGAGCTCAAGACCATTATGATCGGCACCAATGACTAGACTCATTTTTTTCCTCTTTTCTTTGCTGCTATTCAACCTTATCATATTTCACCGCAGAGTACGCCGAGAACGCTAAGAGTAAGAAAATCTTGGTTAAGTTTGTAGCTAAAAATAACTCGAGATGGTTTTATTTTTGATTCATCTCTGCGCATTCTGCGATCTTTGCGGTGAACAGTTACTTTTCTGTGATTTTTTTAGGTCTGAACAAAAAGAGGCGAATTTGCTGGAGCATCCAGGAGCCTCTTTAGCTCATCATCCAGTTTGGTGAGGGTAATAGAAAATCCACCCATCTCCAGGGAGGTAAAAAACTCACCTACATAGGATCTATAGATTTTTATTTTCCTTTTCTTTAAAATCTGGGCCAATTTTCGATAAACTATATATAGTTCCAACAAGGCAGTAGAACCAAGACCACTAATGAGCACACTAACCTCATCGGCGGCT
>NJBP01000036.1 GCA_005223085.1 Candidatus Aerophobetes bacterium Ae_b3b | reverse complement strand
ACCATTCCGTGGAAAGAGCTCGTGAATTAGGTATTGAAACTGTTTACCAGGAAAGAGCCTTAGGAGAGCAGCAAGCATTATGGAGAAATATTTTCATGGGTAGAGAAATGACCACTGGCTTAGGTTTTCTCCAGGTAAAAAAGGCGAAAAAAGAGACCGAGAAGATATTAAAAGAGGTGATAGGGTTTACCGCAGCAGGACTTACACCTGATTCAATTGTGGGAAGATTATCCGGGGGAGAAAAACAAGGCGTGGCAATAGCCAGGGCTTTGCATTTTGAGGCAGAGTTGATTATCTTGGACGAACCTACCATGGCTTTATCGCTTTCGGAGACCAAAAAAGTACTGAATTTTGTAAAAGGGATAAAAGAGCAGGGAAGATCCTGTATTTTCATAACTCATAATATATATCACGTATACCCGGCTGCAGATAGATTTGTCGTTTTAGATAGAGGAAGGACTGTGGGAGAATTTGAAAAGAAAGATGTATCATTGGAAGAGCTTGTTAATAAATTATACCTGGTGGCAAGGACTGGAGAGATAAGTTAATAGGCAGCTACATCTCAAGGCCTGCTTATTGTTGTTTTACCTCTTTCTCAATGAACGTCAGTCGTAACCAAAATTCGGACACTCAAGAAGAAAGAGTCTATTTCTAGCCCCGGTGGACCGGAGAGATAGAAGAAGGAGAAATATGAAATGACCAAGAGATTCGAAGGCAAGGTAGCTATCGTAACCGGAGGTTCAAGAGGAATTGGAGCAGCTATTTGTGAGAAATTAGCTGAGGAAGGCGCACAAATAGTGGTAAACTATGTAAAAAACGCGAAAGCTGCTGAGACTATAGTTAACAAGATAAGGGAGAAACGGGGAGACGCATTTAGTTTTGGCGGTGATGTTTCTGACTTCTCACAAGTAGAGCACATGGTGCAAGAAACTGTGGAGAAATATGGTAGGATCGACATATTGGTCAATAATGCTGGAGTATTTCCTCATGCATTTGTGGAAGAAACTACTCCTGAGGAGTGGAAAAAAGCTATTGATATAAATTTGGTAGGCACTTTCAATTGCTGCAGAGCTGTTATTCCGCACTTGAAAAGGCAAAGGAGAGGCAAGATCATCAACTGTTCTACGATCTCGGCTAATCTTCCTGATGTCGGAATAAGTGCTTATGCAGCCGCAAAAGCAGGGATAAATAACTTTACCAGGGTTCTCGCAGCAGAACTGGCTCCTTATAACATAACGGTTAACGCGTATGCTCCCGGCATTATCGAGACCGATATGGTCAGAGATATGATACGAGAGCGAGGAGGTAAACAATTAGGCCAGATTGTTCTCAGAAGATTTGGAAAACCTGAGGAAGTTGCAGATCTGGTAGCTTTTCTTGCCTCTAAAAAATCCGATTATATCACTGGTGTAACAATTCCTATAGATGGAGGCATGTTCATTGTCCAGAATCCCTGGAGAGTAAGGGAGATTTCGGGACATAATCGACCTTCTTAGCCGACCTTCACCATTCTCGCTTATTTTCCCGCCTATCAGATGAAAGCAAGGTCCCCAATGTCTAGAAACTTTACATCTGCTGCACATTATGCTAAATTAGAAAGGTGTTCTGGGGCCATTAAGTGTTTAAGATGATCATTCCTCTAATGCGCCTGTAGCTCAGGAGGATAGAGCAGCGGTTTCCTAAACCGCGGGTCGCGGGTTCAAGTCCTGCCAGGCGCGCCAGCAATCTCTTTACTATAAATGGTTTCACCGCCTATCCTTTTCGGTCACTTTCTTAATTCCTCCTTTTGTCACCAATTTGTGACCACCCTTGTCATTCCGGGTTGCAAATAAAGAAGCGGACACATCACATCGAGCACAAGATTGACAGGTGCTGAGATTTGGGTTAGGGTGCGCTCAGAATTATGCTTCCGTCGAATTCTCGGATTCAAGGTTGACATCATCGCCCGCGTATGATATGCTACCAACAATTCTGATATACTATGATCACGGGAGGTTTTTATGAGTGTCACTGCGAGCATTATTGTCCAGGTTGTTCTTCTCTGAGGCTCACAGAGGTAGTTGCGTTCTTGCTAAGGTAGCTTTTGTCCTAGCTTCGTGATTCGTGCGGAGCCCACCTCTGTTACCAATCCAAGGTATTACGCCGTTTTCATTGCATACCTTTTGGATTCCTCTGTGAGTCCTCACCCAAGGACCTTATAAGGAGGAATCTAACAATGAATCTAAAAGATTTAGGATGGAATTCGTTTTTTCAGGATTATTTTCGAACATACAGTGAGGAAGGTCTATCTCCTGTCAGAGTTGCTAATGAACAGAAACTGCTCTACCTAGTCTACTCAGAGTATGGAGAATTTAGAGCTGTGGTTTCGGGAAAGTTTCGCCATAGCTCCTCATCGAAAAGTGCGTTTCCGAAAGTGGGAGACTGGGTAGCAGCATCCCTAAGGCCACATGAGGGCAGGGCAACGATTCATGCACTCCTTCCCAGGAGGAACGGTTTTTCCCGCAAAGTGGCAGGTGAGACCACTGAGGAGCAAGTTGTTGCTGCTAACATCGACACTGCTTTTATCGTAAGCGGGCTGGATGCAGATTTCAGTCTCCGACGGATTGAGAGGTATCTCACCCTTGCCTGGGATAGGGGTGTGAATCCCGTGGTTGTCCTGAACAAAACTGACCTTTGTCCTCAGGTTGAGAAGCACGTGGAAGAAATCGAATCAGTGGCTCTCGGTGTTTCAATTCATCCAATGAGTGCCAAGAAGGGAGAGGGACTTAATATACTGTGGAGATACTTGGGCAGAGGAAAGACAGCCTCTCTCTTGGGATCCTCAGGGGTCGGCAAGTCAACCATCATCAATAGTCTTCTGGGGCGAGAACGTCAACGAGTCTCTTCGGTCCGGAAGATAGAAAATCGGGGAAGACATACCACCTCCAATCGGGAACTCATTATTCTATCGAGCGGGGGAATGATTGTCGACAATCCCGGTATGCGCGAGATTCAGGTGTGGGGTGAACGTAGCGGCTTTCAAACAACCTTTAAGGATATTGAGGAGCTTACTTTGAGATGCCGTTTTCGAGACTGCAGCCATCAAAGTGAACCAGGCTGTGCTGTTCAAGAGGCTCTCAGAAAGGGCACCCTCGAAAGCAAGCGATTTCAAAGCTACCTCAAACTGAAAAAGGAACTTCGATATCTGGCAACCCGCAAGGACCAAAAAGCGCGCCGGGCTGAAGAGGAGAAATGGAAGAAGATCAGTCAGTGGTCAAGGAAAATGAAGAAATACCAATAAAAAAGGAAAAGAAAATGCAGAAAAACTATACCTTAAATGCATCTAACAACAAACATACTAAGAAAAAATATCCTTTGTGGAATGAGAAATATCCTCTTTCTTCAGAATACAGAAGTGAGTGGGTTTTTGAAAACCAGACGGCGTCCAATACAATGTGGCAGATAGAAAGGCTCTTCGAGGATTTAGAGCCTAAGTCGGGAATGCGGATTCAATATACATTTCCCAAGACAATGAAAGGAGAATGTAGGAGATGAATTTCTTTGATTTGGTCAATATTTCAGAGCGCTACATGGAATTAGTCAATCCCTCCACACCAGAGAAAGTACTCACTATTGGCAGAGTCTTGGGACTTAAGGAAGGCAGCCGCGTCATCGAGTTTGGCTGTGGTTATGGCGAGGTGTTGGCGCTCTGGGCAAAGCAATTTGGTGTTTGCGGAACAGGAGTCGATATTCGTGAGCATGCCTGCAACCGGGCCAAAAAAAAGATGTCTAAACTCGGATTGACTAATCGTATTGAGATTATTTGTGCAAATGCGTCCGAGCATTCATTTGAGAAGCAGGTCTTTGATATTGCCGCATGCGTAGGAGCATCCTTCATCTGGGGTGGGTATAGACCAACCATTCGTGCCATGAAGGAAGTGATTCACCCAAAAGGAAAACTCGTCATAGGGGAGCCATACTGGCTCCAGCAACAGATTCCTCCAGAATACGCAGAAACACAGCAGGTCCACACGGAGCACGAGCTCTGGCAAATCGCACGTGAGGAGGATTTTGACTTTGAATATGTGGTACGAGCCAGCCATGACGACTGGGATAGATATGAAGCGGATAACTGGTATGGACTCATTCGATGGTTAGAGGAGAATCCAGAACATCCAGAACGTCAGGAGGTCATTGACCATCTTCACAAAGCTCAGGATGAGTATCTTAGATATGGCCGTGAATACATGGGATGGGCAATATATGTTCTAAATCCAGCCAAGTACTGATGATACATTTACCTGGGGGAATAGAATCAAGAAGGTGTGATTATCGTCAAGCGAAATAGGTAAATGGGGGTCAGGACACCATAATGGAAGAGATCTTCTACGGGAAACAGAAGAAGTGATTGAAACAGCAGTCTGAGTATAAAGATTTTCCCGACCCGCCCCCTTTTCGGTCTTTAGCCTAATATTATGACTGGACCGATAGGGGGCGTGGTACCAATGGTTTCATTGATAGGCAGGCAAGGCAGTATTTGAATCAGCACCACGAGTCCCCAGAACCAGATTCGCGAGTACTGAGATTTGGCTAGTCTGTTCTTGGAGCTCACCAATGAAAATGGGTTCAAAGATAGGTAAAGGTGAGGAGAAGATTCTCCAGATTCTTGATGCAGTCGTCACACATAAATCCGCTAAGGCAAGGATTGATTCGATAGTCTTGCGAGTTGAACGCAAGCTGAGTCACGACTTTGAAGCTTCGTTAGCTTGGGAGCCAGTACCGTTACCCATCTATAGGAACAGATTGCCAAAGGCGATCTGTTCAAGTTGGGTGTTCGTTCTTCGTGCCCAAGCCAACACAGGATCTGAGAGGCACCCCAACAGCCACCAGCGGATGATGTCGTATCGAGGCGAAGGTGACCTTCAGCTAAGGATTGGGCCAGAATGGTGCTCTCATCGTCTCACTAGCGCCTCCGAATCCCCAATAGACAGAAGATGGATATTCATTCCGCCTGGTATCTGGCATCGAGCTGTTGTTCCCAAGAACAACTGGGTGGTTGTCTCATTTCACACTGTACCTGCGGAGGAACTCATCGAAGAGCGTCCCGATCCAACCGATGCTGGACTGACCTTGCGGCGACGATATTTGCAAGAGAAATAGTATAGTGCTTACTGTGAAAGGCGCATTAAGACGTTTTCCTTTCTTTTCCTCCACACACCAGATTGACAAATACTGAGATTTGGGTTAGGGTGGTCTCACCCGTTGTTGTAGCGGAATATCGTAGATTGGGATCTCTATATCTTCTTCGAAAAAAGTTCTAACAACGTCCTGCCAGGCGCACCAGCAATCCCTTTACTATAAATGGTTTCACCGCCTATCCTTTTCGGTCACTTTCTTAATTCCCCCTTTTGTGACCAATTTGTGACTAGTCTTTTACACAAAATATCCAGAGCTCTTAATAGTTCCTCCCTACAAATCTTTTTCTCCCATTGCAAAGAATTTTTTGGAATTTCTGTTTTTGAGTAAAGAGGATAGGTTCCTGCTACTTCCAAACATTTTCTGCTGCGTATTTTATTTTGTATCTTCTAAAGAATTTTTCTACAATGTTTCTCTTATTAAAGGGTATGATTATACATCCTGGAGAAAATCTTTGTCCACCAATTTCTTCTAAAAGTCCTTGATAAACATGTTTCTCTTTAGTTCGGGTATATAATTCTCTGTTGAATTTTGCCTTAGTTTTCTGGTTTAAAGAATTTAGTTGAAACGTATAAATTACATAAGGTTTCTGTTTGGTAATCTCTGATGCAGATATTTCAAATGGTTCTTTCAAATATAGTATCTTACCTTCCTGCAGAAGGTTTTGAAGCAATCCTATATCTGTTTTTTTCAATTCCTTTTCTGTTCTTATTGTTGGTTGGATACTCTTTCCAATTTCTTCCTCTATATCAATTATTTTGTTTTGTATCTCATTTAGAGTTCTTTGTTTAGTGGTAAGGATAAATAAATCTATATCTGATTTTGGACCATAATCCCCTCTGGCAAAGCTTCCATATAAAATGATCAATCTTATCTCACTAATAACTGAAAGCTCTTTTACTATTCTCTTAAGTATTCTTTTCAACTTGCTCCCCGAATCTTTTCTCAAAAAAGTCTAAAATGACTCTTAAATTCTGCATAACAGACTTTGCTCTTTCCCCATTGGTTCCATCATATCCTAAATCTCCATAAGCAAACCAGATTCTTCGCATTGCCCTACTGATATCCACTGGGAAATTCTTATTAGAATATTCATGTCTATCAGAATGAGTACCAAAATGCCTATTGTTTTTGGCAGCATCTGCTTCTACCAATTGCTCTACTACTTTTGTACCTAAATCACCTACAATTGTATATCTTCTTTTTTGATAAGCTTCTTTTAGAGTAGACAATTTCTCTCTAGCCAAGGATAAATGTTTTTCAAAACTACCCATTATACTCACCCTCCGAAGTTCGTTACGATAAGGAAATTTGGACCATTTCACCCGTTTGTCGTTATGGTAACGAAAACATATAAAGGTAGCTGACGTTTATTTTTTAAAGTCTTTTCCTGCTTATTATAGCAGAAGTCAAGAATTTGTTAAATTTGCTATGCCGGTATTTAATGAAAGGGATCTTATAGATAGGAAAAGTAAATCTTCTAACAAAAAATTTTGTGACCAATTTGTGACTATAACTGGTACAAATTGAGGCAAATTCAGCTAAATTGGTGGGAACACAAAAAAAGCTAGAAGTTAGTCTAGATTTAGAATTTGTTCATTTGGTGCGACCACCATAATCAGGGGAATTTGATTTTCTAAACCGCTTGTCGCGGGTTCGAGTCCTGTCAGGCGCACCAGGAATATCTTTATGGTAAAGGGTTTCAAGTTCTTAAACATTTTATAAATTATTGTAAACAGTATCTACCGTCTCTGAAAGATATTTTGCTATAGCAGGAGCGGCTGTGAGACCCGGGGATTCTATCCCGACAAGGTTTATTAAACCAGCTAAACCTCTTTCAGACTCGTGACAAATCACAAAGTCTCTGAAGTCTTCATCCTGTGTTTGTAATTTTGGTCTAATGCCAGACATAGCCGGTGAGAGGTCATTAATATCTATGGTGGGGAGATATTTCCTGATAGAGTTATAAAATTCTTCCTTTTCTGACTCTACGCCATAATCAATTTTATTTACAAAATAAGCATTTGGCCCGAATTTAATGTCGTGATTTAAATCCAGACCAGCATGTATACCAATAGAGAATTTTTCAGGCACTGGATATATCAAATGATTTAAAGATTTTTTATTCCAGGAAAAGTAGTCTCCTTTACAAGGATGTAGTCTGTAGCCAGCCTCATCCATATCTATGCCGGCCATTTCTGCTATTTTGTCTGAGTCAAGACCCCCTGAATTTATCAAAATTTTGGTAGTAAAATCCTCTGTCGTTCCGTCTGAATTCTTTACTTTAAACTTGAATCCAAAGTTCCCTTTTTTTATATCAGTGACCTCTGAATTATATACGACAAGAGCACCCTTAGATTTTGTCGCATCGGCAAAATGTTTCATCAAGCCATGAGAGTCTATGATTCCTGAACTGGGAGAATATATTGCTAATTTAGCGCGTACACAAGGCTCTATTTTCTTAATTTCAGTTGGTTCATAAAGTACCAGGCCATCCACACCGTTTTCTTCGCCTCTTTGTTTTAGGTCCTCTAATATACCGATTTCTTCCTCGTCTGTAGCTACAGTGAATTTGCCCAATTTTTCATAACCAATCCCATTCTTTTCACAAATATCATAGAGCATTCTATTGCCTTCAACACACAAATTAGCTTTCAAAGAACCTGGTGGGTAATGTATACCAGAGTGAATGACTTCGCTGTTTCTGCTACTGGCTTCCTGTCCAAAACTGCTGTGCCTTTCTACCACGACAATACTTTCGTATTTTTCGGAAAGCTCCTTAACAATTGCCAAACCTACGATGCCCGCGCCAATTATCGTTATGTCAATGTCAGCCATCAAATGAAAATTCCTCCTTTGGTACAATTCAATTTTTCGTCTCTCTACTTAATGCAACTCAAAGTTTTTAAAGATGCTTTCGTCTGCTATGATTCTGGTCTTTTTCTTTATCGATTTCACCAGCCATTTTCTCCGCGTATTCGATGGCCTCTTCTTTTGTTTTAACCTTCTCCATTACTTGGGCCTGGTGGATCCGACTTAATAGATAAGATATATAAGGTCCGCTGGGGATTCTCAATAACTTTATCAGTTCCTCTCCCCTAACTAACTTGGGTGGATGAAGAATAAGAGAAGATTTTTTAAAATGTTCTTTCAGCAGTTGAATCATAAGTCTCGAAGAGGCTAATTTGTTAAGATTTGCCGCCAGAAGGAGCAAAGAAATTTCGACCAGCTCTTTCTTCGCTTCTATTAGGAACTCAGCTATAAGTTGGGTATTTTTCGGGCTGGCTACAATCTTTTTCAATTTAGGATAGAGCTGTTCAACTCTTCCCATGATTTTTATATGGCTCCGGCTAAGTTTTAATCGCTTCCCGGCAGAAGATAGAGTGAGTTCTTCCCCTGGGGGGAAGAAAATCAGGGCCATAATTTTCAATAGATCCCTGCGTGAAGTCATCGCTTTTTCATCTTTCTCCAAATGAAGATCAATCTTTTCTTTAAGATCCTTGGGCAGCACTTTCTCGTTCGACAACAAAATTTCTAATCTTTTCAGGTTTTCTAAATTTGGAGTTTGTCCGAATATTTTTTCTAGTAAGACTCCCGCTGAAGAATTTACCAGACATCCGTGAGAAAAAGGATTTTTCAGAAAAAGACATAGTTCATCTCTTATTCTCTCCCCGGCTACTTTTTTAATAAGAGAAGATTTACTGGAAGTAAGATGCGCAATCTTTTCCTCTACCTCAAAATCAAGTTGGGAGGCTAAGCGTAAAGCACGCAGCATACGAAGAGGATCTTCTTCCAGGGATTTTTCTCTCAATAGTCTAATTTTTTTATTTATCAGATCCTCCAGTCCTGTTTCAGGATCTATCAAGGATAAGCCAGCCTTATCAAGAAAATCCAGATCCAGGGCAAGGGCATTGATGGTAAAATCGCGCTGAAGAAGATCAGCATTCAGACTCCCAGATTTTTTAAGAATGAAGTCCATGGTGGCTTTTCCAGGAAAGACAACTCTTCTCAAGGTCGAATTTAAGACAACCAGACTTGCCTTCACCTGACTCACAAAAAGATGGACAATTCTAAATTCCGGATCGTCCAACACTACGTCTAGATCCTTTTTTTCTCTACCTAGCAGAAGATTACGAAGGCATCCTCCTACCAACCAGAGTTTTTCTTTTCCTTTTATTCTGGTGAGTTCCTTGAGATAGGTATCCTTCTGGAGGCTGTTTTTAAGATAAGTCCAATTCAGGGAGCTTCCCGGACCTCTTTCCAGACGAATTTTATCTAGGATGCCATTAACAAATTTTCCCGAATCGGGGGTTCCATAGCGTTTAGCTATTTCCACAGCCTCATTTATACTGACTATAGGAGGAACATTTTCTAAAAAAAGAAGTTCGTAAATGGTAAATCTAAGGATATTTCTATCCACAGTAGCCATGCGTTCCAGAGTCCAGTTCTTGGCGTATTTTTTTATAAGAAAATCGATAGGAAGGAGAAGTTGGGAGGTTCCCCGAATGAGTCTTTCGGCAAATTCCTTTACTTCAGGCCTAAATCGGTATCGGGAAAAGGTAATGTTTAGTGCCTCCTCTACCGGAGTTTTTTTTATATCCATCTGATAGAGGATTTGGAGAGTAAGTTCTCTAGCCTTTCGGCGATTTTTCATCCCTGAAAATCCCTGCCCGGTTATTTATTGTCAACAGTTTGAAAATACTGTATATTCTTGATTTTGTCAACTTCCAATGTTAGCACTGATTCAACCGGGGGACTTGACGAATTTCTCTCCTTGTGCTATATTCACAAACTGAAAAATAGCACTTCTATAATCCTTTATTAGAAGCAATTTTCTTGGGTTGATTGAAGTCTTTGTCAAAATTGAAAATGTGCAAAGGAGGTGAGATAGGATGAATAAAGCCGAACTCGTAGAGACGGTGGCTGCTGAGGTAGGGCTAACTAAGAAAGATATAAATAACGTTGTCGATGCCATGACTTCAGCAATTACTAACTCTCTGGCTAGGGGAGAAAGGGTTACTTTGGTTGGTTTTGGTACATTTCTGGTGCAGAGGAGAAAAGCCCGTCAGGGTGTGAATCCTCAGACTAGAACTAGGATAAGTATTCCGGCCAAAGATGTACCTAAGTTTAAACCGGGAAGAAGTTTGAGAGAAGCGGTAGCATAGCAAAAATTGCTGAGGAGCTAAGGGAGATTATTTCACTCCCTTAGCTCCTTTCAAGAGAATCTTAGAAAGTCAAAAATGATTGATTCTTACCAGTTTGGACACATTGTCATAGATGGAAAGCGACATACTTCTGATGTAATCATCTATCCAGATAAAATAGATCCCCATTGGTGGAGAAAAGAGGGACATCTGCTTCTACCTCAAGATTTAAAGGAGGTGGTAAAGCGGAATCCAGAAGTTCTCGTTATCGGCACAGGAGATCCTGGATTGATGAAAGTTCCATCTACTACCCAACAATGGGTTCAGTCACGTGGGGTAGAAATAAGAGTAAAACCTACCCAATCAGCCTGCCAAGTCTATAACCAGCTCTGTAAAACGAAGAAAACAATTGCTGCTCTTCACTTAACTTGCTAACCATTCGGACATATGTCCTAAACAGAAAGTATTAGTATTTAGAAGATTTATACGCCTATCGAGGGACTTTCCCGAGATTATTCTTGACCAAAACGGCCTTTTTTGTTATATTCATCGAGGAAGGAGAGTGTAATGTCCGGAATGTATACTGGTCGAGTAAGTGAGCTGGAGAAAAAAATCAGTGAGTTAAGGGGGCATCTTTGAAATAGAGAAAAAAGAAATACAAATTAAGAAGTTAGAACAGGAGGCCTCAAACTCTGATTTTTGGCAAAGAGAAGATCGAGCAGAGGTGTTGCAAAAGTTAAACCATTTGCGGAGAAAAATAGAGGAATGGAGAAAAGCAGGAGATCTTTTAGGGGAAGTTCAAACTTTGGCGCATCTTCTAGAAGAGGAAGAAGATAAGGAGCTTGAAGAGGAGATGCAGACAAAGCTTACTCTCTTAGAAAGAAAATTAGGAGGACTTGAAATAGAGTCCCTTTTAAGTGGAGAAAGTGATTCTCTAAATGCTATTTTGTCCATCCACCCTGGAGCGGGAGGAACCGATTCCTGTGATTGGGCAGAGATCTTGCTTCGCATGTACTTGGGTTGGATAGATAAGAAAAGATATCATAGCAGGGTGGTAGACTGGATAGCCGGAGAGGAAGCAGGAATTAAAACAGGCACGGTGGTAGTAGAAGGAACATTTGCCTATGGTTATCTTAAAGAGGAGGTGGGGATCCACCGATTGGTTCGCCTGTCTCCCTTCGATGCTGCCAATCGCCGGCACACTTCCTTTGCTGCAGTGGACGTAATTCCGGAAACTGAAGATTTCGAGGTGGAAGTTAAGGATAATGATTTAAAAATCGATACTTTTCGGGCCGGTGGACCGGGAGGGCAACACGTAAATGTTACCGATTCAGCCATCAGGATTACTCATCTACCTACTGGAATAACCGTGCAGTGCCAGGATGAGAGATCTCAACATAAAAATAAAGTTACGGCCCTGAGGATTCTTAAGGCCCGCCTGCATAATTTTTACGAGCTAGAGAAGGAGAAAGAGTCAAAGAAAAGACATGAGGAAAAAGCTAGGATAGAGTGGGGCAACCAGGTTCGCTCTTATATTCTGCATCCTTATTCCCTGGTGAAAGATCATCGAACCGGCGTCCAGGCAACCGACGTGGAAAGGGTGCTTAAGGGTGAGATCGATGGTTTCATAATTGCTTCATTGAGAAAATCAGCCATGCCTGGAAAGTAAGTTAAGATTGTTAAAGGCTTCTTACATAAGCAGGCATTAGTATGGGGAGGATAGGATGGGGGGATTTTACATTGGCAGAGAAAGAAAAGCAAGAAAAGCCTATGGGTTTGATGAAGTGGCTTTGGTTCCAGGCGAAGTAACTCTTGACCCTAATGATGTAGATGTTAGCTGGAAACTGGGTGACCTAACTTTTGCCATACCTATCTTAGTTTCTGCTATGGACGGAGTAGTGGACACAAATTTTGCTATCCAAATGGGCAGACTAGGTGGATTAGCCGTTCTTAACCTAGGGGGCGTTCAAACTCGCTACGATAGTCCGGCCAAAGCGATAGAAGAAATTGTCAATTCCTCTTCGGAGGAAACTGTAGAGATAATTCAAAGAGTCTATCAGGCTCCGATTAAAGAGGAACTAATTGAGAAGAGAATTAAGGAGATGAAGAAAGCCAAGATCCTGGTAGCTGTCTCTGCTATTCCTCAGCAGGCGGCTCGTTTTGGACCCACCGCTGAGGAGGCAGGAGCAGATGTTTTTGTGGTTCAGGCTACGGTAGCTACAGCCAAGTATTATTCTTCCAAGCGGGAATCCCTTGATTTCGGCAAGCTTTGTAGCAAGCTTTCCATCCCTGTGATAGTGGGTAACTGTGTTACCTATGAGACTGCTTATGAACTTATGCAAACAGGTATAGATGCCCTTCTCATTGGAGTGGGCCCGGGAGCGGCCTGTACTACTAGGGAGGTGCTGGGAGTTGGAGTTCCTCAAGTTACTGCTACTATAGACGCTGCTGCTGCTAGGGACGAGTATTTTAAGAAGACTGGTCGCTATGTTCCCATCATCACCGATGGAGGAATGAGGATAGGCGGCGATATCTGTAAGGCTTTGGCCTCAGGAGCAGATGCAGTAATGATTGGGTCTGCCTTCGCCCGAGCAACAGAAGCTCCTGGTAAAGGATATCACTGGGGAATGGCTACTTCGGATGAAAATCTACCCCGGGGAGCGAGAGTTCGGGTAGGAACAACGGGAACCTTAAAGGAGATTGTTTATGGTCCGGCTCGGTTAGACGATGGTTCTCAAAATCTTGTCTGGGCAATAAGAACCTGTATGGGTTATTGTGGAGCGGCTAATATAAAAGAAATACATGAGGTGGAGATGGTAATCGCTCCGGCCATAAAAAGCGAAGGTAAATTTTTTCAGAGAACCCAGTGGAGAGGGATAAAGAAATAGAAAAGGCCCTTTTAGGCTATCTTTTCTACTCGGTGGCTCCTAATGCATCGGGTACATACATAAGCTCTTTTTGTTCTCCCATTGGTCTTCATTCTAATATGTTGAAGGTTGGGAAGCCATCTTCGTTTGGTTCTTCGCCCGGATTTACTTACCCTGTTTCCTGTGTTTGGCCCCTTGCCGCATATCGCACATTTCTTGGCCATCATTTACCCTTTGTTTTTAAACTTTCTGCTAATTTTGTTGAGAACTAGGATAACACATTTTTCAAAAAATGGCAAGAATACCCGATTTTGACTCGCAAGTTCGTTATGCTAAAGGAGTTGGAGAAAAGAAAGCCGAGTTTTTCAAGAGATTAGGTATAAAGACAATCTCTGATCTTTTCTGGCATTTTCCCACCGGCTATGAAGACCGCTCCCAGATTATCCCTATCAGGCAAGCTTCACCTGGAAAAAAAGTAGTTGTTGAAGGTAAGATCTTAGCGCTGGGGCAGCGCAGAATTCGAAAGAATCTTTCTCTCCTCAAGGTAGCTATAAGAGACGAGACCGGGGTTATCTATGCCATCTGGTATAACCAGAATTATCTAGTTCAGCTTCTTAAGAAGGGTAAAGATATTGTGGTTAGTGGAAGAGTGGGGTGGGATTTTGGAGAGTTACAGATTAATGTAGAGGATTTTGAGCTACTAAGTGGAGATGAGGAAGATAACCTTCATTTAAAGAGAATTGTTCCCTTTTATTCCTTAACGGAGGGGCTCTCTCACAGAATCTTGCGTCGAATTATCAAAGTTAATTTAGAAGAAAAGTCTTCTTATCTGGTGGATCTCCTGCCGGCAGAGATAAGAAAACGCTATTCATTTATATCCTTGAAAGAAGCCTTAAACAATATTCATTTTCCAGAAAATTTTGCTCGACAAAGAGAGGCTCAGCGAAGGCTTACTTTTGAGGAATTTTTCCTTTTTCAATCTGCTCTGGCTTTGAGAAAAAAAAGGTATAAGGAAGAAAAGGGAATTTCTTTTAAAATGAAGGGCAGCTTAGTTGAATCCTTCATTCGTTCTCTTTCCTTTTCACTCACTGCTTCTCAAAGAAAGGTAATAGATGAGATTCTGGAGGATATGCGCTCCTCTCGACCCATGAATCGCCTTTTGCAGGGAGATGTTGGCTCGGGCAAGACAATAGTGGCCACAGTTGCTCTGCTCACAGCCATAGTCAATGGATACCAGGGGGCGTTAATGTCGCCCACTGAGATTCTGGTGCAGCAGCACTGGATAAATTTGACCCATCTTCTACAGTCTCTTAATATCAAGCCAGCCCTATTGGTAAGTGATCTTCCTTCCCGGGAAAGAAAAAAAATTCTCCACCAGATAAAAGAAGGCAAGGTAAAACTGGTGGTCGGAACGCATGCCCTAATCCAGGAAGAAGTCGATTTTTATCGACTAGGAATGGTGGTTATCGATGAGCAACATAGATTTGGCGTTATGCAGAGACTAAGTTTACGCAGCAAAGGGGAATATCCGGATGTATTAGTAATGACGGCTACCCCCATTCCTCGGACCCTAGCTCTGACCTTCCACGGGGATCTTGATTTTTCGGTGATTAGCGAGCTTCCACCCGGGCGAAAATCGATTGTTACTCGGTGGATAAGTGAAAATAAAAGAGAACAGCTTTATCAATTCATTGGAGAAAGATTAAAAGAGGGAAGACAGGTTTATATTGTCTATCCCTTGATAGAAGAGTCGGAAGATTTAGATTTGAAGTCAGCTCAGGATGGGGCCGAGCAACTACAAAGAGAAATCTTCCCAGATTATAGAGTTCAGTTAATCCATGGAAGAATGAGGAAAGATGAGAAAGACCGAGTAATGCACCTTTTCCGAGGGGGAAAAATAGATATCCTTGTTTCTACAACGGTGATAGAGGTGGGGATCGATGTTCCCAGCGCAAATCTCATGGTGATAGAGAATGCCGAAAGGTTTGGTTTAGCTCAACTTCATCAGTTGAGAGGAAGGGTAGGTAGAGGATCTGAGCAATCTTATTGTTTTCTCCTTACCGGGAGGAAAATCTCTCGTGAAGGGGTCCAACGAATGAAGGTAATGTGCAGGACAACCGATGGCTTCAGAATAGCCGAGGAGGATCTCAAGCTTCGCGGACCAGGAGAATTTTTTGGCACCCGCCAATGGGGAATGCTTAACTTTAAGATCGCTGATTTAGTAAGGGATCACCAGATTCTATCTCTAGCTCGTGAGGAAGCCTTCCGCCTGGTAGAGAAAGATCCAGGTTTAGAAAAATATTCCCACCTACGAGAAGGAATAGAAAAAAGGTTTTCCCATCGATTAGCATTGGCCAAGGTGGGATAGAAAATATAGGAGGTGGAGGGAGGTATGGACCTAATAGTGAGAGTTGTCGAGATAAAGGGAACCTGTCCGGTATATAAGGTGGGGGACACTTTCAAACTCGAAGATGGATACCGGCTTGTTTCAGAAATGCCGGTATGTATGCATTCTCTGGCTGCCTTGATGCCATATTATAATGCCCTCCGGGTTTCAAGACCCACTGATTGGGGATTGGCGGGAAAACAGGACACAGCCAGAGCTTATGTGCAGTGCTTGGATCCCGAAGCCTATACAGGAGGCGGCACAGCAATCTTTGAGATAATTAAACAGATGTGAAGGTCCAATTGGTTTTTCTGATTCTTCGCAGGAAATTTACCAGGCGAATAACTCTGACTGGTTTTAAAAACCAGGCTGAAAATAAAAGTTTGATAGCTTAGAGGTGATTTAAGTGGAGAAGATAAGATTTGGGATAATTGGAGCTGGTATGATCGGCCCATTTCATGCTGAGGCAATATGCGGTTTGGATGATGCCGAACTTATAGGAGTGGCAACTACCAGAGAACAAACAGCCAAACCTTTTGCAGAAAAGTTTGGTGCCAGGGCGTGGTATATAGATTATCACCAGCTTTTGCAAAGGCAAGATATAGATGTGGTGAATATCTGCACTCCTCCCTTTCTTCATGAGGAGATGACAGTTGCTGCTGCAAAGGCGGGAAAACATGTATTGGTGGAAAAGCCGATAGCGATCAATTTAAAACAGGCAGACCGAATGATAGCGGCATGTAAGAAAGAGAAAGTTAAATTAGGGGTAATCTTTCAATGTCGGTTCCCCAAAAATATACAGCGGATAAAAGAATTTATCGATAATTATGAGTTTGGTCGACTAATTCTAGGCGACGCCTATGTAAAGTGGTTTCGCAGTCAGGAATACTATGACAGCGGTGCCTGGAGAGGAACATGGGATAAAGAAGGTGGAGGCGCCCTTATAAACCAGGCGATTCATACTATAGATTTATTGCAATGGTTCATGGGTGAAGTGGACAGTTTGTATGCATGCATAGATACGGTAGCTCATCAGATTGAAGTTGAGGATATTGCAGTGGCAGTGTTAAAATTTAAAAATGGAGCCATGGGAGTTATTGAGGGAAGTACCGCTCTATATCCGGGACTCCCGAGGAGACTGGATTTGCACGGAGAAAGAGGATCGGTGATTTTGGAAGGTGATGATATAAAGCTATGGAATTTTGTTGATTCAAAAAGGGAAAAAAGAATCGGCGCTGAGGACCACAGTCATAAAAAATTAGGGGACGCTTCTTCTGATCCGACCCATTTTTCTTCTGAGAATCATAAACTTCAGATAAAGGATTTTATCGAGGCGATAAAGAAAGATAAAGAGCCACTCGTTAATGGAATAGAGGGAAGAAAATCATTGGAGATAGTGAGGGCAATATACAAATCTGGCAAAGCCAGTAAGCCAATAAAGTTTCCTGTATCTGACTGAAGGATAAGGAGGAGAGAAGGTGAAGATAAGTTGTTGTTGGTTATACGCCATCAGTAAATATGGATATCCGCCCAGTATTGAAAACACTTATCGGGTGGTAAAAGAGATGAAAAAGCTAGGATTCGAATACATTGAGCTGGAAGGAGTGAGGGAAAAAAATCTAAATGAGGTCTATCAGGAAAGAAAGGGGCTGAAGAAATACTGTGATGACTTAGGATTGAAAGTTATAAACTTTTGCCCCGTTCTTGCTGATTTAGTAAGTCTAGATAAGGCGAAAAGAAAAAAGGCTCTCGAATTATTTGACCGTGCTGTGGAGATTGCTAACTACTTTTACTGCGAGACCATTCAGATAGATAGTTATATTCCATCCCTGAAATTTAAGGGGGAAGTGCCTTACAAGGAGATGATCAGCTATGGCAAGCAATTTCAAGTTGTAATCGAGCCTCAGTTTTCCTGGGAGCATCAATGGAATGCCATAGTAGAGAGTTCATCAAGGTGTAATGAAAAGGCAAAACAGGCTGATCTTAAGATGTGCCTTGAACCTCGAGTAGGGGAAAATGTTGCCAATACTGATTCTCTCCTTAGACTTTTTGACCGAATTAAGGATGGGAATTTTGGCGCTGTTTTAGACACCGGACATCTTCATGCTCAAAAAGAACTCCTACCTTTAAGTGTAGAAAAATTGGGGAAGCGTATTTTTTACTTGCACGTATCGGATAATAATGGATTAGTGAACGAGCACAGAGCATTAGGTCGAGGAACAATTGATTGGGACGGGGTCTTTACCGCTTTGAAAAAGTGTAAATTTGATGGGTACGTAGCTGTAGATGTAGGAAGAGTGGAAAACTTGGACGAGGAGATAACAGAGTCAGTCAAGTTTTTGGGGGATATAGCCAGGAAATTCAAGATTTGAGAGTGTTAAACAATCCAGAGCTAAGGTACAGCGACGGATTTACTCATGTCACTCATATTTTTTCAGGAATGTCTTATATATGACTTAACGCGCCAAGTTGACATCAGGCCACTTTTTATGTATGTTTGAAGCACTGAGATTTCTTGGGGAAAAACTTACTTTGGCAGCGAAGCCAAGGATTTAGTGATTAGTTGATTATCTGGTAAGCAAGAAGGAGGTCTAGGAGGAGAAATTTGCCAGTAAAATTTTTTAGAAAGATATTGCTATTACCCCTGTTTTTTTTATCTATTATTTTTTTATCAGGGTGTTCCTACAAATTGATTCCCGTTTCCTCCGTCAGCTCAAAGATTGCTATACCTATCTTCTCTAACCAGACCTTCAAATACGGACTTGAGGAGACGCTTACCAATTCAGTAATCAACGAATTTATTTCAGATGGGCGGTTTCAAGTGGTAGGAGAAAAGGAAGCTGATGTGATACTACGCGGCGAAATTGTCCAGTATCTAAAAGAGACTCCATCAAAGGTGACTACTACCTTAGAAGAAAATAGGATAAGGATAGAGGTGCTGGTCTCTTTGGTCTCAAAGAAAGAGGAAAAAACCTTAAAGGAAAGGAAAATAGAGGAAGTTTTTGCTTATGACTCTTCTGAAGTGGGAGGAATTCAAACCGAAGATGAGGCTGCAGAGGAGGCATGTCAAGAAATAGCGGAGAAACTGATTGATGCAGTTACCTGGGATCTAGGTTTTGCCACAATTTAAGGCTTCCCAAAAGATTAGATTTTAGAGTGATTAGTGTTTCTTCGATGACTTCTCCTGTTCTGAAAGCACCCTGGCAAAAAAATAAGATGTGCTAACAATGAACTTAGATCTTTTCCGTGAAGGAAAACCCAGAAATAGGGAAGAGAGGGGGTGAGAAAGTAAATAGGCCGTTAGCTGGGATAAGAGAAAGCTTCTGAAGAAAGAAAAGCGTTAAATAATTAAATTTCTTTTTAGAAGCTTTCAAGAGAAAATGAACAATGTCTAAATTACATAACAGAAAGAAGGAGGTAGTAATAATGAAGAAAAGGATTCGGCTGGTAGTTATTTTGCTGGCAGCTATAGTACTGGTCTGTGGGATTGTGGGTACTCAGGCTGCCTTAGCCAAGAAATACCGGATCGCTTATCTATCACCCAGCTTCGACATCTCTGATGCCTGGGAAAGAATATGGATAGCTATGCAGTACCGACTGGACGAGCTGGGCGTGGACTATGAGCTGATAACTCTGGCTACTAGTAGTCACGTTGCTCATGAGGAGCAGCTTAACCAGGTGGAATCAGTTATCATGCGAGGTATTGATTATGTGATGCTTGGCCCCACCGCCTTTGATGCCTGTGTACCGGCCCTGAAGGCTCTGGGTGAGGCAGGAGTTCCCGTGGTCGTCTATAACTATACCCAGGCACATGAGGATCCAGAAGCGAGGGCGGCGGTGATCCAGTACATCGGATTTGATCATGGATTCGGAGGAAGACTGGTGGGGGCATGGATCGCCAGTCACCTTAGTGGCAAAGGTGAGATAGCTGTAATCTATGGTGCTCCGGGACCTATCAGTGATGGAAGAGGTGGAGAGGCCATAAAAGTACTGAATCTATTTCCGGATATTGAGGTCGTATTTGAATACTATGCCGACTTCAACCGTGTCAAAGCCTACGAGGCAACCAATGACCTACTTATGGCCCATCCTGATATTAATGTCATCTACTGCTGCTCAACCGCTATGGCCCTGGGAGCAGCCTCTGCTGTGGCTGAGGTGGGAAAATCGGACCAAATCGCGGTTATTGGTTTTGGCTGTACTGGTGAAGAACTTGAGGCTATCCAAAAGGGCACCATGGCTGCCTCTCCTCTTCGTCTGATTGACGACAGTGGCATAGGTGTTGCCGATGCCTTCTACGCTCACATGCAGGGGAAAAAGATCCCCCAAATCTGGTCTGGTCCCTTCGTTATGGTGGATAACTACGAGGAAGGAAAGGGGTGGTACGAGCGGGCCACCCGGGTCTCCAAACCTATTATGGGCCGTTAGAGATGCGAAAGCTAGGGTGCTTAGGTGCCTAGCATCCCGTTGGGAGACTAAGTAGCATTTGGAAGGAACGGGAAGTTTTTTCCCGTTCCTTCTTTAACATATTTGCCAAAAAGAGAGGCGTCAACCCAGATGAGAGAGGAACCTTTAGTTAAAATGGTCAACATAAGTAAGAGTTTCGGCGGACTGAAGGCCTTGGACGGTGTGAATTTTGAGGTCTATCGGGGAGAGGTACTGGGTCTGGTGGGTGACAACGGAGCCGGCAAGTCAACTCTGATAAAGATTCTTACCGGTGCTTATCTGCCTGATGAGGGGGAGATTTTCATTGAGGGAAAGGGAGTTCATTTTCGTGAACCCAGAGATGCGGAGAAATTAGGAATAGCTGCCATCTATCAAGACCTGGCCCTTGTTCCCACTCTGGATGCCCCGGCCAATATGTTCCTGGGTAGAGAGCTGAAAAAGCTAATCCTGGGGAGGGTAATCAGGCTGCTGGATCGTACGAGGATGCTGCAGGAAACAAGGGAAGTACTTAGGCAGAGGCTGCATATGGAGATTAGCGATCTCTCGCGGCCCGTGCATGTTCTCTCCGGAGGGCAACAGCAGGCCATAGCCATTGCCAGAGCTCTTCATGCCAGGGCTAAGATACTCATTATGGATGAGCCAACATCAGCACTGGGGGCCGAGGGAAGAGAGGAGCTTTTCAGGTTAATAAATCAGCTGAAGGCAGAGGGAGTTTCCATCATCATCATAAGCCACAACCTGGTGCACATCTTTGCAGTGTCTGAGCGCATTATTATTCTGAGAAATGGACGGCGTGTAGGAGATAGAATTACCAGTGAGAGTGACCGAAAGGAAATCGTTCACCTCATTGTGGGTGGAGAGGATGTGAAATAGCTGATTATGTCCTATTTTGAGGCAAGATTAACGACGAGAAAAGAAGCAAAGGTAAGCGAGGACTAGAATGAAAAGACTGAGCTCAATGTCCCGGGAGAGACGGACACAAATTGGCAGGTTTATGGAGAAGGTGGGACCTTTTACAGCGCTTGTGGTGCTGGCAGTGATATTTACCTTAGTCAATCCCAGGTTTATACTTCCCATGAATCTCGTTAATGTAATCCGCCAGGCCGCTATCTACATTATATTAGCTGTGGGGATGACTTTTGTTATTACTGGAGCCGGCATTGACCTTTCCATCGGTTCCATGCTGGCGGTGTGCACCTGCGTGGCCGGTGCTCTGCTTAAGGATTACGGCTGGCCTCTTGTTCCGGTTATCTTTCTTACTCTGGGGCTGGGGACAGGGATAGGTCTGATCAATGGCCTTATCATTACCAGGTTGTTTCTTCCTCCCTTCATCGCTACTCTAGGAATGATGGTGGCTCTGCGCGGGGTAGCTCTGGTTCATTCTTCCGGGAGGATTTACCATGCTTTTCCTACTTCACTGCTTACTCTGGGTCGTGGGATGATATTTGGGGTGCTTCCTGCACCGATAGCTATTGCCTTTGCCGTAGTTTTCATTGGATATATCCTCTTTGCCTGGACAGAATTTGGCCGGTACTGCATGGCTATCGGTGGTAACAAGGAGGCTACCAGGCTCGCCGGTGTTAACATCTACAGATTCGAGACTCTGAACTACGCGTTAATGGGTTTCCTCACCGCCTTTGCTGGAATTGTTCTCATGGGACGCATCGATTCCGCCCAGGCCATCATTGGAACCAATATGGAAATCCATACTATTGCTGCCGTCATCATCGGCGGCACCAGTCTTTTTGGAGGGAGGGGAAGCATCGGTGGCTCAGTGATAGGTGCTGTCATCCTGGCGGTCATCGCCAATGGATTGATCCTGGCTGGTGTCAGCTTTTTCTGGCAACAGGTAGTCACCGGGCTCATTATCATTCTGGCGGTGACTCTGAGTATATTCAGAGAGCGCTACTTTTATGTCTAATACCTCAAAATCATCAAGAATTGTCTGAGAAATTGATAATGCGATGGTAGCAAGCATCAGCCGGACCTCTACAAAATAGACTATTTAATTTGACATTACCCAAATAGGGAGGGAGAAGGGGGAAGATGAGAGAACTGTCACCAAGAGAAAGGGTACTGAGAGCTCTGGATCATAGAGAACCGGATAGAGTACCTATTAGTTTCGCAGGTACCTTTTGTAGTGGCATAGTTCAGCTAGGAGATCGAGGGTACACTGATTTATTAAGATATCTAGGAATAGAGGATTATGCTAAGCCTGAGTTATCCGAGCTTTTCAATGTTGTTACGAATGTGGATGAACGCTTAATGGAGAGATTCAGATCAGACTTTCGAGCTATAACTCCTGCTATACCTCCAGCGAGAATAGAGCCCGACGGAACGAAAACGTGGGAAGTAATGTGCGGAATGAGGATAAAAAATATCGGCACTTACGATGAACCTTATGATTTTCCACTCAGGAATTATGAGAGTGTTAAAGATGTAGAAGGGTATCCATGGCCCGATCCAGATGATTTTGATATTGCGAATGGCAAACGAGAAGAGGCCAGAAAACTGCATGAGAATACTGACTATGCAATAGTAGGGGAGAGTTTTTTCTCCTCTATGCCCTTCAACGTCTACGCCCAGATTGGTGGTATGGATAAATGGCTCATAGACATGAAGATAAGGCCTAAGCTCTACTTTGCGATTTGTGACAGACTGTTGGAGTACGGTTTAGCTATGGATGCTAAATTTTATGAAGCCGTTGGGAACTATATAGATACAGCAGTAATGTTTGATGACCTAGGAGCTCAAAATGGACCTTTGATGTCTTATCAAGACTGGGCAAAATTTG
>NJBP01000035.1 GCA_005223085.1 Candidatus Aerophobetes bacterium Ae_b3b | reverse complement strand
AAGTCTCTTATTTTGGCTAATCTAGCGTCTAATATTATTCCTACTTTCTTCACCACGAAAAGATACGTTATATTAACTCAAAGATAATTTGTTGCACTACTGCAAAAAAAGGTATTAAACCCTATTATTGATTTGAATTGGGAATTGTTAGTTTGATGGGAAAGAAGAGCGATATACTTTAGCCTGGAAGGAATTAAGGTCTCACATTGATTGCCCATAGGCTACTCCATTGTAGCATACTGCCAATCTAAGAAAACCTTTCTAGCGTTGTATATATAGCATAAATAAAGAGTTTGTCAAATTTGGGGAGTTTTGCTATGATGATAACCTCCATAAAAACCACATTGACAAGTGCTGAGATTTGGCCTAGGGTTTCAGCAAACACGATGATGAGTTTCTTGATAAGTGGTAGCTTTGTTGTTGGAGTCCAGGCATCACATCGTCCTCAATGGTTCAAGAGAAAAGGAGTTATCCCGGCGCAGTCAGATATCTAAGAATTATCTGTCATCTTGGACAACAAAGGAGCAAGTAACTTGAATCCCCAATGGTACAGAGAGTTTTTTGAAGAAATGGGAATAGAGTACGAAGACTACCCATTCACAAAGAATACTGAAAATGAAGTCAAGTGGATGATTAAAGAGTATTTGAGAGATCCTGCCATGAAGATTCTCGATGTTGGATGTGGGACTGGACGTCATGCTATTAGTTTGGCAACTAAAGGTTATAGGAATATCACTGGTATAGATTTGTCCCTTAGCATGATTAAAGCCGCCAAAGAAGTGGCAAAAAGAAAGAATGTCCAGGTTGATTTTAGAGTCTGTGATGCAAGAGAGTTGCCCTTCATAAATGAATTTGACGCTGTCCTGTGTCTTTGCGAAGGAGCTTTTGGATTACTGGAGAATGATAATGAGAACTACAAGGTACTGAAGGCAGTTCACAGGTCCTTAAGAAAACATGGGATATTCATCCTTACTACTTTGAACCTTTTTCGGGATGATAAATTCGATCCTATGACGTGTCGCTTTGAATTTGAAGAGGAAATGACCCAGAAAGATGGTCAAAAGAAGAAAATCAAATGTAGTGATCGGAGCTATACCTTTCCGGAGTTGAAATGGGTACTAGAACAACACGGTTTTGAGGTGCTACTGGGCGCCAATCCCTTCAGTAAAAAGAAGATAAGTTACGGATCCATCGAGTTCATGATTGTAAGTGAGAAATCATAATTTTCAAAGCGCTCGAATCACCTCCCAATATATTATGTTGACCACTTCTTGCCGGGGAACTTGAGCTCGGTCCTAGGACGGACTTCTCACTTATGCTTCAATAATACAGGCATCTGAATCCGACATTAGATTATTCTAAAATTTGATTGCATCATTCTCCATATTCCCCCCAATCCAGATTGACAAGTGCTGAGATTTGGCTCAGCCTTTCTTCCGGATAGCGCCATAAGAAAACTCTTGAATGGATGATAGAGGGTTCACGCAACTCAGGGTCTTAGTAGGAAAACCTTAGGAGGTAAGAAATGATTGAACGATTCGAATACAGCGGTATGTGGTGGCTTCCCGATAAGGATAAAGAGCAGTTCCCGGGAACGCTACGTTTTGACCCGAACGAAGGAACAGTTTTGGACCTAAAGGGCTCTTTTCAGAAAATAGAGGATGCGTATGGGGCTCCTGACCCAGAAATCATATTGGGTCACGTTTCATTAGGGAAATCAGTAGGGAAAAATGTTACTCTGTACAAATGCCGTCGAATCAAATCGAACTCAAGTTCTTTGGGCCAATCAGCTTCTACTTCTTTATTCAACATTTATGATGCTTTCATTGGTGTGCATTTTAAGGAAAAAGAGGATATCAGATTCAGGAAATTATCTATTCACTATTCGTATCTGGATGAGTGGGTCAATATTCATGGACTTAATATACAGCCTTCTCTTGATGGAAAAGAAATAGTGATAAAATATAGCAAACCCGAATCCATTTGCGCGAATATTGGTGAGAACTATAAGGTATCCATAGATTTTGAGACTATTGATAGAACGTTTTCTACCATAAAGAAGGGTATAAGTGTCAAAGAAAGAACATATATAACAATAGAGGCTTCAGAGGAAAAATCTTACGATGAATTCTTTGGAATTGTGCATCAGATACAAAAATCCCTAAGCCTATGGGTTATGGAGCCGGTTTATCCGTTGACTATCAAAGGATTAACGGAATCAAACAAGGAAAAAAGGAAAGGCGAAGATTATTATCCGCCGGTTGAAATATACCACGGACTTAGAGATATTCCCAAAGTACCCGAAAGGTTGCCTGTGCCTGATATGGTTTTTACATTTAAGAATATTTCTGGTAAATTTGAGGGCTTTTTGAAAAATTGGTTCGAGAAGATTGATTTATTGGAACCCGTATATGATATGTATTCTGAAAGCCTATATAGTCCCTTCATGAGTCTCGAAAATAAGTTTCTCAACGCAATACATGCCCTAGAATCGTATCATCGGCGTACCTACTGCGGAGAATATTTAGGAGTCGCAGACTATAAAAAAATACGTGGTGCTCTGGTAGCAGCAATTCCAGACGTGGTAAAGGGACCATTTAAAGATAGCCTCAAAAGCAGAATAGAATTTGGGTATGAAGTATCCTTGAGGTCAAGATTAAAAGAAATTATTGAGGCACACAGAGTCGTGTTCACTGAGCTCATAGAAGGTAAAAAAAGTTTTACCAATACTGCTGTTGATACCAGGAATTATTATGTTCATCGTCTAAAAGAACGAAAGGAAACTGTTGCCGTTGGAAACAACCTCTTTCTCCTCACTCAACAATTGAGAATATTGCTAGAAATCTGTCTACTAGCGGAATTGGGCTTTGGCCCATCAGAAATCAAAAGCTTTCTACCAATAATGAGAAAAAAGTAAGAGTATGCTTTGTAGGGGCAGGATTGGTGGAATAGTAATTTCTTACAACTTCACGTTCATACGTTAACGTCTGTAGTTGGCTAGTTTGCTTACTCGCGTTCTTCATCCATCATATCCCTCCAAAACCCAGATTGACAAGTGCTGAGATTTGGCCTAAGGTTGGTATTTGTTTGAAGCTGTTGGATTACGTTCTGACTAAGGGTTTTACTAGCTCAAACTCATACGTCATATTGCGAGCACAACATAGTAATAATCGTCCATCACGCCCCCACTCACCCTGGCCAAATCATGGGCGCCTATTTATGTCTTTCAGTCCTATGAGATTTTTTCCGCTTCCTTAATGTCTTTTTGCCACACTCTGAACAGCTCATCTCATGTATCTTTTTCCCCTTCCTAACTTCGATACTTCCCTTGAAGGAGCAACTAATGCATTCAGCATTTACTTGATGAGATTCTTGCATGCTTCATTCCTCCTCAATAACACCAATCCCTCTACTTGCTTTATTCATCTAATGGCTTCCTCCAATTTCACTCGTTCCGCAATCGCAGGGGGTGGGAAAGACCCTTCTTCTTTACGTGAATAACCTGTCATCTATTATCTATTTCTTCACTAATATAGGTATCGATATTAGGGTAATATGTCGGGTCTATACCAACCATTTCCCTTATTTTGCACTTAACCGATGGACATTTATCAACGACCACTACAGACTTTTTGCTACTGTTTGGATTAAGGAACGATGATTTTAGCAACCAACGGAGATAGTAATCCGACGAAGCGAAAGAGACACCTATAAATACTACAGTAGTTGCTGCCGTGAGTTCTTCCCTAGCCAATCGCCACACAAGCCCTAACCTAGGCCACCTATCGAAAGCTTTACTCATCGTAGGCGGAACAATTGCTGGTTCAAGAGTGGCGCCGCAAATACCGCACATCTTTGGTTTATCTGCCCTCCACCGATCAGGAATTTCTAGCGTCGGGCGATTGGGACAATCGTCGTAAGGACATTGATACCACTCTATGGAACCATGAAGCTTCAGATACAAACCATTCCACCAGTCCTTTCTGAGGCGTCCAAGACTGAAAACTGGGGCTTCCGTCAATATATGACACATTGTTTCGTATAATGGGTGTTCGCCATTCGCCCAAATCTCCTTTAGCGTGTTTTCTACGACAAGATCATAATTCAAGGTAATAACAGTGTCCTCCCTATGCTCATTCAGGTCCCGAAGAATACGTTTGAACTTTTTGCACCACAATCTATCATCTTTAGGTGGGTAATCTAGTCGCTTTTTGACGAGTTGGCTGAACTGTTTCCGAGCATCAAAGAGAGGACCATCAGGACGTTTTCCGAATGAACCGAATCTGTCTATGCTCAGTTCCAGATAGGTAATAACATGCTCTAAATTCATATCTATTAGATTTACGTCTTCTGATTTGATATCCTCTAGGTTTGTGTCTTCTATATTGATCTTTTTCCGGAGGGTTTGAGGAAAGTTCCTGACAATGAACTCACAAAGCTCGCGGTACTCTTCCGAAAAGAGGTTTGTTTCTTGGAAGAATCCCTTCATTAGTGGGAGCGTAAAGTCAGAAGCATTCGAAGCACCTGCACCCAAGAAATAGACCTTCTTTTCGGGGAAGGACTTTCCAGACATTCTATCTACTCCCTGTTGGCTTACATCCTCTTCATTACCCGCACAACCTTGTTGCCTAGTATCCTCGACCCACCATTGTCCCTGTCATTCTCAACAATAATCATCCGTCCAGACTCACGCTTAATATATTCCGTGTACCGGGAATTATGGTGTGTACCTTTCCTACCTTCTTATGAAAAGCGCCAATGGGCTCAGAAAGGAAAAGGAGAGAATTCATTTGCTTACTATCTTTTGCTTTATCTTACCAATATCTTTAATGAATGACTTCATAGAATCGCGTTCCAATCTAGCGAACTTTAATGCTTCTTGCTGACCTATTTGGCTGCTGTTCCATTTATCCATTAAACTTGTCATAAATTGTTCGCCAGGGATTGTCATTCGGTTTAGAATCAAATCTAGTTTATATGTATCATTTGGATTGAGTTTTTCGTAAAGAAAATTTTGCATAAAATAGGCATTAGTAAACAGACGTTGGTAGCTTCTATAGTTGAAATAGTAAAACCTGGTTTTGTCTCCAACAGTGATGTCTTGTATAGCTTCCTCGAGCTTCTTCACAACCTCCTCCAGGTATTTCTCATTGAATTCGAATTCTTTCACAACATTTTTCTCTAGTAGTTTCCTTCTTGTGTTCCTTCCCCATCTGTTTGTGAGATAGAACAAGAAAATTGAGAAAACGAAACCGAGGCCTACGCCACCGAAGGTGGCGAACACGTATTCCCAGAATGTCATAGTCTGCACCTTTGTCTAACTCGTGTTTCTTTTGTTATACTGATCTGCTTCTTTTAGTACCAATCATCTCCCCCCATGCCCCCCAACCTTATTCCCTCGCCTGGGTGGGTTAGTTTAAAAGTCTCGTATGGCACTTATGAGAGCTCAAAAAGCATAACCTAGCCCGAAAATATACTTTGCCTCTAAAGCGATTGTGGTTTCAGATAACCAGAGTACTGTAACGGTAGTGACCTGCCCCCACTAAAATAGTACCACTTGTTAAGTTAGAGTCAATGGAGTAGTAGCCTGGGGAGCAGGTAGTCGGTAATTTAAAGCACAATGCGGCCGTACCCTCCTAGACCGAACTTGTAACTCCTTATATTGATTTCCTAGCATAACACTGTAGTAACATTACTCTCCGAGTTTTGAAAATATGTCATATAGTGTAAGTGAGGTTATTTAGATTGTCTCATGGTGGCTCGGGTACTGCTCCCCCCGAGGGGTCCGCAGTCTGCAGAGAATGCAACTTTAAACGGTTTTGTCGGTGTTCGATAGGACGGCTAGGTTTGGTGTCCATATAGTGTCCATAATAGGTGTAAAATGAGGCAAATTCAGGCAAATTGGTGGGAAATCAAAAGTGAGGGCAAAAGAGGCTAGTCGCCCTTCTTAGGCTTTCTATCTTTCTTTTCGGATTCCTTGTTTTCGGCTCCGGAGGCCGACGTTCTATCCACTGAACTACAGGCGCCAAAAAAAATTAAGGCGAGGAATTTTGCTATAAACTAGGCCAGTCCCTCTATAATCTGGTTAAGAGCTGCTCCTGCTGGAACCATGGGAAAAACGTTTTCCTCCCGAGAGACTCTAAAATCTAAAATGACTGGACCGGCGATATTCAGAGCCTTTTTTAAAGCTGGCTCGACTTGTTCCGGCTTTGTCACCCTGATTCCCTCAATTTCGTAAGCCTGGGCAACCTTCACGAAGTCGGGGTGGCCCTCTAGATTCACCTGGGAGTAGCGAGATTCGTAAAATAGCTGCTGCCATTGTCTAACCATCCCCAGATATCCATTATTCAAAATAGCGATTTTCACCGGAACTTTGTAATTGACTGCTGTCGCCAGCTCCTGTATATTCATTTGAAAACTTCCATCGCCAGCAATGTCGAAAACAATCTTTTCCGGACGGCCAATCTGTGCTCCAATAGAAGCAGGAAAACCGTAGCCCATAGTTCCTAATCCTCCGGAGGAGATAAAAGTCCGGGGTTTGGTATATTGATAAAACTGAGCCGCCCACATCTGATTCTGGCCTACCTCAGTAGTAATGATAGCCTCTCCTTTAGTCATTTTATAGATCATTTCCACTACGTACTGAGGCTTCAAATCTTCACCTAACTCGTATTTTAAGGGATACTTTTTTTTCCACTCCTGAATCTTTCCATGCCAACTCTCTCTTTTCTTTCCTTTTCGGGCAGCCGAGAGGAGCTGAGAGAGAATATTTTTGGCATCACCCACAATAGGGATATCGACCCTCACATTCTTACTTATGGCAGTGGGATCAATATCTATATGGATTATCTTGGCATGGGAGGCAAATTCCGATATCTTGCCGGTTATTCGGTCGTCAAACCTCGCTCCAACAGCAATAAGTAAATCCGTGTCACTAACTGCATAATTGGCATAACGGGTTCCATGCATCCCCAGCATCTTTAAGGAAAGCGGATCATCTTCAGGAAAAGACCCCAATCCCATCAGGGTAGTGGTCACCGGAATATTGATGCGATGAGCAAATTCAGCTAATTCGGATGATGCTCCTGAACTGATTACTCCGCCTCCAGCATAAATAACAGGGCTCTCGGATTTGTCTATAGCTTCGGCAGCCCGTCTAATCTGTTTGGGATTACCCTTATAGTTAGGATTATAGCTTCTAATCTGAACTTCTTCAGGATAAGGAACTGAAGTCTCTCCGGTTTGCACATTCCTGGGAAGGTCTATTAATACCGGTCCCGGCCTAGCAGTCCTGGCGATGTAAAAGGCTTCTTTTAAAACCCCAGGTAGCTCATCCACATCTTTCACTAGATAGTTATGTTTGGTTATGGAATAAGTTATTCCCGTTATATTCGCCTCCTGAAAGGCATCGTTTCCAATCATGGAGGTTGGAACCTGACCAGTGAGAACAACTAGAGGGATGGAATCCATATAGGCAGTAGCAATTCCGGTAACTAAGTTTGTTGCTCCTGGCCCGGAGGTGGCAATACATACTCCTACCTCACCCGTAGCTCGGGCATATCCATCCGCAGCATGGGCAGCTGCTTGTTCATGACGAGTTAGGATATGTTTGATTTCCGGCGTCTCGTAAAGAACATCATAGAGAGGAATCACTGCTCCTCCTGGATATCCAAATATGATTTTTACCCCCTCTTTTGATAAGGCCTCAGTTACTACCCGGGATCCGCTTCTCTTCACTCCAAAGTCTCCTTAACTTTATTATCTTCTTCCGCAACAATACTTATATTTTTTTCCACTCCCGCAGGAGCAGGGATCATTGCGACCGATTTTTGTCTTGCCCCTTCGGTAAGGGAGATGTGATTCCTGACTAGTACCCATCCTTTCCTTTCCCTGATCAGTTCCCACTAGAGCTGGCTGAGGAACCTGAGGAGTTCCTACTAGAACTCGTTCCCAGGACGGCTCCCGGGAAATCTCCACTTTGAATATAAGCTCAGTCACATTCTCTTTGATGCGTTGCGTTAATTCTTCAAACATGTCAAAGGCTTCTCTCTTGTACTCAATTAAAGGATCACGTTGTCCATATCCCCGTAGTCCAATCCCTTCTTTTAGACCATCCATACTATACAGATGATCCTTCCATTGAGAGTCTATAGTATGCAGGAGAATCATTTTTTCCAATGTCCGCATCAACTCGTCTCCCAGTCTTTCTTCCTTTTTCTGATAAGCTTTTCTTACCTCCTGCGTGATTACTTTCATTAACTGCTTGCGGTCATAGATCTCCTTTAAACTATGATAAGGGAAAGAAATGGGGAAAATTTGTTCTAATCTCTTAATCAAACCCCTTATATCCCACTCTTCAGGTCTGACTTTTTCTTCAGCATATAAAGATTCCAAAGTCTCAACTGTGTTATTTATCATTTCCATAATATCTTCCCTTAGATTTCTTTCCTCCAGGACACTCTCTCTTTCCTTATAGATTACTTCCCTTTGCTTGTTCATCACATCATCATACTCTAAGAGCTGCTTTCTTATCTCAAAGTTTCTTCTTTCAACTTGCTGCTGTGCTCTTTCCAGGGCGCGGGTCACCCAGGGATGCTCAATAGGTTCATCCTCAGGAATTTTTAACCTCTCCATGAGGGAGGCGATTCTCTCCGAGCCAAATATCCGCATTAACTCATCCTGTAAACAAACATAGAACTGGGCAGCACCAGGACCTCCCTGTCTACCGCTTCTTCCTCGAAGCTGATTATCAATTCTGCGAGACTCATGACGTTCGGTGCCAATGACAAACAATCCTCCTAACGTCTCAACTCCATCCTCCAGTTTGATATCTGTTCCTCTTCCGGCCATATTGGTAGCTATGGTCACTGCTCTTCTTTGCCCCGCTTGAGCTACAATTTGAGCCTCCTTCTCATGATACTTAGCATTAAGTACCGTATGAGGAATTCCCCTTTCTCTCAACATCTTACTTAAGAATTCAGATTTTTCTACTGATCGGGTCCCTACCAGAACAGGTCTTTGCTCTCGATAAAGTTTTTCTATTTGTTTTATTACAGCTTGAAACTTGGCACGTTCTTTCTGATAGATTCTATCAGAAAGTTCCTGTCTGATACTCGGTTTATCGGTAGGAATCGTCACTACCTGTAGATTATAGATCTTTTTGAATTCATCTGCTTCCGTACTCGCTGTTCCAGTCATTCCTGCTAGTTTATTATACATTCTAAAGTAATTCTGCAGAGTTATGGTTGCCAGAGTCTGATTCTCATTCCTTATCCTCACCCCTTCCTTGGCCTCTACCGCCTGATGCAGTCCATCGCTCCAACGTCTTCCCGGCATCAGCCTCCCGGTAAACTCGTCTATTATTACTACCTCTCTATCTTTGACCAGATAATCTCTATCTCGTTCGTAAAGTTTATGAGCCCGGATAGCTTGATGAATATGAGTTGCTGGCTCGGTACTCCACTTTGGATCAATCTGATAGATATCTCTCACCCCTAATAACTTCTGGGCCTTCTCAATCCCCCTTTCGGTAAGAGCTACTGTCTGGTCCTTCTCATCTATTTCGTAGTCATAATCCTTTTCATCTTCGTCTTTTTTTTCGTCTTTCTTTCCCTTCTTTAGACGAGGTACTATCTTGTCAATTTGGTAATAAAGTTCGGTGGATCTTTCTGCCGGACCAGAGATAATAAGAGGAGTGCGAGCTTCATCAATTAAGATAGAATCAACCTCATCCACAATAGCATAATTGAATCCTCTCTGAACCTGATCCTCCTTGGTAGGAGTCATATTATCTCGAAGATAGTCGAAGCCAAACTCATTATTGGTACCATAAGTGATGTCACACTGGTAAGCCTCACGTCTACTTACGTTGTCCATTTGATTCTGGATAACTCCTACCGAAAGACCCAGAAATTCATAAACCGGTCCCATCCAATCTCTATCTCTTCTAGCCAGGTAATCATTTATGGTAACTAAATGCACCCCCTTCCCATCCAGGGCATTAAGATAGACAGGTAAGGTAGCTACCAGAGTTTTACCCTCTCCATTGGCCATCTCGGCTATTCCTCCCCGATGAAGAACGATGCCACCTATCAACTGAACATCGTAGTGTCGAAGGCCTATGGTTCTTCTAGCCGCTTCCCGAACTATGGCAAAAGCCTCCGGCAAAATATCCTCGAAAAGACTGTCCAGCTCCTGCCTTCTCTTTTGAAGGTGTAATTTTGCTGCTTCTTTCTCAATTTCAGGAAGTTCAGCCATTTCCTTCTCTAAACTGTCAATCTCGGTGACAATGGGACGAAGCTTGCCTCTAAATTCGTCTGTCTTTCCCTGCAAAGCCTTATCCGGAAGTCTAGAGGTCTTCTTTTCCAAACTGTTGATCTTATTAACCAAAGGTAGGAGTTTCTTAACTTTTCTTTCCTGGTGAGTACCGAAAATTTTCGTTAGAAAATCCATCATCCTCCCCCTTTTTATATCCCTGATCGTAACTATTGAGCCTTATCATATTTCACCGCTCATTAAGTTTTTCTTTTTGATTCATCTCGGCGCACTTTGCGATCTTTGCGGTGAACAGTTAATGATTAGTAACTCAAAGATTTTCGTCTTCTCCATTATATCATGCTTACTCATATAGGCAAGCCAAATTAATTCGTTCTTTCCGGAGAAGTTTTCTTTTGATCTCTATCCCTGCTGAAAATCCTCCTAAACTTTTATCCTCTCTAATCACCCTATGACAGGGGATAATGAGAGGAAAGGGATTGTGAGCCAAAACTTGGCCTACAGCCCGATATCCTTTACTTCCTAATCTTTTTGCTATCCACTTGTAGGAACGAACCTCTCCATAGGGAATCTCCTGAGTAAGTCTCCATACTTTTCTTTGAAAGGAGGAGTATCTATCCAGCTTTAAAGAATAATTCGTAAAATCCACCCTTTCCCCTTGCCAGTAGCTAAGTAGATCTTGCTTTAACCGTTTCAGGAAGGAAGAAGATCCTGTTTGCTCCTTCAGGGCTGCCCCGAGACTCCTATATAGATCTTTCTGGCTGTAACAAACGGAAATCTTCACCAGTTTTCCTTTCTCGGACACGGCTCCTATCCAGTATGGACTTAACTTTAGCTTTAAAAAATCGTGCATTTACTTCCCTAAACTTTTTTCGAGGTCCTAATACTATCGCGATTCCGATGCTTTCAGACACTCAAGAATACTTCTGGCTGTTTTTTCTCCTATTCCAGGAATCTGTCTTAATTCTTCTAAGCTTTTGTTTTTAATTAGACTAACTGACCTGAAATGGGTTAAAAGAGCCTTTTTTGTTTTTTCCCCCACTCGCGGTATATCATCCAGAGAGGAATGACTCATTTTTCTCTGGCGAATTTTTCTGTGGTAGGCATAGGCAAATCGGTGAGATTCATCCCTTATTTCCTGCAAGAGCCGTAAAGCAACTGAGTCATGAGGAATATTAAGGGGAAGAGATCTAGAGGGAAGATAAACCTCCTCAAATTCTTTGGCCAACCCTATTAGGGAGACATAACCCAGACCTAGTTGCTTGAGCGTTTTCAGACAGGAAGACAATTGCCCCTTCCCTCCATCTATCAAAATAAGATGAGGAAGAGGATGTGATTCTTTTAGTAATCTTTGATAACGTCGTTTTACCACCTCGGAGAGCATAGCAAAATCATTTATCCCCTTGACCGTTTTAATCTTGAATCTTCGATAGCTAGACTTTTCAGCTTTTCCCTCTCGAAAAACAACTACTGACCCGGTAGCTTCTTTTCCCTTTATATTAGACACGTCGAATCCCTCGATGAGAGAAGGCTTTTCCTTTAGATCTAAATAGTTTTTCAACTGCAGAAGAGCCTCGTTTTTTTCTCTACCTTTCTCCTGTTGCAAAATGAGACGAGCATTTTTTATCACCAACTGCATTAGCTTTACTTTCTTTCCTCTTTGGGGAACATCCAACTTAATTTTTCCTTCTCGTCTTTCCGAAAACCATCGCTTAATGGCAGCCTGGTCGGTTATTTCATATTGAAGGAGTACCTCCGGAGGAATAAAGGAAACTTTACCATAGTATTGTTTGACGAAAAAGGTCAATATATCTTTTCCTTTATCTTCCTGTCCGATCTTGAGCAGAAAATGTTTATTACCCACCACTTTCCCCTCCCGAATCTGAAAGACAACTACACAGGCCTCTTCATTATTATAAGCAACACCAATCAGATCTCTATCTCCTCCAGGGAAAGAGGCTACCTTCTGAGTCTGACCAATCCTATGAATAGCTCTGATCAAATCCCTCAATTTTGCTGCCCTCTCAAATTTTTCATCCCGACTTGCCTCCTCCATCTCCTTTCCCAACTGAGAAAGTAAACTCTCATAATGTCCCTGAAGGAAAAGAGAAACTCCCCTGGCTAGGCCACCATATTCTCGTGAATTAATTTTTTTCACGCAGGGACCGCTACATTCCTTTATGTGATAATTAAGGCATGGTCTAGATCTTAACTTGAATTTCCCCTTGCATCTGCGCAAGGGGAAAAAACGGTGGATCAACCGCAAACTCTTTCTGGCTGCTTTGACGTCGGTATAAGGACCAAAGTAAAGAGAACCATCCTCCTTAGGGCCTCGAGTTAGAAAAACACGTGGAAAAGGCTCGTAAGCGGTAAGTTTAATGTAGGGATAGGATTTGTCGTCTCTGAGCCGGATGTTATACCGAGGGCGATGGTGTTTTATTAAATTAGACTCCAATAGAAAAGCCTCTGCCTCGGAATCGGTAATCACCCATTCCAAATCCTTAATTTGACCCACCAACGAGTGAATTCTCGAAGAAAAGCTTGTTCTTTGAAAATAAGAGCGTACTCTCTTTCTAAGAGAAAGGGCCTTGCCTACGTATAAAACCTTTCTCTTTTCATCCTTTAAAAGGTAGACCCCCGGTGAGTCTGGCAGGCGATTTAGTTTTTTTTCTAAAGTCAAGGCACTGGAAGGGGATTCTTTGACTTGAGAACCCTTGAATAAACAATTTATAGTTTTTCTTTGAATACTACCCATTTTTTTTCGAGCAAGAATTTTAACCTTTCGATTGATTCAGCTACTCTTCTAAAGTCAAATTCCACGAGCTCCAATTTCATCCTTTTTTCCAATTCCTCAACCAATAGGCCCTTGCCAGCAAAAATCCTCTTACCTATGTGAACCTCTCCGCTCGAACAACAGGGAGAGCGAGCAATAGTTACCAAAGGAAAAGCTTCTTTCCCATCAAATCTTTTTACTCCCTCTTTTATCTGGTCAGCCAGCTCACCACAGAATTTCTTAAAGCCAGGTATTTTCTCCCATTCATCTTTGGTCCTTTTCTTTCTTTTCCCCATGAACAAAAATTCTGGACAGGAAAGCTGTTCTAGATGAATCGGGTAGCTGGAAAAAAGTTGCAGTAGCTTTTCCGTAGCCAAGGCAGTGATCGTCTCCTCGGCCCTGGTAGTCTGGTTAAGAAGACAATGGGAAAGAAGAATTATGAGCTTATTGGGCATATGATCCATCAAGGAAGCTCAAAATTGTATCTCCATATCTTCTCTGCTTGAATAGCTTGATTTTTTTCCGATTTAAGTTAACTTTTTCTCGAGGTGAATGCTGCACTATAATCCGCGTTTTTCCTATATTTTTCCTTTCTATAATATCTAGAGTCCGATCCTGCAACCCCTGATAGTAAGGAGGAGCAATAAAAACAAAGTCAAATCTTTCTTTTTCTAAAAGATAAGGAAGAAAGCTAAGAACATCTTTCTGCCAGATTTTTGATCGGGATGAAAAATTACAGAAGGCAAGGTTTTCTTTTATGGTATGTACCGAGACCATATCCTTTTCTACAAAAATTACCCTTTCTGCTGCCCTGCTTAAGGCCTCGATCCCTACTGCCCCTGATCCAGAGTAAAGATCGAGAAAATGGCTTCTCTGGATCCCATCACCTATAACATCAAAAAGGGACTTCCTTATTCGAGAAAGAAGAGGCCGGGTAGCTTTTCCCTTGGGAGTCTTTATTGGCCTTCCTCTTGCTACTCCTCCTGTAAGCCTCATTTTTTTCATGACCAGCCATAGGGAATCCTTAGGAATACCTCACAAAAGGAATTCACAAAAAGGTTTTTCACGCTATCCATTTTCACTTCGGGGCCCAGAATTTCAGCTAAAGAAGTCATGTCATTCTCATAAAGACCGCAGGGATTAATCAAAGAAAAATAGGAAAGATCAATATTTACATTTAGGGATAGCCCGTGATAGGTAATCCACCTTTTTACCCCTATTCCAATGCTGGCTATTTTCTTTTTTCCTACCCACACCCCGGTATACCCTGAAATAGATCTCCCCTCAATCCCCAGTTTACCCAAGGATTTTATGACTACTTTTTCCAAATTTCTTATATACTGGTGAATGTCCTTTTGATCAAGGCTGAGATCGAGTATGGGATAGGCAACCAGTTGGCCTGGCCCATGGAAAGTCACCCTTCCCCCTCTATTTACACGAAAAAGGGAGATTTTTTTCTGGTGAAGGAACTCCGGTGACGCCAGAATATCTTCTTCCTTTCCCTGTCGGCCCAGAGTAATTACGGGAAAATGTTCCACTAAAATTAAACTATCTTCCATTTGACTGTAAGTTATTCTTTTTACCAACCTTTCCTGGAAAACCCAGCATTGTTGATAATCTTTTAACCCTAAATCAAGCACACTTAATCTTTCCATGGGCCTCTAAAAAGCTTCACCCATACCAAAATAGAATCTTCCTTCTTTTTCCCCTACTCCATAATTAAGGCGGATAAGCCCTATGGGAGTCTTGAACCTTATCCCGAACCCCCAACCTACCTTAAAATCTTCCATTGGCGAATCTTCACTCCACGCCTTCCCCGCATCTACAAATAAAGAGCCCAAGAGCTCTTTAGCGAGGGGAACCCTTAACTCTAAACTCGCTAGAGCCGCTTTATCCCCCCTGAATTCATTTTCTTCGTAGCCCCGCAGAGTCTCCAGACCTCCCAGGTAAAACTGCTCGTAAAAGGGAAGATTCTCTCCCAATCTTCCTCTCAGACGATAGGCAAGTATGGGTGATTTCCAAAATTCACCTTTCCTCAGATATCCTCGCCATTCCGCCTTATACTTGACAAATTCGAGATCTCCTCCCAAAAATCCTCCAGTTTTTTCCACCGAAAGTAAGCTGTAGGACCCCTGGTAGGGGTTGAAGGCCTCATCTCTAACTCTGGTATTTCTATCCAGCATGAGTTCCAGGCTACGCTCTATTTTTGACCCGGCTTCTAACTCAGGATCCTTGGGAAAAGGTTCTCCTTCTATATGGCTTATTGTTACCTCTTCATTTCTTAATCGAATCGAAGTGGTCATATTTTTCCAGATAGGCCATCCTAACCCTATCCTTCCTCCTACTCTTTCCTTTTGGTAGGCCCCTTCAGCTTCGTAATATTTGCGGAGCAAGTTGTAGAGATCCAACTCCAGTCTTAGAGGACTATCCCTCCACCATCTATCTGTATAACCAATATCATAATCGCTTCTTCTTTTTCCAAATTTCCAGTCCAGATTGATCTTTTTCCCCACTCCCCCCAGATTATCTTTAGATAACTGAATATGCCCTTCCAGCCCGGAAACGGAACTATACCCTGCCCCAAAAAGAATCTGGCCTCTTTGCTCAGCCTCCTTGACTTTGACTAACAAATCTACTGTTGAGGAAGAGGTAAAGAGAGGCTCGATTTCTACCGTCTCAAAAAAACCGAGATTATAAAGTCTGCGCCATCCTTCTCTGAGTTTGTGTGCGTTAAGAATATCCCCCTCTTTAAGAACAAAGGTGTGTTTGAAAACTCTTTCTTTGGTAAAAGTGTTCCCTTCTATTTTGATCTTTCCTACTTTCGCTAGCGAACCCTCCTCTATCTGAAGCAGAATCTTTACCTCACCGGCTTGCCTATCAAATTCCAGATCTGGCTCAAGGTGAGCATGTATGTAACCTTTGTCTCCATATTTATCTCGGAGGAGGTCCAAACTTTTTTCAAGATAAGTTAGCACAAAGATTTTTCCTTTACCTGGTCGCAGTTGAGGCAGGATTTTGGAAGTGGGAAAGACGCGGTTTCCTTTTATTTCAACTTCCGAGACGAAGAATTTTTTACCCTCCACTATTTCCAGAAAGACCCTGACCCAATGAGTTCTTCCTTCGGTAAAAAACTCAAACCTTGGTGATTCAAAATAAGCAAAGTAATAACCGCTGTTCTGATAAAGATCGATAACTTTTTCTAGATCTTCATTTAAGATCTTGGGGTCGAAAAAACCTCGGAATCTTGTCTTCATGGACCTTCTTATCTTCCTATCGGGAAAAAAAGTGTTACCTTCAATTTCTACCTTCCTTACTCTGGTTCTTCTGTCTTTTTTGATGGTCAGGACAGCCTTACATTTACCTTTCTCTAATCCGATGGAGAAGAGATCTACGGAAGTAGAAAAATAGCCTCTTTTGTCATAAAATGTTAGAATTTTATCACGAGTTTCCTTTATTTTTTTAAAATTCCATAACTCACCTTCCTTAAAGGTAATCAGGCGCTTTATCTTGTTTTCCTCTCCTTTACTAACTCCTTTAATTTCAATCTTGACAATTTCTTCATTTTCCTTAACCCGGAAGATGAGCCTTACTCCATCAGTTACTTCTTCTTTTAAGGTTTCAAGACTTGAAAAAAAACCCATCTCATATATTGCCTGCATATCCTCCCTTATAATCTCCTCTGATAAGGGCTCGCCTACTCTACTTTTTATCACCTCTTTTATCTTCTCAGTCTTGATATGTTTGGCTCCTTGAATCTGAATTTCCCGGATGATAGGAAAGGTTTGAGCCATAGATCCTGATAAGAAGAAAATTGCTAACAAAACCGCTAAAATTAAGATTTCGCCAGCCTTTCTAACAAAAACCCCCTCTTTCTGACCATAGAGGGGGCACTCAGCATTTTTCATCTGTTAGCCTTTCTCTAGCAACGGTTGCGTAGAGCTCGTAATTTGTTTAAGCAGATTCAGTCTTTAACTCTGGTCTTACTTTTCTCTTTCTTTTCAAAGGTAATCTTCCCCTTCTTTATTCCTATCATGATGGTGTCTCCAGTTTTGAACCTGCCCTGCAAGATTTCTTCCGAGAGGGGATTTTCAATTAGTCTCTGGATGGCTCGACGCAAGGGTCTTGCCCCGAAATCGGGATCATATCCTTCCTGAGCGATAAGATCCCTTGCCTCTTCGGTAACCTCTAAGTTTACCTCCTTTTCCTGCAATAATTTCTCTTCTTCTACCAACATTAAGTCAACTATCTTTTTAATCTCATCTTTAGTTAAAGCATGGAAGACGATTACCTCATCTAACCTGTTTAGAAATTCGGGTCGGAAGCTACGTTTTAACTCGGAGGTAACCCTACCCTTCATCTCCTCGTAAGACATTCCACCTCCCTTTTTTGCTTGAAATCCGAGGCTAGATCCACTGGTAATCTGATCGGCCCCCAAATTAGAAGTCATAATCAATACACTATTGCGAAAGTCTACTGTATGGCCTAGACTGTCAGATAACCTTCCATCATCCATAATCTGAAGGAGGATATTAAACACGTCTGGATGTGCCTTTTCTATCTCATCGAAGAGGATTACTGAATAGGGACGCCGTCTCACCTTTTCTGTTAATTCCCCTCCTTCTTCGTATCCTACATACCCGGGAGGAGCACCCGTAAGACGACTCAGGCTGAATTTCTCCATATATTCAGACATATCAAGACGGATCATGGCATCTTCATCTCCAAAGAGAAACTCAGCTAAACTCCTGGCTAATTCTGTCTTGCCTACGCCGGTGGGACCTAAGAACATAAAGACACCAATAGGTCGCTTAATATTTTTCACTCCGGCCTGAGCCCTTCGAATAGACTGAGATATCGCTCCTATAGCCTCTTCCTGTCCAACCATTCTCTTATGCAAAGTCTCTTCCATACGGAGAAGTCTTTTAGATTCAGTTTCAGTCAAGTCACGTAGAGGAATATTGGTCCAGCTAGAAACAATGTAGGCAATGTCCTTTTCTGTTACTTTCTCCTTCTCCCTTTTCTTACCCTTACCCACCTCCCATTGAGACCTTTCTTTATTTAAGGACTGTTTCAAATTCTTTTCTTTATCCCTCAGATTGGCCGCTTTTTCAAACTCTTGTGCTTTAACTGCGGCTTCCTTTTCTTTCCGAAGCTGCTCTAATTCTGCCTCAATTTTCTTAAGCTCCTTAGGACGGGTGCTACTTTGCAGTCTTATTCTGGCAGCAGCCTCATCCATCACATCAATAGCTTTATCGGGAAGACATCTACCCTGAATATATCTATAGGAAAGTTTCGTTGCCGCTACCAGAGCGTCGTCGGTTATTTTGACTCGATGAAAAGCCTCATATTTGTCTCTCAGACCCCTTAGGATCTCTATAGTTTCCTTGACTGTAGGTTCGTTCACCATTACCGGCTGAAATCTTCTCTCCAGAGCCTCATCTCGCTCAATATACTTTCTATATTCATCTAAAGTAGTAGCTCCTATACATTGTAATTCTCCTCTGGCAAGAGCCGGTTTAAGAATATTAGAGGCATCGATAGCTCCTTCGGCTGCCCCTGCTCCCACCAAAGTATGCACCTCATCAACAAAAAGAATTATATTCTTCGCCTTTCGAATCTCATTTAATATCCTCTCCATCCTCTTCTCAAATTCTCCTCGATACTTGGTTCCGGCGACTATCCCACCCAGTTCAATTGTGACTACTCGTTTATTTAACAAAAGTTCTGGAAGGGATCCCTGCACAATCTTCTGAGCCAATCCCTCGGCAATAGCTGTTTTTCCTACCCCTGCTTCTCCTATAAGTACAGGATTATTCTTAGTTCGGCGAGAAAGGATTTGGATTACACGCTCAATCTCTTTCTCTCTATCTACTACCGGATCTAACTCTCCATTTTTGGCTAATTGGGTAAGGTCACGCCCAAATCTATCCAGAGCAGGAGTTTTACTGGGCTGAGCTGCTTGTTGGAAGGAAACCTTTTCTCCTCCTAGCAGATTCACCACCTCTTCCCTCACTTTCTCTAGATCAGCCCCCAAATTGGTAAGAATCTGAGCCGCCACCCCTTCCCCTTCCCTGATTAATCCTAGAAGAAGATGCTCTGTTCCAATATAGTTATGACCCAAGTTTCTCGCTTCCGTTACTGCTAACTCCAATACTTTTTTAGCTCGAGGAGTAAAAGGAATCTGACCCAAAAACAGTGCTCCTCCCCCTCTACCAACTGCTTTCTCCGCTTCCTGCCTAACCCGAGCCAGATCTAGTCCTAAATTTTGCAGAGCTGTAGCCCCAACTCCCTCTCCTTCTCTAATCAGTCCCAGAAGAATATGCTCTGTTCCTAGATAGTCGTGATCTAATCGCTTGGCCTCTTCTCTGGCTAACAAAATCACTCTTCTTGCTCGTTCGGTAAATCTATTAAACATACAGAACACCTCGCAACATTGAAGTAAGAAACTGTTTTACTATAGCACAAATATGGCTCTTGTCAACAATTATCTCGGGAATCTTCCCCTTCGTCGCTGTATATCGACTTTGAATTCTTTCTGCTCGTCTTCTCGTCTCGGGAAAGACGTGAAACTCGTCGCTTCGCTCCTCAGACAGCACGTCTTTCTTCTTCCTCAACTCCAAGACTCGTTAAGGTGGCTGATATAAGGCTCCTCCGGGGAAAGTCCCTCGATACGCGTATAAATCTTCTAATACTAATTATTTTCCTGGTACTATCAAGAAATTGATATCAGTAAAATCAGTGTAATGATAAAAATTCACTTCTTTCCGGATTTAGAGAAAGATGACTAATAGGTAATCCTCCAATTTCTTCAATCCTTTTTATATACTCTCGCATCCTCTTAGGGAGATCTTTTTCTATCTTTATCCTGGAAGTATCCTTCTTCCATCCTTTCATCTCCTCATAAACAGGCTGACATCTTTCCCAGTACTCCAGTTCAAAGGGAAAATCCTGGATCAGCTTGCCTCTGTATTTATAAGCGACACAAATTTTTATCTTATCTAATAAATCTAGAACATCCAGTTTGGTTAAAATAAGTTCATCAAGTCCATTTACTCTAGCCGCATACCTGAGAATGACTCCGTCGAACCATCCACATCTTCTCGGCCTACCCGTAGTAGCACCGTACTCCTGTCCTCCTTCCTTAAGTATCTCCCCTATTTTTCCCTGTATTTCTGTGGGAAAAGGACCCTGTCCTACCCTGGTAACATAGGCCTTAGCTACTCCCAAAACTTTTCCTATCTTAGTGGGACCTATTCCTACGCCAGTACAAGCACCACCTGCTACGACATTGGATGAGGTCACAAAGGGATATGTTCCATGATCAACATCTAGCAAGGTTCCCTGTGCTCCTTCAAAAAGCATGTTTTTCCCTTCTTGCATTAGTCGATTAACGAGAAGTGAGGTATCAGTGACATATCGTTTTAATTTCCTTCCATATTCTAGATATTGATGGAGGAGATCTTCGGCGGAATAGTCCAATCCGTAGAAATTTTTCCAGAAGCTAAGATTTATTCTCAATTTTTCAGCCAAAACCCCCTTCTCTAGGAGGTCTGCCACCCTAACGCCCCTTCTGGCCGCTTTATCAGCGTAGGCAGGTCCTATTCCCCTTCTAGTTGTTCCTATTCTCTGCTCACCTCTTCGCTCTTCCTCAATTTGCTCTATCCTTTTATGATAGGACATAACAACATGGGCATTGCTGGAAAGATAAAGATCCTTCAGTTCGATCTGCTTAGATCGAAGGGCTTCAATCTCCAGGAGTAGATCTTGGGGATCAACTACTACTCCGTTCCCAATTATGCATTTTTTTCCTGGATAAAGAGCACCGGAAGGAATAAGATGAAAGACAAATTTTTCTCCATTTACTACCACTGTATGTCCGGCGTTACTGCCTCCTTGAAACCTCACCACCGCATCTGAGGTCCTGGCTAAGCTATCGATAACTCTGCCCTTGCCCTCATCTCCCCATTGTGTCCCCACTACTACTATATTGGCCAATCTTACTTACTCCTTCACCTTATCTCGCCGGGTTCTCGATCTTCAAAGCGAGTATATTCACTCAAGAAGATCAGAGGTACTCTACCTATAGGTCCACGACGTTGCTTGTTAATGATAACCTCAGCTTCTCTTTCATCCTCACGTTTTCCCGAATAATAGTATTCTCGATATAAAGAAAGTACCAGATCAGCATCCTGTTCAATGGCCCCTGATTCACGCAAATCAGAAAGTCGGGGACGCTTATCTTCCTCTCCCCTCCTCTCTACAGATCTGCTTAGCTGAGATATAGCCACTACTGTTATTCTTAATTCTTTAGCCAGAGCTTTCAAACTCCGGGATATTTCAGTTATCTCCTGTTGCCTGCTTTCAGCCCGTTTGTCACCCACCATTAACTGGAGGTAATCAACGATAGCCATTTTAATATCATGTTCGGCTTTTACCTGACGAACTTTAGCCCTTAACTCCAGCACACCAATACTGGGAGTATCGTCAATGTAAATGGGAGCATCAGCTAAAACCCCGGCCGCATCAGTAAGCCTGGACCAATCATCTTCAGAGAGAAAACCGGTACGTAATTTTTGGGAGTCAACCCTTGCTTCTGAGCAGAGCAGACGCTCTACCAGCTGCTCATTAGCACTTTCCAGGCTAAATATGATCAAGGGTATGTTGGCTTCGATCCCGGCGTATTGGGCAATATTCAGGATAAAAGAGGTCTTTCCCATGGAAGGACGTCCAGCGATGATTATCAAATCGTTGGGCTGAAAGCCCGAGATCAACCTATCCAATTGGCTAAATCCGGTAGGGATTCCGGTAATATGTTCTTTTTTCTCATACAGAGCTTCAATATGCTCAAAGGTCTCCGTTAAAACATCTTTTAAATGGACAAAGGGAGTTTTGATTCTCTTTCGGGTTATGTCAAAAATAAGACTCTGAGCTTTATCCAATACAACATCTACATCCTGCGAAGCATCATAGGAGAGAGTACTGATAGAAGCGGCTGCCTTAAGTAACTCCCGCAGGATCTGTTTTTCCTTTACCATCCAGGCATAATAAGATACATTTGTTGTTGTGGGGACTGAATTGACCAGCTCAGCCAGATAAGCAGCTCCTCCCACTTCTTCTAATTTGCCCCGTTTGCGAAATTCCTCTCTCAGAGTAACCAGATCTACCGGCTTATTTTTATCAAATAGACTAATTATTCCTTCGTAGACTAATCGGTGAATCTCGGAGTAGAAATCGCTGGAACTTGTTACTATCTGTGCAACCTTAGGGATGGTCTCTTTCTCCAGAAGCATCGCTCCCAGTACCGATCTCTCTGCTTCTAAATTCTGAGGAGGAAGCTTTTCCAAAACCTCAGTTAACCCTCTTCCATCTTTCATGCGTCAAAACCCCTGAAAATCAAGATGCTTAAAGATGCACTAACTTTGCCTCAAGAGTATCTCGGGACTCTTCCCCTCCGTCGCTGTATATCGACTTTGGATTGTTTCTGCTCGTCTATCTCGTCTCGGGAAAGACATGAGGATCTCGAGGGAGGAAACATCCCCCCTCGACGCTACGCTGCTCCCCCCAAAATTCAAAAACAGGCAGAGCTCGTCGCTGCCTGCGGCACCTTACGGCCGCTCCTCAGACATCACGTCTTTCTTTTCCTCAACTATCCTTGAGGGGGAAAATATTCCCCCTCAACTCATCGCTATTCACTGCTCCCCCTAAATTCAAAGCCTGCAGAGCTGACTCGTTAAGGTGGCTGATATAAGGCTCCTGCGGGGAAAGTCCCTCGATACGTGTATAAATCTCCTGAATACTAATTTCCCCCCGGGACTTCGGCGACCCATCTGT
>NJBP01000034.1 GCA_005223085.1 Candidatus Aerophobetes bacterium Ae_b3b | reverse complement strand
TGAACCAGTGCCGCCAAAAAGAAGTGGCATTTATAAGGTTGTAGAAGAAACTCACATAAAGCCTGGAGCACAAAATTTTACTGAAGAATCAGAGATTGATCACGGAATTGCTCAAGGAATGTTAGTTACACTCGGAAACATTTATGGATATGAGACTTATGCACCTCCACACGACCAAACTATTAGAACTTTCCAAGATAAACCGCTAAGAGATTTTGTGACTGTCTCCGACTGCACCGACATTTTCAGGGGTCCTAACTTGGCAAAGATTAGAGAAATAGATACTTTGTGGCTTGATGAAGATGATTACGGGTTGTTTCCCGTTTACGCTTTTGAAGTAGAAGAAACAACAAGAGTAAAATCTGGCTTAGATAGGTTGTTGAAAATACCAAGGAGGTTCACTGCTCGATTTTTTATAGTTGGACCAAGTGCAAAGGAAAAAGATTTATTCAACCAATATGTCAGCCAGACACCGTTTAGAGAGTTTAAATATAGATTTCAGTTTAAACTTTATAAAGAGTTAGAAGAATTATATAATTTTGCCTTAGTGCATAACGAGAGGCGGGAACAATTTGGGATCATTGAAAGAGGAGGATGAATATGGATACCACAAAGAAACATTTTGTTGAAAGAACAAATGAAATAGGGATCTTATTTGTTAGGGAAAGAAATTCTAAAGAAGATCTCACAGGTTGGGGCTCGCTTGAATTTATTCTAAACAATGGAGAGATTTTTGTAGTGTCCGGTGAACAATTCGGGCAAGGAAGTGAGGAAGATGGATTATGGGTAGATATGAACAAAGTTGATGTTGGCACGCTTAATAAGATCAAACAGAAAGCAGAAAGACTTAGGAAGAAACAAAAAAAAGATACTATATCAGCTTGGGTGAGACACCAAACGGTGTGAATTCAGAGAACCAAACAAGCGAGAAAGAACACCCGCTCATGTTCATTTGATTGTAGAGATGTATGTCAAGCACGCTTTCAATTCGTCGTTGACTCTAAAATTAAGAGAGCACATCCTGGAAATGCTGAGTCAAGTTAAATCCGTTACTTCATTTCCCCCAGCCATTCAGTACTTTAAGCCTGAACACGTTGAGCCATTTAAAGAATTGGATAAAATTGGAGAATTTACGGTAGAATTTATACTTGTGGCAATAGAACTTGTGGCAATACAAGAAAGAACTAATTATCCAACAGGAACTTTAACCGAGAGTTTGTATAAGAGTTTTGGAGTCAAAGATCGATTTCAAGTAATCCAAAAAGCGATATGGAGAGGTTAAAGTAATATGAGAAATACTGCATTCTATAAAGAAAGTTCGTCGCATCGCCCAACACGGTGTTTGTGGGAAGTTACGCTTCCCCAAATCCGCCTTCGGCGGACTTCGCATACACCGAAGACGTTATACGCAATAGCCCATTCAAGGAGAAAGTATAGATGCCAAAACATTACCTGATACCGTATGTACCATTAAAAGGACATAAGGATCCTGATTTTAAAGAATTGGCTTATGGAGAATCAGGCCAAAGAGGTAAAGTGCTAAAAGATAATTTGTCAAAAGGTAGCTATTTATTTTTTCACACGAAAATTGGTTCAAGCAAATATATTACTTGTTATATCGTTGTCGACAGAATCTTACCCGGAAAGAAAGCACAGAGCAATTCTTCAATAAATTGCGATGGTCAGTATGACGATTGGTTATTTATTGGCGATAAAAATAAGTCAAAAAGATTGCGAAAACCTATTTATTTCATTAAACAATTGGCCAAAAAGCTATCTCTTAATATTGACTTCGAACCGTTTAATAGCGGGAGAAAAACTGAACTTGCAGTGATTGGATCAGCAACCAGATCTCATAGACAGCTTACTGATAACGATGTTTCCATTTTGCTTGATGAAATCGAGAAATATGAGGAGAACGTTAAAATTGAAAACCCACCGGATGTTCAATATCACCTTTATTTTTATGATGAAAGCGAGAAGATAATCCCTATGGATGAAGTTCACAGGCTAAAAGAATCCGAAATACAAAAACTGCTGCGCAAAAACCCTTCTGTGATAGAAAAAGACGCCAGAGTTATTGATTACGAAAAAGTCTTACCAGATGGTGATAGATTGGATTTAGTACTTGAAGCAGTGGATGGCTCACTTATTGTAGCTGAACTAAAAGGACCGGATAAATTAACAGATGAAATTCCAACACAGGTTGCAAGCTATGTAAGAGACATAGAAAAAGAGTATCCAACAAGGAAAATTAGGAAAATGATTGTCTGCGATGGTAAGGTGTCTCCAAAACTACAAAAGGCTTGTGAATCTCTTGGAATCGAGATAGTTGTCTATGGTGTTAAACTTGACTGTTTCAAATTACAATGATGGGGCTACTGCGTATAACATGTAATAAAGGCACTTTGTCAAGAAAAAGTCCTCCCCATGCTGCTGGCAAGCAGCGATTCTTTGATTTGCAAAGCTCGGCTGACTTGCGCTGGTTGCTCTTTCTCCTTGACTGACTCGCTATTTCAATGATGGATGTAGATTCTTCTTGAATCTGCACCAAACATATAAAGGGGATTGATGTAGGTATCTTATTAACTACCTACGCTTACCCTTGAGATTCTCGATGTCAAGGTCAAACCCAGAAATTCATCGGTACTCAAGCGGCCTCATTCACCGATACGGTGAGGGGATGTCTCTTACTTTCTAAGGGAGGTAGTGCACGAGCATAGGCGAGTGCCTACCTGGTTTTCTTTAAGTTTTGCAGGATTTGAGCTTGACAAATTTATTTTTCGTCGTCTTATATCATCACAATGATACAACATATTTCTTTTATGATAATGTGGTAATAAAATATGGAATGGGCTGAACTCTTAAGGATTTTTCTGGGGTGAAGGTAAAGATAGGCTGTTCCGGCTTCACAGTTGCGAAAAACAGGTACTATGAGAGGTTTCCCGTAGTAGAGCTTTAAAAGACATTTTCCCAGCCCCCACAACTTACCACCGTGGAAAAGTGGCGGGAAGAAGCGATGAAAAAGGCCAAAGACTATAAGGACACTGTTCGAAAGGTGAGTAGTTGAATCCGAACTTGAAAATTAAACTGGGCCGGATTAGCTTGAAGAACCCTGTTCTGGCAGCATCAGGAACCTTTGGATATGGGGAAGAGTATAGTAGATTCATTGATCTTAATGAACTGGGGGGAATAATCACCAAGACGGTGACCCTGGAACCCAGGGAAGGAAATCGGCCTCCCCGTCTAGCAGAGACTCCCTCAGGACTTCTCAATTCCATTGGATTAGAAAATCCCGGGTTAAAGATTTTCCTCAGAGAAAAACTTCCCCTTTTACAACGGTTCAACACCGCATTGGTGGTTAATATTGCGGGAGAAAAGGAGGAGGAGTATCTGCGTCTCGCCGAGAGGCTCAACAGAGTTAAAGGAATAGATGCTTTAGAAATAAATATCTCCTGTCCTAATGTGAAGAACGGGGGTCTTATCTTCGGCACCAATCCAAGCTTAGTCTTCTCTTTAGTGAAGAGAATAAGGGAGGTTACTGATATCCCCCTTATCACCAAACTCACTCCCAACGTAACCGACATAACCGAAATTGCTAAGGCAGCTGAAGAAGCCGGTACTGAAGCCCTGTCTCTCATAAATACCTTGGTCGGTATGGCCATCGATATAGAGACTAGAAAACCAAAGTTGGGTAATGTTACGGGAGGTCTTTCGGGACCTGCTATAAGACCAATTGCTGTAAGAATGGTCCGGCAGACTTTCCAAAAAGTGAACCTACCTCTAATTGGAGTTGGCGGAATAATGACCGCCGTGGACGCTTTAGAATTTATCCTGGCGGGGGCAAGTGCGGTAGCCATAGGAACGGCAAATTTCATTGACCCGAAAACTATGATAAAGGTAAAAGAGGGGATCGGAGAATATTTACAGAGAAACAATATCAGGGAGTTCAAAGATTTAGTAGGTTGGCTTAACTTAAATTAAAAGGGAAGGTTCAGTCAATGCTGGTCTGGTTAAAGTTCTCTATTTGTAGCATGGCTATGATTTATGCTGGTTATAAATTGTCTATGTACGGGAATATCATTTCCGAGAAGACGCAAATTACCAAGACCCTTATGGGGTTTGTTCTTTTAGCTCTGGCTACTTCCCTGCCCGAATTTGTCACCAGCGGTAGTTCCATAACGGTAGTCCACTCACCCAATTTAGCCGCCGGAGACCTCTTTGGGTCATTGCTCATAAACTTAATGATTATTGCTTTGCTTGATTTAATTCAGGGTAAAGGACCCTTAATGTACGAGGCAAGACCGAGTCACATCCTGTACGGGGGTTTGAGCATAATTCTTATGGGAATCGTTTGCAGTTCCCTTATTTTGAGATCTCAACTCAATGGCTCATTAGGCATCTTTGGTTTTGGGCTTGACAGTCTGGTGCTTTTAGCTGTCTATATCCTGGGACTGAGACTCATATTTACCTATGAAAAAAAATCTCCTTCCCCTCCCCCGAGCGAGAAAGAATCGTCCCCTCTGTATAAAGGCATTAGCCTAAGATCAACCCTCATCAAATTCTTAATATGCTTTGTTGGTATAGTTTTTCTAGGTATCTGGCTGGCTGAGATTGGAAAAGAGCTGGTGACCACAATGGGCTGGAGCGAGAGCCTGGTAGGAACAAGTCTTCTTGCTCTAAGCACCTCCCTGCCAGAACTTATAGTCGCCGTTAGTGCTCTTAAGTTTTCTATAGATATGGCCATTGGCAATATTTTAGGGAGCAATTTTTTTGACATCATGATCATTCCCCTCTGTGATGTTCTACTGCGAGAGAAGGAGTTCCTAGGAGAAATTTCCTCTCAGCATCTCTTTACTTTAATGCTCTCTATTATCCTCACCGCTATAGTTATAGTAGGATTGATCTATAGATCTAAGAAGGCATTTTTGAAATTGGGCTGGGATACTATAGCTATGGTTGCCACCTTCATTGTGGGCGGATATTTTCTAATTCTGATCATGAGGGGCTAGCGCTCAAAGCACTGTTCCAGGTGTTCGGTAAAAGTGGTCACTCAGTGAAAAAAGGTTATCACTGACTTAAAAGAAATGGGCAAAGTTAGGCACTCAGTAGGAGTGAAGTTATTTACAGGCTTGATCTCAGGTGAGGCCAATCTATTTAAAGAAGCAGAAAAAAGACTCAGCCAAAAATTTGGTTCGGTGGACTTTAAGAGCCCTATTCTCTCTTTTCAACGCACCCACTACTATGAGTCTGAGATGGGACCAAACTTGAAGAGAAAATTTATAAGTTTCCAAAGTCTAATTGATCCGGCCGAGATTGGAGAAATTAAATTATTTACCAGTCAGCTTGAGCAGGATTTTCTCCATCCTGAGACGGACAATCGTCGCATTAATCTTGATCCTGGCTACCTTACTCTCTCTAAACTTGTCCTGGCTAGTACCAAGGATTATCGGCACCGGATTTATCTGGGAAGAGGAATCTATGCTGAGGTTACCCTGCGGTACAAAAAAGGGAAGGGTTTCGAGCCCTGGGAATGGACTTATCCTGATTATAGAGCCAGAGAGTATCTTGAGATTTTCAATCACCTCCGGAAGATTTATCAAAATCAACTAAAAACCAAAGGATAGATACCAATGCCAATAACTAATGTTTTGCTGGTTGGAGTGGGAGGACAGGGAATTTTATTGGCCTCCGAGATCTTAGCTAAAGTAGCCTTCGAAGAAGGGCATGATGTTAAAAAGTCTGAAGTCCATGGAATGGCACAAAGGGGTGGCAGCGTTAGCTCAGAGGTAAGGTTTGGACCCAAGATCTATTCTCCGCTTATTAGAAAAGGAGGGGCAGATTTTCTCCTTGCTTTAGAAAAACTAGAGGCTTTAAGATTCACTGATTATCTAAAGAAAGAGGGGGTGTTGATATTAAATGATCTTGAGATCCTGCCTCTTATGGTGAGTCTCGGTAAAGAACTCTACCCTAAAGACATCTTTGTCCATTTGAAGAAGAGGACTTCCCGGATCATCAAAATCCCAGCCTTAAAGATCGCCCAGACTGCCGGCAATTCCAAGGCTTTCAATCTGGTTCTCCTGGGAAAACTGTCAACTTTTCTCAGCTTTAAATCCAGCAGTTGGGAAAAGGTCATTCGTCAGGAGGTTCCTCACCACACCATAGAGGTTAACTTGAAGGCTTTTGAATTAGGAAAGAGAAGTTGACACTACAAGAAGAGATGGTATAAATATTGGAGTATTAAGTCTTAAAATAAAAGGGGGAGTAATGAAAATCTTCGTAGATACAGCGAAATTGGATGAAATTAAAGAAGCTTGCAGCTGGGGCATAGTTGATGGGGTAACGACTAATCCTTCGCTAATTAAAAGAGCGGTGGATGAGGTAAAAGGAGGCGGCAAAAGGATTGATATGGAAACCTACATGCGGGAAATATGCAAAACAGCCGGTAAGGGTAGACCAGTCAGCCTCGAGGTGATTAGCTTAACCATGAAAGAAATGGTGGAGGAAGCTGAGCTGCTGTATAGAAAATTTAATCCGGCTGCTGAAAACGTAGTCATCAAGATTCCCATAAACACAAATTTAGATGAATCAGAGGAAATAGACTATGACGCCTTAAAGACTATAAAAAAGTTAAGCCGAAAGGGTATTCCTATAAATGCAACTCTCATAATGACCCCAGAACAGGCACTTTTAGCAGCCAAGGCTGGGGCTAGCTATGCCAGCCCTTTTGCCGGAAGAATAGATGATTACATAAGGAAAAAATTAGGAATAGAATTTGGGAAGGTTGACTATTTTGATTTCGATTTAATAGAGAAAATTGGTAGGCAAAGGCTTGATAAACACCTAAAAAATTCGAGGGGTGAGCCTGTAGCCTCTCTTTACCTTAACAAAGAGACAAAAAACAGCATTGGCTTTGGCCAGGATAATGGAATAGGGAGTGGAGTAAATTTGGTCAAAAGCATCATGAAAATCTATAGAAATTACGAGATACCCACAGAGGTAATTGCTGCCAGTATTAGAAATACAAGACAAATCAGGCAAATGGCGGAAGCAGGAGCACATATCGCTACTATACCTTTTCCAGTAATTAGAGGCATGCTTCAACATCCCAAGACTGTGGAAGGAATTAAGAACTTTTCCGCCGATGTGGTGCCAGAGTATCGGGAGCTGTTTCAAAGCTAGAGGGGAAAAAACAGAGGGGGTAAGAGGAGGAAAAATGATCTGGAATAAAGAATACGAGTGTATGGATAGAAAGAGTTTAGAGGATCTTCAACTAAAAAGATTGAAAGAGGTTGCTCACCGCGTTTTTGAGCGCCTACTTTTTTATAAAAGAAAATTTGAGGAAAGTCACCTCCATCCAGATGATATAAAATCACTGGAGGACCTAAGAAAGTTTCCTTTCACCCGTAAGTCCGATCTAAGAGAAGGCTATCCTTTTGGCTTATTCACTGCACCCTTAGAGAAAATAGTTGAATTTCACATCTCTTCCGGTACCACCGGAAAACCGGTAGTCAATGGCTACACTAGAAAAGATATCCAGATTTGGGCAGAAGTTATGGCTAGAGCATTGAGCTGTGCTGGAACTACCTCCAGAGACGTAGTTCATAATGCTTATGGCTATGGTCTTTTCACCGGGGGACTGGGAACCCATTATGGAGCTCAGCTCATTGGCGCAAAAACTATTCCCATCTCTGGTGGACAGACCAAGCGCCAAATCACCATAATGCAGGACTTTAAGTCCACAGTTCTGACCTGCACTCCCTCTTATGCCTTGCATATAGCCGAAGTGGCAGAAGAGATGGGGATTAATCCCAGGGATCTACCCTTGAGAGTAGGGATACTGGGGGCGGAAACCTGGTCAGAAAGTATGCGGCAAGAAATCGAATCTCGATTAGGTATAGAGGCTCTGGATATTTATGGATTAACCGAGATTATCGGGCCGGGAGTGGCTCAAGAGTGTGAGGTAAAAGAGGGTATGCATCTTTTTGAAGATCACTTCCTGCCTGAAATAATTGACCCCAAAACGGGTAAGGTTTTAAAAGAAGGAGAGGAAGGAGAACTAGTTTTAACTACCTTAACCCGAGAAGGAACCTCTTTAGTAAGATACAGAACGGGTGATATAACCCACATAAATTATCAGCCCTGTGAGTGTGGAAGAACTCTGGCCAGAATTGGTAAGATCAAAGGCAGAGCAGACGATATGCTAATCATAAGAGGGGTGAACCTTTTTCCTTCCCAGATAGAGAATATATTAATCCAGATAGATGAAGCCGAGCCCCATTATCAATTAATTTTAGAAAGAAGAAAAGGATTGGATGAATTGACGGTGGAGCTGGAGACTTCTCCTCATATTTTCTTTGATGAGGTAAGAAGATTGGAAGAGATTGAGGCCAAGATTAAAAGAGAAATTGAAGATGCACTGGGCCTTAGAATAGGAGTGAAATTGGTTGAGCCGAGGACGATCCAGAGAAGTATGGGCAAAGCAAAACGTATAATAGATAAAAGAAAATTGAAATAGGAGACTAAGATGGCAGTAAGGCAAATCTCGGTATTCCTGGAAAATAAGATAGGTAGATTAGCTGAAATTACGCAGATTTTAGGAAATAAAGAAATTAATATCCGGGCCTTAGCTATTGCCGATACCACCGAATTTGGAATCTTGCGAATGATAGTCGACAGACCTCAAAAAGCGTACGAGGCTTTGGAGGAGAGAGGATTCACCGTATCCCAAACAGAGGTTGTGGTAGTGGAAGTTGAAGATAAGCCGGGCGGCCTGGCACAAGTTATGGCTATTTTGGGGAAAGAAGGTATCAATGTGGAATACCTCTATGCTTTCGTAGCTCCGAGGGGCAGGGGTGCTCTGGTGGTTTTGAAAATCGAAGAAAAAAAAGCCACCGTAGACTTGCTGCAAGAAAAGAAGGTAAAAATTCTCTCTGCTGAGGAAATTAGTAGACTATAATGTTAGATAAACTTGAACAAGAGATCAAACGGCTGGCAAGACATACCGCTATCCTAAAATTTGTCATTGGCCATGGACCAATTGGCATCATAAAACTTTCTGAACTTAGTGGATTTCTCCAGCACCGGGTCAGATATTCTTTGAGAGTTCTAGAACAGCACAGTCTCATAAGACCTTCACCTCAGGGAGCAGTGGCAACTCCAAAGGGTAAAGAGTTTATGAAAACCCTGGGGGAAAAGGCTGAAAAGTTAAGAAGGAGTCTACTTGATTTAGGAAGTTCTTGACAAATTTTTTTATTAAATTATATTGTCAATTGTTACCATGAGCCTAGATAGCATTTATAAAGAGGAGGTGGGAAAGTGAGAAAGAAAGGAAAGATAGTAGTGGGTGTAGTAGTAGCAATAGTTATCGTCCTATTGCTAGTTGGACCGCTGTCAATCTGGCGTTGGGTGCCAGTGCTTCGAAAGCCAGCGGTGGCTTATAAGGTAGGGGCTATATTCGCCGTAACTGGTCCGGCAGCCTGGTTAGGAACCCCGGAGCGGAACACCGCTAAAATGATCGAGGAAGAGGTAAACGCGGCTGGAGGCATTAACGGCCATCCTTTAGAGATTATCATTGAGGATACGGTCGGTGATGCAACCAGGACGGTGACGGCAGCCAAAAAACTGATTACCAAGGACCAGGTGCTGGCCATAGTTGGCCCCTCCCGAAGTGGTACCACCATGGCAGTGATCCCCATAGTGGAAGAGGCTAAGGTTCCCCTCATTTCCTGTGCGGCTGCCGAGGCCATTGTCGTGCCGGTCAAGAGCTGGGTTTTCAAGACCCCTCAAAAGGATAGCCATGCTGCGGTGAGAATCTATGAAACTATGAAGCTCCAAGGGATATCAAAGATCGCCATTATCACCGGGACAACCGGTTTTGGTGATCAGGGTCGAAAACAACTCAAAAAACTGGCCCCTGAATTAGAGATCGAGATCGTAGCTGATGAAACTTATGGGCCCGACGATACCGACATGACTGCCCAACTGACAAAAATCAAAGCGAGCGAAGCCCAGGCCGTGGTAAATTGGTCTATAGTGCCAGGCCAGGTAATTGTAGCCAAAAATATGCGGCAGTTGGGAATGAAGATTCCCCTTTTTCAGAGCCATGGATTTGGCAATATTAAGTATGCCCAGACCGCTGGAGAAGCAGGTGAGGGAATAATCTTTCCCTGTGGAAGACTGCTCGCCGTGGACACTCTTGCCGACGACCATCCGCAAAAGGAAGTCTTAGCTAAGTACAAGAAAGAATATGAAGCTAAGTATGAGGAGGATGTCAGCACCTTTGGAGGACATGCCTGGGATGGACTGCACCTAGTAATTGCGGCTTTAAGAGAAGTAGGGCCGGATCGAGAAAAAATCAGGGATTACATTGAAAATACCAAGAATTTTGTGGGTACGGGCGGAATATTTAACTTCTCGCCCGAGGATCACAGTGGACTGACTAAAGATGCATTCGAAATGCTGACCGTTAAAAATGAGAAATTTGTAGTGTTGGAATAGGACCGACTCTACGAATCCCATACGGCGCCAGGTCTGATTCCAGAGGACCTGGCGCCATTTTTTCAATCAAAGTGGAGAAAAACCTATGAGTCTCGGGGACCAACTGTTGCAGTATCTATTTACCGGTATCACCATCGGTGCCATCTACGGGATGGTCGCCCTCGGATTCAACATAATCTACAGCGCCACCGGTATTATCAACCTGGCCCAGGGAGAGTTTGTCATGCTGGGGGGAATGATGATGGTGTACCTGACAGCAATTATCAAATTACCCATGGTAGTGAGTTTTTTTCTTTCCATTTTAATAGTTACCGCTATAGGAGCCGCCTTCGAGAGAGCAGCTATCCATCCTCTGAAAAGTCCCTCTGTCATTACCCTTATTATTATCACCGTGGCTGCTAGTATTCTTTTCAAAGGTGGTGCCATGTTCGCCTGGGGTAAACACACCGTCAGCCTTTCTCCTTTTTCAGGAGAAGAGCCTATAAGCGTGCTGGGAGCCACTATTCTCCCTCAGACCTTATGGATACTGGGAATTATGGCAGCAACAGTCGCTCTTCTCATCCTCTTTTTCGGATTTACCTTGACTGGAAAAGCAATGAGGGCCTGTGCCGCTAATCGCACGGCAGCTAGTCTGGTGGGGATCAATGTCAAGACCATGGTTCTTTTGTCCTTTGCCTTGAGTGCAGGTATCGGGGCTACAGCCGGAATTATCATCACCCCCATTGCTCTTATGAACTATGATCGGGGAACCATGTTGGCAGTGAAGGGGTTCAGCGTGGCGGTATTGGGGGGACTGGGAAGTAACGTGGGGGCAGTAGTGGCCGGATTCATCATTGGTATCATGGAATCCCTGGGCGCAGGTTTCATATCTTCCGGGTATAAAGACGCCATCGCTCTGGTGGTGCTGCTTCTGGTCTTATTCTTGAAGCCCAGCGGACTTCTGGGAAGTAGGGAAAGAGCAGAGTTCAAGAAGTTCTAATTGAAATAATCAAAAGGGGAATTGATGGGAAGGAAGAATATACTCTCGCTGCTGATTCTAGCGGGGGTGATTCTGGCCTTACCGCTAGGGCTGGGCAATTCTTATTACCTGAATGTGTTAGTCTTCGTGGGTATTTATAGTCTAATTACCATTGGCCTTAGTTTACTCATGGGTTATACCGGACAGATTTCTTTAGGGCACGCCGCCTTTTTTGGGCTAGGAGCATATACTTCAGGGGTGCTCAGCACTAAATTTGGCGTCTCACCCTGGCTTGCACTTCTAGCGGGTATTTTCGTCACCGGAGGGATTGCTTTTCTTATTGCGGCTCCCGCCCTCAAACTAAAAGGCCACTACCTGGCCATGGCTACCCTGGCATTCGGCTACATTGTTTTTATTGTCTTTAACCAGGCTAGTTCCCTTACCGGCGGTCCCTCAGGCTTTGGACAGATTCCTCGATTTAGACTAGGAAATTTTTTGCTTCGCAGCGATGTTCACTACTACTATCTTGTCTGGACCCTGGTAATAGTTGTTCTATTGGTGAGCTTGAACATAATTCACTCCCGGGTTGGACGGGCCCTACGATCCATCCACGAAGGTGAATTGACAGCCAACATTATGGGGGTGAATACGGCCAAATACAAGATTCAAGTTTTCGTGTTGAGTGCCGTCTATGCCTCTCTCGCTGGCAGTCTCTATGCGCATTTCATTACCTTTCTCAATCCCACTCCCTTTGGATTCCACTTTTCCATAGTCCTCGTCGCTATGGTGGCGGTGGGAGGAATGGCTAGCGTGTGGGGAGCAATGATAGGAGCGGCACTATTAACCATTCTACCTGAATACCTGCGAGCATTTCAGGACTACGATATTCTTATTTACGGTTCGATTCTTCTCCTCATAATGATGTTTTTGCCTCAGGGGTTGTTTGCGGGAATTCTTCGTTTGATTAAGAAAGAAAGGTAATAACTATGGATCCTATTCTTCAGATTGAAAAACTAAAGAAAAAATTTGGGGGAGTAGTTGCGGTAGATGGAGTAGATTTTGAGGTAAATTCCCATCAAATTAAAGCCATCATTGGCCCTAATGGAGCAGGTAAAACCACCATCTTTAATCTCATTTCCCGAATATGTCCACCAACTTCTGGCACAATTAGGTTCAAACAGCATAAGATTAATGAGCTCAAACCCTATGTTATTGCGGAAAAGGGGATTTCTCGCACTTTTCAAAATGTACAGGTGTTTGAAAATATGTCGGTTCTGGAAAACGTAATGGTGGGACGCCATTGCCGAACTAGATCAGAGATTTTCGCTGCCATTATGAACCTAAAAAGAACCCGAGCCGAGGAAAAAAGGATCCATGACTATTCTTTGGAGATGCTCTCCTTCGTGGGGTTAGAAACTAAGAAGAATGAGGCGGCCTCTAATCTTACCTTTCAACAACAGAAGTTATTAGAATTTGCCCGAGCCTTAGCGACAGAGCCGGACCTACTTTTACTTGACGAGCCAGCAGCCGGGCTCAGCGTTCCTGAGGCTGACGAGATGGCTCAGTTTGTCTACCGAATCCGAGAGATTGGAATCACTATTCTTCTGGTAGAGCATAACATGGGGCTGGTAATGGAGGTATCTGATGAGGTGATTGTTCTCGACTCTGGCCAAGTCATCGCCGAAGGAACTCCACGCGAAGTCCAAAATAATGAAGCGGTGATAGCTGTTTATCTTGGTGAAAGAGAAACAGAGAATGCTAACCATACGAAATCTTAGAAGTTATTATGGGCGTATGCAAGCTTTGAAGGGAGTTTCTTTACACGTTGAAGAAGGTGAAATAGTGGCCTTAATTGGCGCAAATGGAGCCGGGAAAACCACCTTACTTAACTCCATCGTGGGGTTGGTTCCCTCCCTCACCGGGCAGATTCTCTTCCTTAATGCAGACATTACGCACCAGTCTCCCCGGGAAATAATCAGAATGGGAGTCAGTCTGGTACCGGAAGGAAGGCAATTGTTCGCTCCTCTAACGGTTATGGAAAATCTTACTCTGGGGGCCTATCAACGCTATAGAAGGAAGGAGAAATCTAAGATTAAGAGTGATCTGGACACAATATTTGAACGCTTTCCCGTCTTAAAAGAAAGGCGATCGCAGGTGGCGGGAACTCTCAGTGGGGGTGAGCAGCAAATGCTGGCCATTGGCCGTGCTCTCATGTCAGGACCGAAGTTTCTTTTGCTGGACGAACCTTCTATGGGGCTTGCTCCCTTGATAGCCGCCCACATTTTCCAAATAATATCCCAGTTACATCAGCAGGGTACCACCATCCTTCTAGTAGAACAAAATGCTGCAGCGGCATTCAAAGTATCCAATAGAACCTATGTCATCGAGACTGGCAGAGTTGTTCTTCAGGGTGCCTCAGAAGAACTTCTGCACAACCAAGAAGTAAAAAGAGCCTATCTAGGCAGAGAATATAAAGAAGTCTGGGAGTAAAATAGATGGCGATCTGGAATCCTCATTTTGAATGTATGGCAAAGGATGAGCTGGAACAACTACAACTGGAAAAACTTCAGGCTACTCTTAATCGAGTCTATCGAAGTGTTGCTTTTTACCGAAAATTGTTTGATCAAATGGGATTGGTGCCGGACGAGATTAATTCTCTGGACGAGCTTTCCAGAATTCCTTTCACCGGTAAGACTACTTTACGAGCGAGCTATCCTTACGGAATGTTTGCCGTTCCTCTTCGAGAAGTCGTAAGACTCCAATGCACTTCCGGCACTACCGGGGAACCCATCGGCGTGGGCTACACCAGGAATGACCTGACTCATTGGACTGAAGTAAGCGCTCGGGTACTCTGTGCCGGCGGTGTAACAAAGAATGATGTGGTACAGATCTGCTTTGATTATAGCCTGTTCGGCGGAGGTCTCGGTTTTCATTATGGTGCTGAATTAGTAGGGGCATCAGTCATTCCGGGCTCCAATCTCGATCCAGCCCGGCAGGTAGTAATTGCTCGAGACTACCGCACCACAGCCTTAATAGCTACCCCGGGATTTGCGATTAGACTGGCTGCGGTGGTTCGGGAAAAGGGATTAGGTCCTGCTGACATTCATCTCAAAAGGGGTCTTTTTACCGGTGAGCCTTTCTCCGAAAGAACCAGGAAGCAGATAGAAGACGAGCTCAATATAAAGGCAACCGATAATTACGGCTTAAGCGAGATAGCCTGGCCAGGAGTGGCAGGAGAATGTGAAAAAAAGAAGGGGCTTCACATTTTTGAGGACCAATTCATCCCAGAAATAATAGACCCTCGGACTAAAGAGGTTCTTCCCCTCGGAGAGGAAGGAGAACTGGTGCTTACCACCATAACTAAGGAGGCATTTCCCCTGATTAGATACCGAACGGGAGACATCACTGCCCTGGATGCTTCTCCCTGTGGATGCGGTCGAACTTTGATTCGGATGAAAAAAGTAGCCGGTCGTACTGACGAGATGGTCACCATCAATGGGGTGAGCTTCTTTCCCTCGCAGATTGAACACATTTTTTCCCAAATTTGGGGAGTTGAACCTCGCAGTTCTTTAGTGATTGATCGACGAAGCGACCAGGACGTGGTCGAAATCCTGGTGAAGGTTTCCGAGGAAATCTTCTTTGACGAAATGAAGAAACTTCAGGACTTAAAGTCAAAAGTGGAAAGAGAGATCTACCAGGATTTGGGCATTAGTGTCAAGGTTAAATTGGTTGAACCTGATTCCTTCGCCAGAGAAACTAAAGGCAAGAGAGTAATCGACAAAAGAGAGTCCAGCTGAGAGAGAAGTTCAGTGATGTCCAGAGAAATAGATCCAGAGTATCTTGATAGAGAAAACCTGGAGAAACTTCAGTTAAAAAGGTTAAAGAAAGTTCTAGACAGAGTCTATCATAAAGTACCTTTCTATCGAGAAGCATTTGACGCACGCAAGGTAAAACCCGATAATATAAAAAATCTGAAAGATTTGGAAAGACTTCCTTTTACCACCAGAGAAGACCTACGTGCTGGTTATCCCTATGGGTTTTTAACCTCTTCCTTATCTCGTCTGGTAAGGTTACATACCTCTACCGGTACCACCGGTAAACCTAAAGCGGTACTCTTTACCCAGAAAGATATCGATCAAGCTGCCCGGCTCATAACTCGCAGTATGAGCATGACAGGAGCAGGACCTGAAGATGTTTTTCAAAACATGATGAGCTATGGGTTGTTTACCGGAGGTCTCATTTTTCATTACGGAGCGGAAAGAGCAGGGCTATTGGTAATTCCAAGTGGAACTGGCAACACAGAGCGCCAAATTGAGCTGATGCATGACTTCAAAACCACCATAGTCCATATAACCCCTAGCTATGCTCTTTACTTAGCTGAAGTTATGGAAAGAATGGGAATGGACCCCAGAGGTGATTTTAACTTGCGCATAGTTTATTTAGGAGCAGAGCCTTATTCTGAGGCCACAAAGAGTAAGATCGAGGAAATTTTCTCCCTGGATGCCTATGATTCTTACGGTCTTTCGGAAATGAACGGTCCAGGAGTTGCTTTTGAGTGTAAGGAAAAGTGCGGAATGCATCTCTGGGAGGATAATTTCATTATGGAGGTTATTGATCAAGAGACTCTGGAGATTCGAAGGGACAGTGAAGAGGGAGAGCTGGTGTTAACCACCCTAAATAGAGAAGCAATGCCTATCCTGAGGTACAGGACTGGTGATCTGACGCATATATACCCTGATCCCTGTAGGTGTGGACGAGTCCACCGTCGCATATCCCGAATCAAAGGCAGAGTAGATGATATGTTTATCCTTCGAGGTGTAAATATCTTTCCCTCAGAGGTGGAAAGAATCCTTATGGGCCTGCCCGAGGTGGGAAGAAACTACCAGATTGTTCTGGAAAGACATGGGGGCCTGGAGGAGATGAGGGTGATCCTGGAGATTAAGAAAAGATTTTTTAGGGGTTCCCTCAAAGATTTGAAAAGATTACAGAATAAGATTAAGGCTAGACTTAAAGGGGAGCTAATGGTGACTCCTCAGGTAGAACTGGTAGAGCCGGCTACTCTGCCCAGAACCACAGGCAAAGCGAAAAGACTGATTGATAAGAGGAAGATATGAAATCGAGCGCTATGAAAGGATACAGAGCAGGACTGGTCTTAAAGGTGGTGGGAATCTCCTATAACCAACTTAGATACTGGGCCAAGATTGATTTCATTAAACCCAGTATAAAAAGCGCCAAGAAAGGAAGTAGGAGGCTTTATTCCTTTGGAGATTTAATAAGATTGAAAACAGCTAAAAGCCTTCTGGAGAGTGGAATCTCACTACAGAAGATAAGAAAAAGCGTAGATTATTTGAAAAAACATGAGCCAGAAATAAAAGAGCCTCTATCCGAGCTTAAATTTCTCACCAACGGGAAAAGCGTTTTCGCCCTGACCCGTGATCCAAAAAAGGTTATTGACGTTTTAAACAGATCACAGTTAGTCTGGAGTGTGGCCATTGGTAAGATCTCCAGACATACAAAAGACAAAATTCAAGAAAATGGAAGTTATTGAAATTTCTCAAGACTCCATCCTTTCCTAAAATCCCTTTGTTTGCCAAGTCCTTCCTGTTTTGCTAAACTAACACGAGTATCTTGTGCATATCCGAATTTTAAAGAGGTGAGGGTTGAAAGTATCGATCATTGGAGCCACCGGTTACACCGGGGCAGAACTGGTTAAGATTCTCTTGAGACACCCCAGAGTAGAGATCGAGACGATAACTTCCCAAAGTTTTGCCGGAAAGAAAATCTCAGAGGTTTATCCCTGGTTGAGTACGGATCTAGTTTGTCAATCACTCGATGTAGAAAGAATAGTCTCCTTTTCTTCCTTTATTTTCTTGGCTCTTCCTCATGGAGCCTCCATGGAAGTGGTGGGAAAACTCTATTTAAGAAGCAAAAGAATAGTGGATCTCTCGGCTGATTTTCGTCTCGACCATCCCCTGGTTTATGAGAAGTGGTATGGAGTAGCCCATAAAAAGAAAGATTTGCTTAAACAGGCAGTCTATGGCCTACCCGAGCTTTACCGGGAAAAAATAAAAGGAGCCCGTCTGGTAGCCAATCCGGGCTGTTACCCTACCTCAACCATACTCTCGCTGGCTCCTTTACTAAAGTTTGATTTAATAAAAGAGGATAGCATCATTGTAGATTCCAAATCCGGAGTTACCGGAGCAGGAAGAAAACTTACCTTGAAAACCCATTTTCCCGAGGTCAATGAGAACTTATCTGCTTACCAGGTAGGATGTCACCGCCATATCCCCGAAATAGAACAAGAGTTAGCTAAACTTGCCCAAAAAGAGGTTAAGATCACCTTCGTTCCCCACCTGGTTCCCCTTAATCGAGGAATACTTTCTACCTGTTATGCTGGCCTGAAGGATCCTCCGCAGCCCAAGGATTTAGTTAAAGCGTTTGAGGACTTCTATAGAGAGGAACCTTTCGTGGAAATTCTCCCTCAAGGCTGCTTTCCTCAGGTAAAAGATGTAGTCAATTCAAATAGATGCCAGATAGGACTTATGGTCGATGAAAAAAAACGTCAGGTAATAGTCATTTCTACTATCGATAATTTGGGCAAGGGTGCCTCTAGCCAGGCAGTGCAAAACATGAATATAATGTGTGGATTTGAAGAAACCATGGGCTTAAGCTAAGGAGAAACCATTGAAAGAAGTAGAAGGAGGAATTACAGCCCCCCAGGGATTTAAAGCAGCAGGGGTGCACTGTGGGATAAAAGCAACTCAGCCTGATCTAGCACTGATTTATTCAGAGGTTCCGGCGATGAGTTTTGGGATGTTTACCAGCAACAAGGTAAAGGCAGCGCCGGTTCATTATTCTCTAAGGAAGATTCGCCGCCACCAGACCCAGGCAATCATTATAAATAGCGGCAATGCCAACGCCTGCACCGGAGAAAAAGGACTTAAAGACGCAGAGAAAATGGCCAGATTAGTAGCTCATCATTTAGGAGTAAAGGAAGATATGGTTCTGGTAGCCTCTACCGGAAGGATAGGTAAACCCTTGCCTATGTCTAAGATTGAGGCTGGGATAGAACAAGCGGTGGAATCTCTATCTTTTAAAGGTGGCCATCGGGCAGCTCGGGCCATTCTGACCACCGACAAGATTACCAAGGAAATAGCAGTGGAAACCGACATTCCAGCAAGGGGAAAAGGTAAGGTAGTAATTGGAGGTATGGCTAAAGGAGCGGGGATGATCTCACCGAACCTGGCGACCATGCTCTGTTTTATCACTACCGATGCCTGTATAACTGAGGATGCTCTGGAAGAGGCAACGAGGTCTGCGGTCAACAAATCCTTTAACCAGATTAGTGTGGATGGGGATATGAGCACCAACGACAGCCTATTTATCCTGGCTAACGGACTTTCAAGGAACAAAAGAATAAAAACCTGGCACAAGAAGAAAAAAATAAAACTCAAGGACGAGAACTTCGACCGCTTCTGCCAGGCACTCAATTTGATTTGTGAATCTTTGGCCAAGCTCATTGTCCGGGATGGGGAAGGAGCGACAAAATTTATCGAGGTAAAAGTAAAGGGGGCTCCTTTCCCCAAGGATGCCAGGAGGATTGCTAGAGCAGTGGCAAACTCGATGTTGGTGAAGACCGCCATCGCCGGTGCATCTCCCAATTGGGGAAGAGTGATGTCCGCGGTTGGCGCAGCTCATGCCAAAGTAAAACCCCATCGGGTAGATGTCTATTTTGACAATTTTTTGGTGGTAAAAGGAGGTTTGGGAGTAGATGGGACAGAAGAAAAACTAGGAGAAGTCCTGAAGCAGGATGAAGTGAAAATAACTATTGATCTCCATCAAGGAAAAGACAAGGCCACCTTCTGGGGATGTGATTTGACTGAAAGATATGTGAAAATCAACAAAAGATATGTCTAGATACTATGACTGATCCTGGATTCGTGCTGAACCCGAAGATAAAAGATGCTGTATTGGAATCGCAAAATAGAACAATAATGGTTGTGGGCGGATCAGACACCGGGAAAACTACTCTCATTGAGGATCTTTTAGAACTTCTTTTACCAACTTTTAGAGTAGGAGTGGTAGATGCTGATCTGGGGCAGTCTCATGTGGGTCCTCCCACTACGATAGCCTGGGGGCTTCTAGAAAAAAAATTCGAGGGATGGGAGAATCTGGTGGTAAAGGATTTCTACTTCGTGGGAGCCACCTCTCCTTCTGGCAATCTCCTTCCCATGATTACTGGGATCAAGATTATCTATGAAAGAGCTAGGCCCCAGGTAGATAAGATTTTATTGGACACTACCGGCATGATAAGAGGAGGACCAGCAAGAGTTTTGAAGAGATGCATGACAGATATAATTCAACCCCGGATAATCTTAGCTCTCCAGAGAACCGATGAGCTGGAACATATTCTCATTGGCTTTAGGGGGATGACCATACCCAAAATCTATCGTATGAAAGTACCCCCTGGCGTTAGACAAAAGAACTATTCTGAAAGAGTCAGCTACCGCGAGCAGAGATTCAAAGCTTATTTTGAACGTGCTCAAAGCTTGGTCTTGGCCGGGGACAGAATTGGACTAGGGGGCATTGTCTCAGAGGAATATCTTCACAATCGCTTGATCTGCCTAAGAGACACCGAAGGCAGGAATCTAGCTTTAGGTATCGTGGACGAGGTAGATGGGAGGATGAGGAGTATATCCGTATATACTCCTTTGGATAAAGAAAAGAAAATCGGAGGCATCCTTTGGGGTAAACTCAGGATTAACCTCGAAGGTAAAGAGGTGGATTGAGAAAATATGGAAGCTATTGAGATTGACAGACTAAGTAGTCAATAAGCTAATTTTTACACAACCTATCTTGCAGTCTTCTAAGTACCCACATAAATGAATTCTTATCTAATCGTACTTGGCCGTATGAGATACAGTGACCCGCCTCCACGTTGCTTAAGAGTTTTGCTCCCTTTGCTAGGCCGAGAGGAAGAAGATTTTCAGTCTTTACAATCTCTGCTCTCTCAATAGTTCCGTAGACAGTGTAACCTCCGATACCATCTATTTCCTCGCCAGCTCTTAGATCCCTCTTTGCCACAGTTATGGTCTCAGCGATAGGGGCCCCTAAAGGAGCTATCGAGGGCTCTCCGTCAAAAATAGCCTTGGCAATGGACAAAGGAGCTTCAATATTGCCAAGGTGATATGGTCTATATAAAAGATAGCTGGGACCCTCACCCATTTTTAGATATTTGAGGTCATCGACCAAAGATTTTTGCTCAGTTCTCACAATAACAAATACTCCGGGAGCAACATTTCCTATGGCGTAGTCCACTATGCCTATCCTACTTAATATACCTCCTTCTTCTTTTAAGCAAAATATGTTCAGTAGATCATCCACAGAAACCTCAGGGCCATGCATTCCTCTTTTATCGGGGACAAAACCTGTAGCATTAGCAAGGGCAGTCATTTCTAACATAGTTTTCGTTCCGTCAACAAAAGAGGCGAGAGCTTGAGGGCTCGCACCACTCGTTTGAGAAGCCTCTTTTAAATCATCTGGGGTAACTGATTGGTTAAGGGGATTATTCTTCCCCTTCCCTGCCGCTATGACCTCAAAGCCAAGAATTTGAGCAAAACTACATAGTTCCAATATAACCCCCGGCTCATCTCCAACGGAGAATGTGTAAACTACTCCTGCATTATCAGCTATCAGCTTAAGAACAGAGCCAACTGTAACATCAGCTAAGGCGTTAAGCATAACGACGTGCTTTTTCTCCATTATAGATTTAAAGGCTACCGTAGCGCTCTTCTCTGGATCTTTTGTAGCAACAAGGAGAGCCTGTATACTTGCCAGCTTCGGTACCATATCAAAGTTTTGGGTCACCACCCTTTTGCCTCCAGTAATGGCTTTAGCTGCCAGCGAGAGATTGTCTGCAATTTCTATTTCTCTCTCGGGAATTCCACTTTTCTTAAAGGCATAAATAGCTTCATTTATAGAACTATCTGCCACTGTTAAGGTAGTAATTCCCGGAACACTTTCAATCTGCTCAATCAAAGTAGCTCCCCTCTGACCTGTATCTGTCTCACCCGCTCCCACGATACCAATACAGATTGAATTTTTATCCCTTTCTAAATCCTCCAGTTTAGTTTTAATTTGTAACATTTTAACCCTCTTTCAATGATAAAACTTCCTTAGCAGCTTTGACTATATCCTTCCAAGAAAGACCGTATTTTCTAATAAGATCATCCGGCTCGCCAGATTCACCAAAGACATCGCGGACCCCAATCCGATATACTGGCGGCCTCGGTTCTTTACAGGCAAGGGCCTCCAGAACTGCACTGCCCAGCCCACCTATAATGCTGTGATCCTCTGCGGTGAGGATGGCACCTGTCTCTTTGGCCGCATTAAATAAAATTTCTAAATCAAGAGGTTTAATAGTATGCATGTTTATGACTCTTGCCTTTATCCCCTGCGAGACTAGAACATCGGCAGCTTTTAAAGCTTGAAAGACCATTATTCCACAGGCGATAATGCTTAAATCATTCCCTTTTCTCAAAATATCGGCTTTACCGATGACAAAGGGTGATTCTTCGTCTGTAACAACGGGAATCTCTGGGCGTCCCAATCTAATATAAACAGGACCTTTGTATTCAATGGTAGCTCGCAGAGCTTTTTTTGTTTCAAGAGCATCAGCTGGAACAATGACCGTCATATCAGGTATAACTCTCATTAAAGCGATATCCTCTATTGATTGATGAGAAGAACCATCTTTACCCATAGTAATCCCGGAATGAGTAGCTACAATCTTAACATTGAGACCTGAATGAACGATTGTATTTCTTACCTGATCATACGCTCTGCCAGCGGCAAATATGGCCAATGTCGATACTACAGGTATAAATCCAGTAGTAGCAAGACCAGCTGCTACTCCCATCATATTTTGCTCAGCAATTCCAGCATTAAAGAATCTTTCCGGGAAAGTTTCAGCAAATAACGAAGTTCTCGTGGATTGAGAAAGATCCGCATTGAGGACAACAATATTTTTCTGTTCTTTCCCTATCTCAACTAAAACTTGCCCATAAGCATCTCTGGTAGACATCAATTGGGGTGAGTTTATAGTATTTTTCATCTTTTTCCCAACTCAGCTATGGCTTGAGCTACCAGCTCTTTAGGTAGGGGTTTGGCATGGTAGTCGTCATTACCTTCCACAAAAGAGATCCCTTTACCTTTTACCGTTTGAGCAATTATAACAGTCGGTTTGCTCCTATTTTCCATTGATCTGTCTAAAACATTGAGAATGTTCTTTATGTTATGTCCGTCAACCTCAAAGACTTTCCAGCCGAAGGATGCCCATTTTGCAGCCAAGGGCTCTATGGACATTACCTCCTCCGTTCTTCCATCATTTTGACCGTGGTTTCTATCCACCAGAACTGTTATGTTCACTATCTTATGATGGCTGGCAAACATTGCCGCCTCCCAGATCTCTCCTTCATCCAACTCACCATCCCCTACCAAAGCGTATACTTGATTGTTCTTGCCGGCCAGTTTGAATCCTAATGCCATCCCCACAGCGACGGCGAGCCCCTGACCTAGAGATCCTGTAGAAATCTCAACTCCGGGAGTTTTCTTGTTATCCGGGTGGCCTTGTAGCCTACTATCGATGTCTCTGAAAGTCTTTAACTCTTCCCTGGGGAAGCATCCACTGAGGGCTAAAGTACCGTAAAGAGCTGGAGCAGCATGCCCTTTGCTTAAAACAAATCTATCTCTACCTGGCCAAGATGGATTTCGGGGGTTGTGGTTGAGTTGATGAAAATACAAAGCTACGAGAATGTCTACGCAGGAAAGCGAGCCTCCTAAGTGGCCTGAATTAGCATTACTTGTCATTTTGACAATTTCTTGGCCAACAGCGATGGCTGCCTCCTTCAATCCTCTAACAAGCTCAACTGAGTGTTTCAACAGACTGCTTCTCTCTTTTAATAAATTTACTCTGAATTCAATTAATTTTGCCATATCCATTCAAAAAGATACACAGATCTTCTTGAGTGGGAAGGGAAGGAATTACTCCCTTTTTGGTTGCTGTCAATGCTCCTGCAGCATTAGCAAATCTTAAAATGTCCTCCATTTCCTCACAATCAAGATCAAACGGATCTTTGCCCTGCTTAATTTTCTGTAGAAATTTTGCTAATATTGCCGAAGTAAAACTATCAC
>NJBP01000033.1 GCA_005223085.1 Candidatus Aerophobetes bacterium Ae_b3b | reverse complement strand
AAACAGAGCTGGTGAGAAGGCGAGAGCAGTCCGAAGTTGGATATGTAGCGAGTATGGCGTCTAAAGTGAAAAAGAAAGGGAAAGGGTGCAGTCCATCATTACCTCTCTAGAAAAGGGGGGTTCCCTAAAAAGTGAGACTTACGGTAAAGTGGCATCTGCTACTGATAAGAAGATTACAGAGAAAGGAATAACTGAGTATAAAGAGAAATGCACTCGAAGTAAGCAAGCTTAAATGAAAGAGAGCCAAAGTTGCTCGAGGAGGAAATCTTCCCAGTAAATCGGGGATGCTCCTCCAGCCGAGAAAAGAGTATAAGGATTGGAGAGCGTTTCAGACAGTTCGGAAATTCTCTTCTCAAAAAAGGGATCTTTATAAAAAAATAGGCAAATTTGAAAAGCCTTGTCTGGTGAGAGTTTGAGAGAAAGACTAAGATAACCTAATTAGTATTATTGGACTTTTGGAAAAAATAAATTTTAATGGTTTCAATGGATATGATAAAATACTTGGTTGATTATTTCTTTGTTATCAAATAGCCTACCAGCAAGCCTATACTAAATCCCAAAAAACCAGCCAAAAGATAATCCCACGTCTTTTTTCTTTCCTTTGGTAGCTCACCTCTAATCTCGTTTCCTAAATCCATAAATTCCTTAGATTCCGCAGAACTGAGAAGTTCGCCACGTTTTACTCTATCCAGATAACTCTTGAACCTATTTATTTTTTCAGTGGACATTGGGTTGGGTTGTTTTTCTTTTTGTGGTAAAAGTTCAGAAAGTTCTTTTACGTAAGTGCTAAGTCTTTTTTCGTGCTTTTGATGAATTGCCTTTCTTTCTTTATCTGGAACTGCAAACCCGATTTCTCGCCGTTTCTCCTCGACCTGTTCTGGTTTTCTAGGCCCCATAAATTGAGCTATTCCACTTACAATAGTAGGCCCCAGATTATCTATTTTGCGACCTAGATGGAAGATTATTATCAAAATTGTTGCTACTTGAAGTGCTCCAATAATCCCGAAGCCAAGACCTAAGATGAATTCAAACATATTCTCTTTCTTCCCATAACAATATCCGAAATTATTTTAGCAAAATATTTCGATTTTACAACCTGAGAAATTCGAAACATTGAAGTATTTGATGGAACCGGGAGTGTCGATTTCTTGCAATTTCAATTTTTTTACCTTATCTAGAATCTCACTGACTCTATTACGAGAAATGTCGAACTTTTGAGCTATCTCCTCTTGGGTGTGGCAGGCAAGCCATAAGATCAAACCGCCCAATGAACGTTTTTTAATTTCCCGCCCTGCCAACCAAGATTTGAAATCTTCACAAAGTCATGCAGCTTACACTCTGGACAATATAATTCAAAAGCAATAGTGAAATCTCTTTTAACCTTAGGGCGTTTCTCTTTGGAATATTCAACCGGCCCATCATGGACAATACCAAAATCTAAAATCTGTAAGATGTGAGTGTCGCCACATTTGGGACAGAAAAAGTAGAAGTAATCAGTATCTGTTTTTCCAGTAAGTTTCCCTTTGGTTATAGCTTCTGACCCATAAAAAGGTTTCCCGTTGTTGAATTTTCTCATCTTCTCCCCTCCCTCACTTATTTCTTAAATACTCCCTCAGGACCTCTCGTAATATCAGAACTTGATGGTGAGATCTACGACGTAAGAACTAAAATAATTGCGATCGTCGGATGGATTTCGTGTTTGGTTGAATCTAAGGTAAGTATAGGTTATTTAAAATAAGGCGTCAAACCTGTTTTAAGGGTTTGTCAACATTAAGTAAAAAGACGCCAAAATGACGTTAATCTGTGATATGAAATATAGATAAAATGGGGGTTTTGGTTTAGAGGAAAGGAGTGAATGTCTTACTTTTACACAGAAGACGACAGATTACGTTCTTACACATCTACATAAGAAATGATCCATTTGAAGGATTTTCCTATAACGTTATACCGAGTTTGACCTCTATCTTAGTTATTCTTTCTTTAAGTCTGGCGAATTCGCCTTTGTCCACCAATTCTGTTGGTAAAACCCAATGGTAACTACGTATTTTCTGAACCGTTTATGCTCTTTTTGATTTTGCTTGAATTTCTCATCAATTCTGCCAAATGGTCACGTTTCAGGGAACCAAACGGTTTCTATGGCTTTGGTTTAAGTAAAGCAATTGTAGCTACTCCTATAATCGCGGTGACAACTAGAAACATAAACCATTTTGAGAATTCATATATTCGGTCTATATCTTTAATGGATGAAAGCGTCATCGTTTGTACATCTTCGTGTAACATCTTTATATCTCTTCTTAATAAGGTCATGTCTAACGCCTTTTCTGGATTTTCCATTATGATTATCTTCAAGGCGTCTAAAGATCCTTGCTGTTCTTGTATTTCGGCTCTTATTTTTTCAAACTGCAAATATTCTTTGGATTCTTTAGGTAAGGAAGTAATGTGATCAAGCTCTGCGTTTATTCGTGAAAGGGCTTTCTCAAGAAAAGATAGTCTAGCTTCCGTTTGCGTTTGAGTGTCGTATAATCTTTCCATAATTACTTCTATCTTGCGCGTTGTTTCTGGGGGCCCTTTAATAGTGAGTAAAATTGTTGCAAATATCGTGAGTAGACCAGCGAACAACAACATCAAGAGAGGTACTTTAGAAATTTTTTCCTTTTGCGGATTCATTTAATCTCCTGTGCTGACCTTTAAAAATATAAAGGCAGAGTATCAAGAAAAAGCAGGAGAGTGAGTAAAGGTTACCCTCCTGGTTTACTCCGGCAGTCTCATTAAATGGATTGGGATTTTTAGTAGGTCTCGAGATTCAGCGTATAGTGTGGGTTGAACGAAGGTACCGTCCTTCTCCGCAGCCAAAAAAATATAGGGTAAAGTGACGTCAGGCCCAACTTGGTCTTTTTTGAATTTGACAAAATTTTCGTCAGTCCCACCTTCTACCACATCAAAAACACCTTTCTCCAGGAGAGTAATCTTCGCTCCTTCAGGATATTTAGCGTAGATTGAAAGAGCATGGGCTACTGCTTCACCTGAATTTTGAATTAGAATACCCGTATATGGTGGTGATGTAGACTTTGTGCTTGCGGTAACCACTAAATGTGGTTTTGGAACGAGTTTAGGTCTTGTAATAGATACATACCATGCTAACGCTAGAGCAAAGACAGCTACTCCTAAAGTTATTCCTGTAATCAGGGTGTTAATAGTAATCCCCTTTTTCAGCCATTCCACCATTTTTTTTCACATCCTTTCCGTCATTGTTTGTCCTCCTTTTCAGTTTCTGTTCACGATAGGATCAAGTTATTATCAGCCTAAAATGAATCGTGAACAGTTTGCTAACAAGAAGGAACCTAGAAACTCTTTCACTACTCTTGTCATATCTTCTCTTCAGCCTTCCTTATGATGGCAGAGATTGGCCCCAAGCTAAGGGGAACGGCCAGAGCAACTAGAACCCAGAACAGGTACAATCTTGATGATCTTAGTCTTCATTTATTCTCACCTCCTCATGTTCTGAATAGGACCTTCTGAAACTCTTTTTCTCACCCTCTCCCTTTTCTTGCTATTCTGCTAATCGGCAGATCACTCAATAAAAAAGCCCATTCTTTCCTTCGAAAGAATGGGCGATTGAGACTCACGGTCTAACTTCGGTAACCCAGCCGCCATTTAAAAGGCCTGTGGTTTTGCGCCCTATTCTTTCGAACAGTTTGCCTTTGTCGATTATGTCCTTTTCAACTCTTGAACAATTCTCAAAGGTACAGTTCTCTACCGGCTATAATCCAAGTATATTTTTATTATAATAAATAAGGAATATTTGTCAACCAGCATGTGGTAAAAAAACGACAAATAGGCATTATGACAATTTACATGGTCCTGCGTCAAATAGATTTTTGGGTTTTTTTCTGCTATAATTTCGGTTAAGTCAAGAGGTAATGATTTGAGACGCCGAGTTATTGTGGTCGGCCTATGTTTTCTCTTCTATAAGGCGGACCTTATCGTCGCCCTTTAAATGAAGCCCCGGCTATTCTTAGAGCAATTTTTCTGCCATTTTCTTAAGAAAGACCCTGGAAACTACTGTAGGCTATTCTTACCCTGAACTTATGTATCTCCTCAAGAATCTAGGATAGCTAAAGCTCATCTGTTTTGCTCTGTTTCAGGGCAAAACCCTGCACGAAAATAGGGCAACCAGACCCTTTTTTCTAGAATTCCTTTTACAACTCTGTTCTCTTTTTGACTTACTGCGCCAGGATGATGCTGCTTGTGCCAAAACTCACTGGGAACATCAAAACCGGGTATCAAGCGAGCAGCACTTCTCAATCTCTGGCTAATTTTAAATTTTATCTGGTAAACGAATTATCTGACAAGAGGTATCTAAAGTTCACCAGAATAAGTACTTACACCGTTAAGGAAACTCCCCAGTTGGGAAATCTCCTTCTTTATTATCGAGGGAAAGGGGTAAACGTTTTTCTGGCAGATGTTCGGGATACTTTATTACAATAGTACACCTATAAGCAATTGTAAGCCTACAGCTATTATTAGCCCACCGCAGAAAATTCTAAATGCGGCAGTTATCCAGCCTTTGGAGGAGGTGATTCGGGAAAGCTCGCCACTTACCGCACCCAGTATCAAAGGAGAGATAGAAGCTCCTATACCAAAGGCGGCCGCCAAAGCCATCCCCTGGAATATGGAAGTGGCGCTAAGAGCTACAAATCCAAACAAAACCAGATGGGGGGCACAGGGCAAAAACGCCATAACGAGACCCAGTAGGATAAGATCTCCAGGAGTGAAAACCCCTTTTATCTTTCCTGCAATCCTGCAGAAAGGGTTCCTAGCCTGGTGACTAACAATGATTAGTACTCCCAGGGATACGATTAAGGCCCCACCTAGAGCAAATGAAATACTTTTTACTCCAATTAGCCAATCCAATAGCAGTCGTCCAGCCATAGATGCCAGTACTCCCAAGATTATAAAACCAGCCAGCCGAGAAGCTAAAATCAGGGATACCGCCTTGAGCCCGGAAGACCAGCCTTTTCTGGTTGTCCCTATATACCCGACAATAAGGGGGGAGCAAAAAACGAGGCAAGCTGAGAAAGATGAGGTAAGTCCAATCAGAAATAGTTGTATGAGCTCAGCCATCAATTTTGTCTGGCAATTTAATAGTTATCTTAAGATAGGTTCCTTTTGGGGGCATAAGGTTTTCATCAAGAAAATAGCCGGATTTCCCGGAGGGCCGTGTAAACTGCTTTCGCAGCGCCTTTTCTTCTAAAGTAAATAAGGGACAGCGACTACACGGTCCGCTGAAGCCGCCTCCTAAAACCGCCTCATCAAAATAAGGAGAGCCAACAAATATAAGATCGGAGAATCGAATATCATTAGCCTTTTTGAGCAGTTTGGTGGCTAAGATATTGTTTCCATTTTCCCAGTTGAGCGTAACTTTGATATCCTCATCTCTACTTCTTTTTTCCCAGAGCCGCTGCCAGAGTTTCCAATCCAGAAGCGCTAAGGCAGTTTGCAGGGAGGAGAGATCAGCGTCGATTACGATGGCAGATTCTTCCTTAAGCCATTTATAACCAGAGGCATAAAAAAGAAACTGTACCCAGCCTTTGTGATTTACAACTCGGCCAGTTAAGTGTATCTCACCTTTTTCAGCATCTACCAGGAGGCCGCCAATCTCATATTCATTTTTTAAGGCCTTATAAGAGAGAGGCTCTTTTTTCGGCAGGCCATAAACACAGCTTGATATAAGAAAAGTGCCTGCTATAACGAGGAGGCAAATTAACCACAGGTTCCTCTTCTTTCTCACTATTTTCATTTGAGCCTTTTACCTAAGACTATCAGTATAATGAGACTGATTATTTTAAGGTAAGCTATGATGAGACAGGTTTTCCACAGGCCTAAAACAGGCAGAAGTGCTACTCCACCAATAATCCCCCCTAACCAACCACCTAACAGGTCGCCAGCGTAAAATAGACCTGCAGTACCACTTACACTGGGAGAGGTTTTTAAATGTATTTTATTAGCTAAAGGAAACTCTGCTCCGATCAGGAGTCCGGAGATAAAACACAAAATGAGGAAGATTGTTTGAGAGAAGAATTGGCCAAAGTAGGGACCTGATTGAAGGAAGATAAAGGGCAAAAGAAGAGAAAGTATTATTATAGAGGCCTCCAGTTTTAAAAGATAGAGAAGATCTTCTTTGATCTTCTCCAATGAGCGTGTCACCAACAATCCACCAACACCTGCTCCTGCCATAAAAATGCTGGTTAAAAGCCCTATCCAGTAGTAGAGGTATCCGTAAACTACCTGGAAGGCAAAAATCAAGATTAAGTTAAACATCATCCCAGCAAAGCCGGTGGAGATAATGGCAAAGGGGACAGCTCCCTTCCTGAGCCTCCGATTTCTATATCCAAATAAGAGAAACAGAAGGCCAAACATACTTAAAGCTATAAAGAAGAAGCGAAGGCTCAAACTCTCAAACCAGCTAAATAATGGTTGCCCCCAGGGAGAAAAGAGAGCATTCCAAAAGGCAAGGCTATAGAAAGTGCCCAAAGGATGAAAATCTTTATTGATCTTCGTTTCATTACCGGAAGCAGTTTCTCTACCAGCGGCTAAGGAATTCAAAAACCAATCCAGCCATCTGGAGTGCAATCTATAGCGGATATAGTCAGAGGTTAGAGAAAATGTCCGAAGCTCACGCTCTCCTAACCTTTTTATAAGCAAGGAAGAGTCCACCTCAAGAATTTGAGGGGAGATCGAGGCCAGGAAGAGATTAAAATCCCCGGGGACTATTTTCACCCACGGATAAACTCCTCTAAGGGTGTTAAGAAGGCAGAGATTAAGATTTATGAGCTCCTCACTTAAATAGGTTAAAGAGCCAGGAGATGAGATGACTAAGATACCCTTTTCCTTCAAGATAGCTTTGACCATTAGGAAAAATTCCTCAGTTGCTAATCTGTTCACCTGTAGATTGGAAAGTTCGGATATACCTATGAGAACCACATCGTACTTATGATCAGTTTTTTTAACGAAATACCTGCCATCTACATATTTGATGTGTACTCGGGGATGGCTTAATTCCCTTTCCGTAAGAGGGGTGGGAAATTTCTGGACGACCTGCAGGAGCACCGGGTCAAGTTCAGCATAATCAACCCTTTTTATTTTGTGTTTTAATATCTCATTTATAACCCCACCAGCCCCACCGCTGATAACTAAGATCTCGCGAGGCTCAGGATGGGAAAGTAAAGATAGATGGACGAAGTCCTCGGTGTGGGTTACATCTGGAAGAGGAGTGCTGACAACGGGGATGCCATCGAAAAAGAAGGTATATTGCTCACCTTTTTTTACCACCACGATGTTCCCGTAAATAGAATTCTGGTAATGCTCTATTTTTCCCACCTTCCATTGCTCACTTATGGAAAGATGATGCAATCTATCCGCTACTGGACCAATGAGTGAGAAGAGAAATATCCCCAAAAATACTGCTGAAGCACCACCCAAAAATTTTTTGAAGCTTGCCCCTCCTCCCTGCCAAAACCTGCCCAACAGACCTAAGCACACTAGAACATTTAACAGTCCGAGTCCGAAGGATATCTTGAAGGAATGAAAATAGGGGATCAAAAGATAGGTAAAGGCAACCCCGCCTATGAGGACCCCCAGGGTTTCATAAACATAGACCCTGCCAATGGAGACTGCCCTTTTTTTAAGTATCTCAGAATGTATTTTGCAGGCAAAGGTAAAAGCTGCTCCATGAAGAAGGCTAACCGGGAGGAGTATTAAAAATGAGGAATAAAAAATTGGCAGGAGACCCAAACCCTCACCAACGGGGATTCCTATTATTCCCTTGAAAATCCGGGCAAGGTAAATCATTGAGGGAAAAAGAAGTGAGACAAGTAGTTGGATAACCACAAATGCCTCAAGTTTCAGTCTGATTTTCTCAATTTGTTTACCTAGGAGAAATGCGCCTATCGCCTCCAGAACAAGCCAGTTCCCCAGGATAATGCCGATGGTTAATTCATTTCCGTGAAATATCACCAGTATTTCTCGCAGAAGCAGCACCTGAGCTACCATACCACTAAATCCCAGCGCTAGTACAGCAAATACGAAACGTCTTCTTATGAACAAGGTATGCCTCGCCAGGCTTGGTATGGGTGGAATAACTATAAAACTCTACTTCCAGATGCCGGGAATTTCCTGCCCGCAAAATCTACACTTCCCGTCTTCTATATCATTGCTTAATACCATAAAGTGAGTGCGGTGTATCAATTTCTTCCCGCATTTTGGACAGAAAGTAGAGTTATACTTGTGGCCGGGGACATTGCCAATGCTTACGTAGTTTAAGCCTACTTTTCTGGCAATCTCATAAGCCTTTTCTAAGGTGGAGATAGGTGTGGGTGGTAGCTGAGTCAATCTGTAGGCAGGGAAAAATCTGGAGAAGTGGAGCGGCACATCCACTCCCAAATTTTCCTTGATCCAGATGCACATCTTCCTGATTTCCTCCAGGTCATCGTTTATAGTGGGGATGACCAAATTTACGATCTCCAGCCATTTGCCCTCCTTGTTGATGATTTTGAGGGTCCTTAGCACAGGCTCCAGCTCTGCGGAGGAGTTGTCATAGGCTCTTTGAGAAAAACCCTTTAAATCTATGGTCACCCCATCTGTGTATTTAAGAAGTTCCTTTAAAGGAGCGGGATTAAGCGCTCCGTTAGAGTGCCAGATAATCCTCAGGCCCTTTTCCTTGGCCAGTTTAGCAATATCGTAAACATACTCATAAAAGGAGGTTGGCTCATTATAGGTAAAGGACATGGTGGGAATTTTGTTCTTTAAGGCCTGCTCTACTGCCTTTTCAGGCATAAGGTCATACACATATGCCATCTCTTCAATTGAGCGCTGAGAAAGGTGCCAATTGTGGCAATGGCGGCATCTGAAATTACAGCCCGCAGTGCCTATGCACAAGATTTCCGAGCCTGGCAAAAAATGGTACTGCGGCTCTTTCTCTACCGGGTCTATATGCACAGCAGAGGGTCGGCCGTAAACAACACTGTATAATTTCCCTTTACGGTTTTCTCTGTTTCTGCAAGCGCCCCTTCTGCCCTCAGGAATTATGCATTTCCGAAAACACATCTGGCATTGAACTTCGTTGCCAACTAATACTTTATAGAACATGGCTTCCCTCAAGAAAGATTCCTTTTTTGCCTTAGGTGAGGCTGAAGTTATGGTGTCCAAGGTGCCTGAGGAATATCCTGGATTATACAGCGAGTATAGCAAGGCCGGTATTATGAGCACAATTAGTAAAATCCAAATTTTTCTCCTCACGCGTTTTAGCATGCTCCCCTCCCCTACTCTTTTTTAAATTTCTACCCCAGAAACCGGGAATTTTCTCCCCGCAGAATTTGCACCTGCCATTCACAATATTGTTTTCCAACAGGAAAAAAACTACCCGCTTAATTAAGCACCTTCCGCACTTAGGGCAATAAGTAAAATTGTATTTATGACCGGGAACATTGCCAATATAGACATATTTAAGCCCCACCCCCTGGGCAATTTCTATGGCCTTCTCCAGGGTTTCAACCGGTGTAGGTGGTAGGTGAGTTAATTTATAATTGGGGAAAAAACGGATGAAATGCAAGGGCACTTCATCCCCTAAGTTTTTCTTAATCCATTCACACATCTTTTCAATCTCGTTGGCATCGTCGTTAAGGGGAGGAACGATTAAATTAACAATTTCCACCCACGTTCCCTCCTCCTTTAAAATCCTCAAGGTATTAAGCACAGGCTCAAGCCTTCCAAAACAGACTTCCTCATAAAAGTCTTCCGAGAAGCCTTTGAGGTCAATTTTCACTGCATCCAGAACTTTAGTGAGCTTTCTTAAAGGCTCTGGATTGATAAAGCCATTGGAAACAATGGAGGTCATAAGTCCATTTTCCTTAGCTAACTTGGCGATATCATACATATATTCATAAAAAGCAGTAGGTTCACTAAAGGTAAAGCAAATGGACTTTACACCTTCCCTTTTGGCTATTTCGACAATTTCTTCTGGAGATAAATTATAATGCCTTACCTCCTCTACGCGCTTTTGTGAAATGTGCCAATTTTGACAGTATTTACAGCGCAAATTACAGCCCACTGTAGCTACACACAGACGCTTATGCCCGGGGATAAAGTGCCAAAAGGGGGCTTTCTCGATGGGCTCCACCGCTATACTACAGGGCCTCCCATAGGTTAAGGCAAAAAGGGTTCCTGACTGGTTTTCTCTGTTGCGACAAACTCCTCTGGCTCCTTCGGGGATAAGGCATTTTCGGGGACACATCAGGCATTGAGTCTCGTTATCTCCTAGTTTACGGTAAAAATAAGCCTCTTTTAAGGATGGCTCTCCTGCCTGGCTTCCTGTATGAGGGAGCAAAAAAAATATCCCCAAAATTGCCCCCATAAAAAGCTGGCTCGCTAATTTAAACAATCTCATCGGTCAAAATCTCCTCGAAATGAAGGCAAATATTCTCCCTTTAGTGAGTAGAAGCTGGTCCATTTTTGCTCTCGTTTCACTTACTTTTAGGAAGATGACCTCGGCAACTGGTGATTATCTCCCCAGATCTCTTGGCCTTTTTTTCTCTTTCACACTCGCCTGACAGCCAACAATCTGCACATAGTCCATGAGAGGTCTTATCATTCTTCTTATCACTTTTAGATTTACCGAGTAAAGCAAGTATACCCAAACCTACGGTAGAGAAAAACCATAACATAATGCAAAACATAACTCCTAAGGCTACACCAATCTGAGGCATAGCTTCAATGATGGTCAGAAAGAACTTGCCTTGAGCAGTAGAAGTATCTATCCTTTCAGTAATGGAGTGCAGTTGAACCTTGTTTGGTTTGAAAATCCTCTCAATTAAAATAAGAAGATCCAAAGTCTTCCCGGTTAACCTATCCATTTTATAGACTATCAGGTGGTCAACCTTTCTTTTCTCGCACAGAGCTATAACTTTTTGTATCCCTTCCCGGTCTAAATCCTCTCCTGACTCCCCCTCATCTCTCACCACTTCAATCAAGCTCAAATTGTGAAGGACAGCGTATTTTCTTATCTTATCCTCTTGAGCCTCAAGGGATATTCCTTCTTTAGCTTGTTCCTGAGTAGAAATTCTTATATAACCAATCGCTTTCATTTTGTAAGATTATCTCTTTAAAAATAAAAAAACCCATTCTCTCTCTTTTGAAAGAATGAGTTTACCGGTAAATAACTTTGGCAGCCACATTTTCTTTTAACCAGAAGGTCTCTAGCTTCGCCTAAAAAGGTTTTTCAATTTTTAGCAGAGAAAGTAAGCGTCGAATCCTCCAAATTTATTCGAATTTTAGTTCCTTCCTTAAACTTGCCCTCCAAAAGGTTCTTAGCCAGAGAATCCAGTATCTCTCGCTGGATAACTCTTCTTAGTGGTCTTGCTCCATAATCCGGGTCAAAGCCTTTTTCAGCCAGATAATTCTTCACCTTTTCTGAATATTCAAGCTTGAGGTCTTTTTCTTTTAATCGCTGATTTACTTCCGAAAGTTGAATATCCACAATCTTTTTGATCTCCTCTTTCCCCAACGGGTTAAAGATGATTATTTCATCGATTCGATTCAAGAATTCCGGAGCAAATTGGGCTCGAAGAGCGGACATCACTTTATTTTCCGTATTCTGCCGATTCTGGGAAGACATTCCTTGCAGATAGCTAGTGCCTATATTGGAAGTCATAATAATAACTGTATTTTTGAAATTTACTGTCCTTCCCTGTCCATCAGTGAGCCTACCGTCGTCGAGAATCTGAAGTAAAGTGTTGTAGACATCGCGATGAGCCTTTTCTATCTCGTCAAAAAGGATAACTGAATAAGGTCTTCTTCTTACTGGTTCAGTGAGTTGCCCCCCTTCTTCATAACCAACATATCCGGGGGGTGCGCCAATAAGACGGGAGACGGTGTGTCTTTCGGTATATTCACCCATGTCAATTCTGATCATAGCTTCCTCATCATCAAAGAGAAACTCTGCCAGAGCGCGGGAAAGCTCTGTTTTTCCTACCCCCGTGGGGCCCATAAAAATAAATGAACCCAGCGGGCGCCGGGGATCCTGCAGGCCAGTCCGACTTCTTCTTATGGTATTAGAAATGATTTCTATAACTCTATCCTGACCTACTACTCGCTTTTTTAACCTTTCCTCCATTTTAGAGAGCTTATCTTTTTCTCCTTCCATAAGTCTGGACACCGGTATCCCGGTCCATTTGGAAACTCCCTCGGCAATGTCTTCTTCATCTATTTCTTCTTTTAACATCTTTTGTTTTTTTTGCAGCAGAGCTAACCTGTTATTTTCTTTTTCCAGTAATTTCTCTAATTCTATAAGGGTGCCATAACGAAGTTCTGCTGCTCTTTCTAGCCTTCCTTCTCGCTCTGCCTTTTCTGATTCAACCCTTGCTTGTTCGATTCTTTCTTTCACTTCACGGATTCTCTGAATAATAGTTTTCTCATCCTTCCAGTGAGATTTAAGATGATCGCTTTTCTCTTTCAGGTTAGCTAACTCCTTTTTCAACTCCGTCAGTCTTGCTTGAGAGTCCTTATCTTTTTCCTTTTTTAAAGCTTCCTTTTCAATCTGCAATTGAGTTATCCTTCGCTCCACTTCGTCTATTTCAGTAGGCCGACTATCAATTTCCATGCGGAGTCCAGCCGCAGCCTCATCAATAAGATCTATAGCTTTATCGGGAAGAAACCGGTCCGTTATATAGCGCTGGGAAAGCCTCGCGGCGGCAATGATAGCTGAGTCCTTGATTTTCACTCCGTGATGGATCTCGTAGCGTTCCTTGAGACCACGCAGAATAGCTATGGTATCCTCAACAGAGGGCTCTCCAATATAAATAGGTTGGAATCGCCTCTCCAGAGCAGCATCCTTTTCTATATTTTTCCGATATTCATCCAGGGTAGTAGCACCGACACACCTAAGTTCTCCCCTGGCCAGAGCTGGTTTTAGCATATTTGAGGCATCTACTGCCCCCTCGGCAGCTCCCGCTCCTACTACTGTATGAAGTTCGTCAATGAAAATAGTTAATTGGCCCTCTGCCCGCCTTATCTCACGCAAAACAGCTTTCATTCTATCTTCAAATTCACCCCGAAACTTAGCTCCGGCTACCATCGAGCCAATATCTAGAGCCAAAAGGCGTCTACCTTTCAAACTATCCGGTACATCGCCAGCTACCATTCTCTGAGCTAATCCCTCTACTATAGCTGTCTTACCTGTTCCGGGTTCGCCTATAAGCACTGGATTATTCTTGGTTCGTCGCGAGAGAACCTGAATGATACGTCGTATTTCTTGGTCTCTACCAATTACTGGATCCAGTTTACCTTGTTCAGCTAAAGAAGTAAGATCTCTGGTATAACGCTTGAGAGCTTGATATTTCTCTTCTGGGTTCTGATCGGTAATGCGCTCGGTTCCACGAATATCTACTAAAGCTTTGAGAAGAGCGTCTTTATTCACCCCATTTTCTCTCAGGATCTGGTTGGCGAAGGAATCATGTTGAGAAAGAGCAATAAGAAGATGCTCAATTCCTACATATTCGTCTTTCATTTGAGTAGTTTCAGCCTGGGCGTCTTTCAAGATCTCGTTTAAAGAGGGAGAGATGTATGCCTGGTTACCACCATAGACCTGGGGAGAATCTTCCATTTTCTTTTTAAGACTATTTTTTATAATATTAGTATCGGCTCCTACCCTCTTTAAAAGGGGAGAGCCAATTCCATCTTTCTGCTCTATTAGAGCAAATAAAAGATGTTCGGGGGTAATTTCTGATTGGTGATTTTCTCCTGCTATAGCCTGGGCATTTTCTAAAGCTTCCTGGGCCCTAAGAGTAAACCTATCTAATTTCATTATTTTTCTCCAATATTCTACATATAGATAAAACAAAAACTGTCACGTGTCAACTCAATTTAAAGGAAAACCCATTCCCTAAAATCATTTACCGCTTTCTTTTATTTCTCCTGCTTTTTTGAGCGCTATCTTAGCAAGAATAGGTCCAATTATTTCGTGTACAATTGTGGCTCCAAGGATAACATTGATAATAATATCGGAAATACCATCAAAGGCAGGATTCTGTTTGATCAGTAGTGCCAATCCAATGACAATACCGCCTTGGGGAATCAAACCACCTGCCGCATATTTTTTAACCATGGTAGACGATTTTGAAATAGAGGCTCCTAGCATAGTTCCTGAAACTTTTCCCACGGCTCTGAAAATGATAAATAATAACACGAGAATATAGTAAGTGGATAATACCGAAAATTTGAGATGCATTCCGCTTAAGGTAAAAAATAAAACAAAAATTAATTGTTCGGTATAGCGCTCCAGAATCTTAAATATTTTATCTCTCCGGGGGTTGTAGTTGACAACAGTAATGCCCATGGTCATTGTCGCCAAAAGTTCATCAAAACCTAAGAGTGCTGCCATACCAAAACATAGTGCCAATAGAGCTAGTATTAAGACTATGAACACGCCCTCCGTCTCACCTCTTACAAATAAAGTGATCAAATTGAAAAGGAATCCGAAAGCTATTCCCAATATTATGGCTCCCCCAATAACGACTAACGGGTTTAATATCGAAGAATACAAATTGAAACTTTGATGGAGAATAAATATCCCGGCTATGGCGATAGCAACACTATAATTTATAATCCCTGTAACATCGTCGAGTGCAGCAACACCCATTATAGTAGATGAAACATCCCCTTTAGCTTTATATTCATGTGCCACTGCCAGTGTGGCAGCCGGGTCAGTGGGTGATCCCAGGGAACCAATGAGTAAACTTAAAGGAATAAAGGTGGTAAACCAAGTGGCGCCCGCAGGATGAATAAGAAAAGGCGTTATGGCCAGAAATCCTATAACGATGGCCAAAAAAGTGAATTCAGCCTCACACATGGTTATGCAAAGAATTCCTTTTCCCAACTTTCTTATACGAGAATATAATAGAGTGCCACCGACCGAAAAGGTGATGAAAGCAAGGGAGATATTGGTAATAAGACTGGTGTGATCTACGAAGTCTTGGGGAATAAAATTAAATAAACCAGGATTTAATAATATACCTGCTAAAATATATCCCGTTACCTTAGGGAGTTTAACTTTCGCAGCTATTTCTCCAAAAACAAAACCAGTAAAAATAACGATTCCAACAACCAGGATAGCCTGCACACTATTTATCCTTTCTTTTTTACAGGAATTGCCATTAGGTCACAGCTCTTTGTATATTAAGGCATATCCGGATATTCTTGACTATCATACAGTATTTCAAAATCGGGGAGCGAGTTAAAAATAGAGGACGACCAGCAGCAATGAGCACCACCTGAGTATTGCTCTACGATGAGCTGTTATGAAGGGAGAAAAAGGTGAAAGTCCTTGCTGGCACACCGAACTAGAAAACAGTTAGCTTTCAAGAAAGGTGAGCACAATTCGGCTAAATTTCTTTGGATACTGATACATCACACCATGGCCCCCGTCTTTCAATTGAACCAGCCAGGCTCCCGGAATGAGGTCGATCATCATGAGAGAATTTTGCCAAGGAGTATTTATATCATCGGCTCCGGTAATGAGCAAGGTAGGTGGCGTTATCTTCGGGAGTCGGCTGTACGTACCCTTCCAGTTCTGCCAGGCTTTGTACTGGCGCTCTATATTCTCATCGGGACTCGTTTCTGTCACCTTAGGGAAATAGGTACGGGGATCAGGGTGCTCTTCCAGCCACTTCTCTGGAAACAGAGTCTTAAGAAGCCTCTCTCCTCTCTCTTGAGGTGTACCTGAGGTATCAGCGAGGATGTCCAAAACCTCAGGGCCCGGATATATCGCTTCCTTACCTCCACAGTCCCCGGCATACAGTATGAGCTTGTCAACCTTATCGGGATAGGTGAGTGCAAACTCCTGGGCAATGTAGGTACCCAGAGACCAACCAAGTACATGGGCGCGCTCAATGCCCAGAGCATCCAGGAGGCCTCGGGTATCATCTGCGAACAACTCAATGGTAAATTCCTTATCTGAAGCGGTTGTTTTTCCCATTCCCCGGTTATCGAATATGATTACCTGGTAACGTGCGGCAAGCTCTTTCAACATTTCTGTAGCCCAGAGGTCTATGGTACCACTGTAGCCCATTATCAACAGGAGCGGGTCCCCTTCACCAAACTTTTTGTAGGCAATATCGATATCCCCCACATGTATCATTTTTGTTACTCCTTTTTCTAGCGCTACTTTGCTCGATGAAGCTTTCTGCACACAACATCCGAACATTAACACTCCAACTATACCCAGCATCAGAGTCACGCCAAAAGATTTTTTCATAACACCACCTCTCACTATATTTTATTCCTTTGAAGCATTGGTAGTTTTTCTCTTCGCCGGCTCGAAATTCAGTGATTTGACTTCCAACTTCTAATTTTTCGAGATTGTACGGTAAAAGCCGCCATTTGTCAAACTGACCGACTGCGATAGGTAAGCACTATGCTTAGGCAGTCTACTTTCAAAATATCTGGACTAAAAGCGAGTGCTTGACGAAATTTCTTGGTGTGATAAATTCACAGGCAGTCTTTTAGGAAAACTAAATTTGGCTATAGGGGTATCTTCGGCAGAGATTGAAGCTACCACAGAGAAAGGGACTATCAGGGCCACTGAGTATGGCAAGGGTTACCGCTTTGATAAAAACGGCTGGATCTATGTCCACATCGAGGGCGAGCCTTACGAGAGGGGTTTCCACCACGGATACCTGGTGGCTTCAGAGCTTGACGAGATTCTAGAGAGTCTCAAATATCTTACCTACTGGAATACCGGTAAAGACTGGGAGTTTTTTGTAGAAAAATGATCTGAAAAGGAGACAACGATGAGAATGACGGTAGCCGATCTTATTTTAAAATATCTGGAGGCTGAAGGAGTAGAGTATATATTTGGTGTTCCTGGCACCAGTCTGGTGCCATTATTTGCCGCCTGTAATCGAAATAGTAATGTCAAACCAATTCTTACCAAACACGAGCAAGGTGCAGCCTTTATGGCTGATGGTTACGCCAGAGTCAAAAGGTCTTTAGGGGTATGCTTTGGGACTTCTGGGCCAGGGGCTACCAACCTTGTAACTGGAGTGGCTAATGCTTTTGTGGACAATGTTCCTGTGTTAGTTCTCACTGGTCAGGTACCCACTTCGGCTTATGGCAAGGGAACTTTTCAGGATTCAACCAGGGAAGGAATCGATTCTGTCTCGATGTTTGATCCTATCACCAAGCAAAGTTCAATGATGATCTCTAAATACAAAGCTGTGGATGAATTGCGTGAAGCGTTAAGAGTTGCTCTTACCGGCAAAAAGGGACCGGTGCACCTTAGTTTACCCAAAGATGTCATGTCAGAGGAGATCGAGACCGATCTTCCCTCACCCTCAACCTATAGACACTCTATGGAGTATTTTGACCGTCGTTTGGTGATAGAGGCAGCACAAGAGCTGGCACGTGCTCGATGGCCAGTAATACTGGTAGGCAGTGGAACCGTGGCTTCAGGAGCTTGCGAGGACCTCCGGGATCTGGCTGAGATGTTGAGTATTCCGGTAGCCACAACACCCAAGGCAAAAGGTGCCTTCCCTGAGGATCATCCTTTGGCCTTAGGAGTGCTTGGTCTTTGTGGTTCACCTCTGGCGGAAAGGTATATTAAATCAAGTGAGACTGACCTACTACTGGTCGTTGGAGCGAGCCTTAATCAAATCACCACTATGTCCTGGGACCCTCGGCTAGCACCCTCAAAATGTCTCATTCATATCAATATTGATCCAGTGGAAATTGGCAAGAACTACCAGGCTGATATTCCACTGATTGGAGACGCCGGCACAATTATTAATGAAATTTCCTTCCGTCTTCTACGGAATCTGGTTGAACAGAAGGAAAAACGAAAAGATCGAGAAGAAAAGATTGCCAGGCTTCGGCGAGAGGTAGGAATGTACATTGAACCGGAGAAGACAAGGTCTGACTCTGTCCCGGTCAAGCCGCAACGTATGGTGAAAGAATTAGAGGAAGCTTTGCCGAAAAATGCTATCCTCTTCGTGGATACCGGCAATCATATCTGTTGGGCGATTCACTATATGGAATTTCGCAGACCCGATGCCTTCATTTCTGCCTTTGGAATGTTGACCATGGGATATGCATCAGCTGCGGTTGTGGGAGGAAAATTAGCTGCCGGGGATCGTCCTGTGGTAGCTTTGGTGGGAGATGGATGTTTTCTGATGAATGGGATGGAAGTGGCAACGGCAGTGAGCCACGATATTCCGGTTGTCTGGGTAGTACAGAACAATGCAAAACTTGGGCTCGTCCATGAACTTCAGAAATTTTCTTTAGGTGATAACACTGTGGCTACAACCTTTAAGGAGGTTAACCTGGCTAAGGTTGCAGAAGGTCTTGGTGCCGTAGGATATCGGATCGAAAAACCAAACGAACTGAAGGAGCTTTTGCCGAAGGCTATCGCTTCCGGCAAACCTACCGTTATTGATTGTCTTATTGACCCGGATGAGGTTCCATCCCTTTCTCCTTTCGTAGAAGGTTTAAAGAATTTTTCTCATCGTTTGGATATGATATAGAATGAGAGTCGGACTTCACAGATCGTATTATTGCTTATCCTTTTGATTTAACCGGTGAGCACTTTTCAAAAGCGTTGCCCACCTTCTTATGAGCCATACAATCCTCTCGTATAGATTGGTGAGGTAAAGGAGTGTAGATTTATCTGCTACTTCCAGGCCTCTCTCACTGGTCAAATACATCTTGCGAATCCTTTCCATCAAATCTCCTCTATCCTCAGTGATGCTGATCAGCAAGTCAATATTATATTCTTCGGGCGATTCCATCGCATCCACAGTGGTTAACAATATAGTATGGAGTCCCTCGACAACATTGTGAATCAATTCTTGCGGCCTGGCTGAGCAGTCTGTCTGATCTATTGTCCTCACCAGTTGGTACACATTATCTTCAATGGAGACAATGAGGCTGTGACGGTTCTGCAGGTTCAGCAGTCGCTCAGATGTTCTATGGGAAAGATTTTTGTCAACAAGATCAATTGAAAAGGACTGTATCTCTGTGGCAACGACGGTGGAGGCGTTGTGAACGGTCTCATAAGGCGGTGACTCCTCTCCGGTCTTTTCGACCCTGATACTTTCCAAGTAGCCCGGAAGGCGCTTTACAAGGCGGAGTTGTTCCTTTTCTATAAGGTCCATGGCGGTTTCGGGATCATTGAGGGCCTGATCGTGTAGGAACTGCAATTTTGAGAGATCTTCTTCTTGGGTTGGAGGACTGATCTTGACCAGTAGCCTATGAAGGGGATCCAGGAAAAACGATAGAACCAAAGGGATGCCAAAATTGAAAATGAGGACGACATAGGCCATTTGCTGCTCGAGTTCCAAGGTTATCATGCTAACCAGCTTTTTGACCAGAGGAACATGTCCCAATACTTCCAGGTAAAACAGTGAGACAAAAAGGATCACCCCCACAATATTGAACAGAACCTGCAGCACGACTAACTGCCTGGATGTTCCCTTCAAACCGGAACCCAGGAACCATGTGGTAAGACTTGATCCAACATGTGCTCCGTAAATGAGCATAATCGTCTGATCGACACTGAACAGCCCGGCTTCTGTCATGGTAATGGCAACGATGACAATACCAATTGCAGTCTGTGAAACAAACGTTAACAAGAGTCCAACTATGAAAGCGAGAACATACGAGCCCTTTATACGGTACAAAAAAGATTGAAGCCAGCTCACTTCTGCTAAGGGAGAGGCCCCACTCCTAATCATTTGAAGGCCATAAAACAATAAGCCAATGCCAAGGAGAATCCCCACCGCATACCGGTACTTCACCGATTTGCTGAAGGCAAAGCTTATCCCGGCCACGCCAAGCAGAAGCATGACCGCGTATTTTATGTCGAGTACTGCCAGCAGTACCAATATAGAACAGCCCGCGTTAGCCCAGATGATGATGGGAAGCGCCTTTCTAACGGTCATCAACCCGCTTGATGTAAGGCCAGCAACAATAAAGGTAGCTGCTGAAGTGCTCTGGGTAACAAAGCCGGATAGAGCTCCACCCAAACTGGCAAGTAGTTGGCTCTGCGTCCACCTGGCTACGAGCATGCGGAGACGGCGGCTGGCCATCTGCTTGGCGTTTTCGCTTATCATCTTTACGCCTACGAAAAACAGACCAAGACCAGCTACTATCAATCCCAAGACTTCCCACATAGCTAAGACCCCCTGAATGTAGTTGGTTACTACCCCTCATCTCAAGGGATTACAAAGCGGTAACCCTGGTAGTGACCGAATATGGCTAGGTTACCTTTATAAGCATGAGAGTAAGATCATCAAATTGAGGTTGACCTTTGGTGAACTCTTCCACTTTTTTCTCTATCGATTTAATTAATTGGGAGACTTGGAGGTGAGGGTTATCCTTGAATATTTTGATGAGTCTTTCCACTCCAAATTGTTGGTTGTTCTTATCAATAGCTTCCACGATACCATCGGTATAGAAAACTACAATATCGTCTTTTCTGAGAATGATTTCTTTCTGCTGGAACTGGGCCTCATCAAGAACACCCAGTGCTATACCTTCCACTTTCAGATCTTCACATTTACCCATGCTTGAATGAAAAAGGAAGGGTGGATTGTGGCCAGCATTGGAAAGTTTTAAGACCTTACCGGGTATATCTAAAATAGCATAGAAGGCAGTTACAAACATCCCCTCTCGTGCATCGTTAGCAATTAATCGATTGGTTCCTTCCATAACTGTCTTTGCTTCCAGGTTCCCGATAGCCTGAGCCCGCAGAAAACTTCGAGAAAGTGCCATAAATAAAGCCGCCGGTAGTCCCTTCCCCGCAACATCACCTATAACCAAACCAATTTTGTTATCGGCAACATCAATAAAATCATAAAAATCACCACCAACTTCCTTGGCTGGAACGCTTATAGCTGCGATTTGATAGCCTTTGATCTGGGGAGGGTTATCAGGTAGAAGACTTGTCTGGAGCCTATGAGCGATCTCTAATTCCTTTTTCATCCTTTCCTTTTCAGCTACTTCCTGGTAGAGTTTGGCATTTTCAATAGCTATAGCTGCATGTACAGCAAAAGAAACAAGCAGATGTTGATCTTCCCTACTAAAAAGACCATCTTTTCTTTTGTTGCAGACCTGGATAACCCCGATAACCCTATCCTTTAGCAGTAGCGGCACGCAAAGAATGGACTTGACTTCAAACCCACAATCCTCATAAATAGGGTTCGACAACAGTTCTTTGGTATCAACATCATTAACAAGAAGTGGTTTTTTATTTTTGACTACCCAGCCAGCAATGCCTTTTCCCTGTTCCAACCGCAGTTCCCCTCGCTTGACGACTTCCACAGAACCTCCTGATGGTGAGCTTTGTGGGCGAACTCCTTCATTTTCAAATTCTGCCATTGAACCAAGAAATAACTGGTGGCTCTTTTCATCCACCAGAAAGATAAACCCCATTTTAGCCTCAAGTACTTCTACAGTTGTATTTATGCATAGATCCAGCACAACATTAATATCAAGAGTGGAACTTACCTCGACTCCCAATCGATATAATTTCTCCATTTCATAAATTTTACGCTCGAGTTCAGCATAGTATCGGTCCCTCTCAGAGCTTGTTCTTTTTTCCTTTATTAGATTCACTATAATTAGGGCAAAGATAGCCACTCCTATCGAGTTGGCACCAATCATAGGTAAGCTAACCTCTTTGACCAGTTGAAGAGCATCAGCAAAGGGTCTAGCTATCAAGAGAGCAAGGAGCATATGAAAGGATTCCATGGAAATAGCAAAAAGAGCTGCCCAAAGGACCCCGATGAACTCTTTCTTTCTAAGCTCATAAATGAGACCACCTAAAAGACCAGAAATTATGGTGGCCAGAGCACAAGGGATGGCAGTGAACCCGCCGCCCAGAAAATAGCGATGTATGCCACCAATTAAGCCAGCTCCCAGTCCAATAAAAGGTCCTCCTACCAGACCGGCAATCATTGGACCAAGATCTCGGGTATTAGCGATAGCCCCGAATATCTTTATTCCACTGTAGGTGCCATATATGGAAAATCCACCGAAAGCTAAAATTAATATTAGACGATCCCCGAAGGTAGGCTGTTTATCAATTACATTGTGGAAATGTTTTGTTCGGGTGATAAGATAGGCAACAACAATTACCACACATATTTTTTCCACCAGTAAAAGTAAAAGTTCTACTTCTGCAATAGAATTCAGCATCCCATATTCCTCAGTTGTCTTTGCTTTCCCGACGCTTTATCTTCTTTTTTCTACTCTTAACCAGAGTCAATACATTATAGTTTCCTTCTCTCTCATACCCCACATTATCCACAAGTTTTTGCATAAGAAAGAGTCCCAGGCCTCCCTCCTTTCTTTCTTCCAGGCGGGAAACAAGGCGAGGTTCTGGAACTTCCAAAGGGTTAAAAGGAATCCCCGCATCCTTTATTTTTGAGATTAGGCTATTCTTGTCCATGCGGCAACAAATAGTTACCTTGCCCAAGGACTCTGGGTAGGCATATTTGACTATATTAACATAAACCTCCTCCACAGCTAGAAGGAGGTTATTTTCGCTGCGAGGAGATAAATTTGCTCTTTTAGCCCATTTGCAGATGAAACTATTTACTGCCTTGAGGTTTTCCAGAGAAGCCTCCAGGGTAATGGAAGAGGCTTGGTTTTCCATTTTTTCCCTCGCTAGACTATCCAAAGGTTCAGAAGCTCTGTGTTGCCTCCTCAACAGTATTGTAAATTTTGAATATCTGAGTAAATCCAGCAATATCAAAAACTTCCTTTACATAAGGCTTAAGACAGCAGAGTTTTATCTCACCCTTTCCCTTTTTTAGTTTTTTGGTTGCTGCCAAAAGGACTCTTAACCCGGCACTGCTTATATATTCGACCCCATCTAGATCAACGAGTAAATTATGCTCTCCTTTAGATATGACCAGGTTCAACTCGTTCTCTACATTGCCCGCAGAATGAGCATCGAAACGCCCATTTAAGGAAAAAATGTGAACTTCTCCTTCCTGTTTTTGGGTTATCTGCATCTGCTTTGCCCTCCTTAAGCTATCCTTGTTTTATCTAGAACTTCTCTGTCCTCGGAAATTACCCCCGGAAAATTCATCATCTCTGCCAGACCCTAAAACACGTTTATTGTCTATTTGTTGCCATCATACATCTTATCCCTCTTATGGGAATTATACTACTGTAGAAAAGGGATAGTGTCAATTTACCAACAGCTGGACTTTTCCAATACTTACAATCCACTTGCTGGGATTTATGCGTACGTATCCGACATAAATTGGTTGGACGTCAGCTGGTAGCTTCTCGCCACTATTATCTGAAGTTGTCCACCCCATATTGAAAATGCTTTTTGGGATCCTGCGCTTCTGGAGCCGACGGTCTTACTCTCGAAATATCTGGATTAAAGGCGGGTGCTTGACGAAATTTCTTGGTGTGATAAATTCACAGGCAGTCTTTTGGGAAAACTAAACTGGTATCGTTAAACAATACTCACAAATATCATATAAATTTGATAATAACATGAAAAGGAGGTCTGAAAATGGATAGGAAAAGTCTCTTGAAGGTCGTAGTAATTGGTGTTTTTGCTCTGGGTTTGGTTATAGGGGTATCTTCGGCAGAGATTGAAGCTACCACAGAGAAAGGGACTATCGGGGCCACTGAGTATGGCAAGGGTTACCGCTTTGATAAAAACGGCTGGATCTATGTCCACATCGAGGGCGAGCCT
>NJBP01000032.1 GCA_005223085.1 Candidatus Aerophobetes bacterium Ae_b3b | reverse complement strand
GCTCCGGAGCAGGTGCCGGTATCGCAGGGCAAAGGCCGTGGCCAACTTCCCACCCCAGGAAATCCCCGCCAGGTGGGGCGGCCGTCCGGGGAAGAGCCGGCGGGCTTCCACCACCGTTCGTCGCACGTCCTCCAAGAGGACCCGGTAGTTGGGGGTGTCGCCGCGATTGTTGCTGTTCATGCCCGACCCACGCCGGTCGGGTGCTATCACCGCCACCCCGGCCCGGGCCAACCGCTCAGCGGATCCTATATACCATCCGCTATGGCTCTGAACGCCATGGAGCATCACCACAAGGGCCCGGCACTCGGGCACAGACCAGACTCGCTCCCACAGGCCGGTGGCCGCGGAGCGCTGGGCCGTTGGCTGCACGGATGGCCCCTTTTACCAGGGAACTGCTGATTGCCTGACGCAGAACCGTTCGAGAACTCGCTGGCGGACCGTCACTCCCAGGCCGGGTCCCCTCAAGGCCGGGGCCCAGCCACCAGTGCCGAAGGTTATGTCGGGCTCCGTCAACTGCACCGACAGCAGATAGCGGTCGTAGGCGCCTTCCAGATATTCCAGGTGGTTGAGGGTACAAGCCAGGTGTCGGCCGGCCGCCGACAGCAGACCCGTCTCACCGACCTGACAACCCAACTGGGCCCGTCCCCCGGCCTCCCGGACCGCGGCCAGCAGGCGCACGCTCGCCAACACCCCACCACACTTGGAGATGCGGATGTTAACCAGGTCGCACCACCCCCTGGAGAGGGCGTGCTCAGCCTTACGGATGGTAGCCGTTTTGAAGGAAATTTTAAAAAAGTTTGAACCCACCGTCAGTGAATACAAACTCTCATATCTACTGGAAAATGAATCTTTCCTCAACCTCGATAATTTAACCGATCCTATTGTTGAGGCAGTGTTTGAGCTGCTCCGGGAAAAAGGAATAATTCCCAGAATAAAGTACTTAATAAAAAAGGCGTTTCCTCCTTCGGCTATTTTGGTTCAATACTATAATCTTTACAATCTTTCTCCTTCCTCTAAGTGGATTTACCTATATTATTTTCTTCGTCCATTTATCTTATTCGGCAAACATAGGCGCAGACTTAACCTCTCTTCTCTTCAGAGTCTCTCTCGCATCGGAAAACTAAAGGCCGAAATTACTAACAACTAATAGGGACTGTTTGCCCTCACTGATATTCCAGACTAGAGAAACCGTGATATTTAAGGTATGGAGTTATCTATTTGCAACACCGTCGGTTAACAAGACCCTGAATGATCGGGTTCTCCTCGAGGAAGGGACGCCTCATTCACCAATAGCCGAAAAGGTCGCCGGATCACCCATTCATTCCTGCCCGGCAGGAGCCGGCCGATTACTCTCCGACCCAGAAGGAGCTGAAGCTCGGTTCCCGTAGATCGGTTAAAACAAAGGATACGGGTGTCCACCCCGAAAGGTAGCCATCGTCTGAGGATGCCTGTTTGGGCGAGGCGGTGATAGATGGGGTGGAGTAGGGGAGATATCTTGGAGTCTATCATCCGGATGATTCTGACTCCAAACGCGTATGATCGGCCCCTGAGGCCCCCGGAAATCGAGCGCCGCCAGTTTCCCCATTGGGCCCCGACCACCCGTCCCACGATGCGATCAGGGCTGAGGACCCAGCGATCAAGGTCAGTATTGTGGTCCCCCCGGGTCCTTACTCCTTGAGCATCAACGGAGATGACCCGGTGAACAATCATGCCCTTACTTCCCGGAGGACAAAAAACAATCACATCCCCACGGTGAATTTCTTTCCCCTGGTAAGGCACCACCTGGAGTAAGTCAGGGGCCTTCAAGGTGGGATTCATGCTGGGTCCTAGATAAGATATAGATTTCCGAGCATCATCAGGCATCTTAAAGAACCTTCTCCATCTCTTCCCAGAATCGGCCAGTAAGGCTGACACGAAGGACATAGGCAGGGATAGCTCGGGCCAGTTGGCAGGAATTGTCAAAAATCCTCTCCTTAAGTTTTCTCTCCTCCTTACTGACATTCCACCACATGGGACGACACACCTCAGTGGAGGAATGGTTGATGGATACCGCTGCCTTGCCTTGCCCCATGGGAACTAGTTCGTCGGATCCGGCCTGTTCCATAAAAAATATGGCCTCAAGGGGAAGATGGTGCTCAACCTTCCACGTCTGTGCGGATCGTCGGTAGAGATAATCACTCCAGGTGGGAGTGGGGTGAACCAGGTACCCTTTTTGGTTGTCACGAACAATGAGAGATTGATCATCACTCCAGACCCACCAGGGACGGGGAAGGCGACCACATGAAGTGGATTTTCCCGAACCACCGGGACCAGCCAGTAAGATCCCCTTGCCATCTTGCTCAACAAGGGCAGCGTGCAGGGCAAGTCCTCCTGAGTCCAGTACTCCTAAATAAAGGATACATAGAGAGGTCCACATCCTTATGATATCCAGCTCATGATTCCCCTCATTCCCGATTTCACAAATGATGTGTGGCACCGCTGGGTGCTGCCAAAACCGGAGTGACCTCCAATCACGACTCTCCCATCCACTCTGCGGCAGCTCCTCCTCGGGTCTCGGGCTGAAGAGATCCGTCGGCTCCGCATACCCAGCTTGTCCTGAATGTCTCACGAAAACGAGCTTTCTCGGCTGTTCGCTATCCCGATCACCTTCATCAGGAGCGAGCTTCATGATCGAGGCGAACTTTTCCACCCATGGTCTCGAATCTGGCGTGCCCACCAGGCACCAGCTACTCCCGTCGCCCAGCACCAGCGAATACACGATCTTGCCCATAGTACCCGTTGACCCTAAATTTCCACCGTCCCCACCGGACTCAATTCCCCGACAGATATTCATCACTCATCACCGCAGACCTACCACCGGCCGCAGTACCCCCCCGGACACCCCTCAACACAACCTCGGGACCTAGGTGGTCTCCGCGCCACACTAGGTTAAGGTATATGATTGGGAAGGGACCCATTATTAACACATGCTAGGCCCCCGGAAGCGCTTGGTGTGTCCAGTTCCACTAGTTTCGGCCTCTCATAGACCGGCTTTTCCTCCTTGGCATTCTTTCCCATGATGACCTCCTTTATGACCTGATTATTTGCTTGAATCCTGAGGGACCTGGGGTCTCTCCCAATATAGACATAACGCTGAGAGTCCCGCCCCGGTCCTAAGATTGCTGCGGGCCGGTCCCAGAACCCAACGGTCTCTATGCAAACTGGTTCGGATAGGGCAACGAACCATTGTCGCAACCCACCGGACCTCCCGCTTGACAGCCCCACGCAGGTACAGAGGGCCGCAGCTCGATAAGCCGAGGCCTGTCATATTCCATGATTGCCTTGTTCTTCGCATTCTTTCCCATGATGACCTCCTTTATGAGCTAATTATTTGCTTGAATCCTAAGGGACCTGGGGTCTCTCGCAATATAGACATAGCGCTGAGAGTCCCGCCCCGGTCCACCAGAGCGAATTTTTAGGATACTCTCCGGGCCGCCTCTTTCCGGACCAAACGGGCTCTTGCTCATAAGCTTTTATAAACGTACTAGATCTCCTCATTGGCTCGCGATGCCGCTCCTCGATCTTTGCAGGGCTAATCGTGACCCCGGAAATAGTCCTCGCTTGTGGGTTTCCTCGCAGAACCAGAAGGGCGCCCAGAGACTCTGACTCCGGTAGTAATTCTCGGCAATGCAGTTTCCCAGGCAACGACTCTGCATGAGACATTGCCCGCAGATCCCTTCGAGACGCTGGGGAAGTCCCTCACGCAGCTCCTGAAGAACCGGAGCGCGGTCCCAGACGTCCTCCAGGTCATCCTTCGCTGCATGCCCCAAAATCAGCTCCGGTACCGTCTCCCCAATACCGCAGAGGGCATAGGAACCATCTGCCAGAACCCCCAGAATGCCGAGAATCCCGCAAACCCCACATCCATCCCCCTTATCGCCAAACATCCTAGAAAGGGGGCGGAAAGCAAGCGGATGGGAGTAGTAAAGCCGCAGGTTGGTTGAGGAAGAAAGAACGTTTTCTACCCACTCTCCCACTTCCACCAGCTCTTCAATACCGAGGGTCTGGCCTTCCTCATGCATCTTTTCACCCCTGGCGATGGGCTGGAGAATGTTGAACTTGACCGAACCACAACCCAGCAATTCAGCCAGATGCACCACCGCCTCCATCTGGTCTTTGTTGCCAGGCATAATCGTCATAATGACTTGAGGCCTAAGATCCGCCTCTACCAGATTCCGAAGGCCCTCCTTGGCCGCCTCAAAAGAGCCCGAAACTCCCCTTACCCACTCGTGGGTTTCCGCATCGGCTGCATCCAAACTCACTGCGACAAAAGGATTCTTACACGCAGCCATCTTCTGGGCCAGACCTTCCGTACACAGAACACCATTAGTCTCTACGGTGAGCCGGAGATCATGGACTCGAATCTCCTCCAGGATTTCGTGGATCTGAGGATGCAAGAGCGGCTCCCCCCCGGTTAACTTGACCCCAGAAAGTCCCAAAGGCTTGGCCTGCTTGATTATTGCTCGAAAGAGCTCCGAAGAAAGGGAAGGATAAGAGTTGTTTTCACTCTGGTATTTGGGGGCAATCCAGCAATGACGACAGCGGAGGTTACACCCCTCGGTCAGGTAAAAATAAATTTGATTGAGAGAAAATCTACGATCTTCCTTTTTTTCGGCCATTTGCTTGACCATCTCTCAGTACTAATGTCTGTTTCCGGAGGAATTCATCAGGCTTTCATCCGGAAGTCTTCCCCCCTCCTCCAAGAACCTTTTCAGACAGGCATCAGGACTGGGATGGTTTTCCTTGCCCAAAATCGTATACGCGAGTGCCGGACAGCTACCAGTACAATAAGGGATGTAGTCGCAGTCCGTACAAAAGTCAAAATCACACAGGGCAATAGTGCCCCGCTCCCTCAGGCGCTTAAGCTGTGGATGATTCTGCCAGACTTCTATCAGATCGTCCTCATTGATGCGACCGAGCTCCATATGGTTGAGCTGAGTGCAAGGAACGACAACCCCCTCGGCACGCACCGCCATTTTGCTCATTGGCCCCCCACAACCGGTAAGATAACCTCCCCCGGGAAGGCTTTCCCTTCTTTCACGTCGAGCTCGTTCCATCATCAACCAATTTCTCGCCTCAGCCAAAGGACCAGCCATGGCACTGATGCGGCCATTGTATTTCTTGCTCAGGTTCAAAAGGCTCTCCATGGCCAGGCTGCGCTCGGAAACGCTAAGCTGGACTTCTGCATTTCTTCGACAAAGTCCCATAAAAGAGGCGGAGTTGGTGCAAAATGATGGAAGCCCAAGATCTTCCAGCAGGAGTCTTGCTACCCCCTCAAGGTCATGGACATTCTCTCGATGAATGGTGACCCGTACCGGTACCGAGACCCGGTGTCTCCTCAAATGCTCAATTCCCTCCATCGCCCGGGAGAAACTACCCTCACCCCTAAAGGCATCGTGCGTCACGGGGTTGGAACCATCAATGGAAACCTGTACCCCGTCGCAACGATGAGTAGAAGCCAAAAACGCCGCCATCTCATTGGTAATCAGGGTCCCATTGCTGAGTATTGTAAATCGCATCCGGTTCTTGACAATCCCTTCCATAAGCTCCGGGAGATCCTGGCGGTAAAAAGGCTCTCCTCCCGAGATACAAAGATTCATGACCGTGCAGCGATTCAACTCCTCGAAAAACTGGAGCCATTCTTCTTTGGCGAGATCCTGACCTACGTCCCCGGCACTGGTGAAATGACTGCAGTACCTACACCGTAGATTACAGCGGTTGGTGATATCCAAATCCAGGGACTGTGGGCTACTCATTAGTTTCATAATAAGTTAGGCCTTTTTAGCTTCATAACCAGCCAATCCTCGTTCGACTAAACTCTGAATGAAATCCTGAAGATGATCCTCAACCTCCTCGGGCACGTTCCGACAGCTCTCTCGCAGCTTTTTTAAAATGTCTTCCGCTGTGTGAGAGCCGTCAAGCAGCTTCCATATAAATACCCCTACCGGATTAAGACCGACAGCATTCCCAGTATCAGGATCAAAAAGGATCGCCCAGTCATCAAACTCCTCGCGAAGTACTATTAAGGGATTGGCTATGGGTTTATCTTTTTCTGCTACTCCCATTTCTTCCCTCCCTAGCTACTTTTTTGCTGAATTCTTGAATATCACCCAGATTTTTCTGAATTGTCTGATGAACAACCCCTATGACAATATGAAGATATCTATCTCAGTCTGAAAACTAGTATTAAATTCACCTTCTGTCATTGTTTAACTTTTGTCCGGCACAATTTTTGGACCTTTGTGGCTTGCTGCTAGTCTTTCTCTTTGTTGATATTCTCTCTTGAATCCCCCTTCTTGTTTTCGATCTCGCCCTCTCTTTATTCAGGCAAATTTTCCAGAACCTTTACTATAGCCTCACCGAATTGTTCGGCAGATTGTGGGCCCTCTCCAGTGATAATCTTTCCTTCCACTTGAACCGGTTTTCCCGTGTAAATAGCTCCTTTGGCCTCTAATTTGCTTATTTCTGAAGAGAAGACAGTGGCCTTTTTCCCCGATAGGACTCCTGCATTAGCTAGCGTTACCGGTGCAATACAGATAGCACCGAGGATTTTGTCCTTTTGCACCGCTTTTTGAGCAATTGAATGAGCCAGCGGATCATTCCAGTATTGGCTAGCCCCGCCACCTCCCACAAAGATAATTACATCATAGTCTTGGACCTTGACGCTGCTTAGCAATAGGTCCGGCTTAACTGTCGCTCCTAACATACCCCTGGAATTTTGTAAGGAGGTGGAGGCAATGGTAACTTTTATTTCCCGGTCCTCCAGTATTTTTTTGGGCTCCAACAGTTCTTCATCGCGAAAGTTTCTTTCCGCTATAATCATCAAAGCCTTCTTTTCTTTAAGTTTGGCCATCTTTTCACCTCCCTCCTAGGACAGTTTCTACCAGGGATTCTATATCTAATCCCTGTATCCTGAAAAGATCTTCTGACAGTCCTGAGCCACCGTAACTGGTTATACCTAACTTTCGAAATCGTGGGACGAGGGAATTCTCAGCCAGAAAGTTGGCCACCAAACTGCCGAGTCCAGTCTTGACGTTATGGTCCTCATAAGTGACCACTATCCCTGTTCCAGCAGCTTCGGTTAAGGTGCTCTCATCTAGGTTACTCAAGCAGCTAACGTTTATTATCCGTGCTCGACAGCCTCTTTTTTTTAAAGTTTCCCAGGCTTGGACAGCGCGGTGGACCATACTTCCGGTGGTGATAATGGCGGCTTGATTTCCCTCTCGTATCACTTCTGCCTTTCCATAGCGAAATTGATAGTCACCAGCAAAGAACGGACTGCCGTCTTCTTTTAAAATTACGCGAAACTTTGAGCGACCTACTCCCACGAAGAAATTACCGGGTTGGCTGGCAATGTAGCGAATAACCCGATCGGTCTGATTAGGGTCGGCAGGAATAATGATTTTGTATCCGTAGAGATTGTTGATTATACCCACGTAGTCTATGCACTGGTGGGTTTTTCCGTCCTGACCCACATCAATACCATTGTGAGTACAGACAAGTTTGAGATTGGTCTGGTTAAGATCGTTTAGTCGATGCTGGTTATAGGTTTCATCAACACCGAAGACTCCGAAGTCAGCAAAGAAAGTGACAATCCCCTGAGTGGAGAGAGCACCCGCCACCGTAGCGGTATTATGCTCCTGAATCCCAGCTTGAAAGAAATGGTCCGGATGATCTTGAGCAAATTTTTGGGTTTTGACTGAGCCTACCAGATCACAGTCCAGCACAGCTAAAGGACTTCTACCAGGCCGATTGGAATTGAGCTGGCCTAAATCTTTAAGGGCCTGACCAAATGCACTGCGGTTGTCAGTTATTTCGTCTGGCCCATAGCTACGGGGCTGGCCGCTATCTATCTTGATTTTCTCAGGTGGCCGTTTTTTCTCCGGTTTCCCTTCCAGAATTTTATTTCTCAGGTGAAGATATCTCTCCATATCGTTCTCAAGGCCAAGTTCTGAAAGAGCAGTAGCACACTCATCGGAGGTTAGAGGCATACCATGAAATTCAAATTTGTTCTCCATAAAGGAGACACCTTTTCCCATAAGGGTATTGGCCATGATGACTATCGGAGATTGGGTATTTTTTACCCCCGTTCGGATGGCTTGATAAATTTGCTGATAATCGTGTCCATCCGCTTCGAGAATTTCCCATCCGTCAGCAAGGTAGTTTTCTTTAATATTCTGAGGCATAATCTTATCAAGAGGACCGCTCAGTTGGAGTCGGTTGTAGTCGATGATTACCGTAAGATTGTTTAAGCTATATTTTTTGGCAAAGCGTCTTGCTTCTCCCACCTGACCTTTTGCCTGCTCACCATCACTCATAACTACGAAAACCTGATAGTTTCGCTGATGCAGTTTAGATGCCAAAGCAAATCCACAGCCAGCAGAAAGGCCCTGACCTAGATTACCACTGCTCCATTCCACACCAGGAATTCCTCGCTCGACATGCCCCTCGAAGATAGTTCCCGCTTTGCGGAATCTGGTAATGACACTATCCACCTCAAAAAAACCCACCCCAGCTAAAGCAGCGTAAACTCCGGGAGAAGTGTGTCCGTGACTTATTACGATGCGGTCACGCTCAGCCCAGTAAGGATGAGCAGGATCCAGATTGGCACAGGAGTACAAAACCAGATAAATGTCAATGCTGGACATCGATCCTCCAGGATGACCTGATTTAGCCAGAGTGGTCATCTTGAGGATGTCTCCCCGGGCAAGCTTTGCCAGGTCTTTCAGTTTAGCTATTTTCTCCTCACTCAGTTTTTCACTATCAAATCCCCATGACATTCTTTTTCGCCTTTCAAGGGACTTCCAGTCCTTTTCCCCTATATAAATTAATCTAGTCTTCTTCTACCTCGATGGCCTCGGATGGACATTCCTCGGCCGCTTCTTTTATTTCATCCTCAAAGTCATTAAAATCGGCATCTTCCTTTACCGCGGCCATATCACTAACTTCAAACACCTCAGGGCAGGTCTCTTCGCAGATTCCACAGGCAGTACACGTCTCTTCATCAATCCGGACGTGTATAATCATTGAGTTCCTCCTTTTTGCTTTTTATGGTAGTAAAACCATCTTAAATGTCAAATTCTCCCCCTGCTAATCCATAGGATGAGAGATCCTATCCCTAATATCCAGCAATAGTAGGAGAATAGAGAAAGCTTGCCCTTGACAACAGTCTTTCGAAGAAGAACCAGAGAAAGATATCCGGCAGCAAAGGCAGATAGGGCTCCCACTATCCAGGGAAGGGGGTGAAGAGGAAAAATTTTTTCTATTAAGGCATCTTTTAAGGAGAGAGTTAAGGCCCCCAGAATAGCAGGAATGGAAAGGAGAAAGGAATAGCGAAAGGAAAACTCCTTGTTGATCCCCCTCAAGAGAGCGGTAGATATGGTAGCTCCTGAGCGAGATATGCCTGGGACTATAGCTATCCCTTGCATCAATCCTATTAAGAAGGCATCCATTATACCCATCTCTTTTATTCCTCTGCCGGTTCTCTTTGTTTTTTCCCCTACGCGGAGAATGATTCCTGTAATGATGAGCATAACGGAGGTAAGGCCCACTCTGGTGAACAACAAATTTACCCAAACCCGTAGAATTAGCCCCAGAATCACAGTAGGTATGGTGCCCACCATGATAAGATAGAAGATCTTACGTTCCAGTATTCCTTGAGAATGGTGTAGCTTTAATTTTATGAACGAGCCTATTATGCTGCTTAGATCGCCTCGGAAGTAAATTAGAACCACTACCAGGGTTGCCGTATGCAAAGCCACGTCAAACAATACCAGGGGCCGTTCGAGTGCTAAATAGTGCTGCACAATAACTAAGTGGCCAGAGCTACTCACCGGAAGGAATTCGGTAACCCCTTGCAAGAGACCGAGAACTAGGGCCTGAACTATGGACATGGAGCAGAGGCAGAAGACAATCCCGCTTACCTCACCTTTCTTTACATATTCCTCTTTGTGAGTTCTTAATGAATGCACAGAGGTGTCGGACTGGAGGACTTGATTCTAACTCATTGGAAATCTTTTCCACGGCCTGGCTGGTATTTAGACCTGATCTGAACAATATCTGGTAGGCTTTTTTTAAGACTTTTCTTGTCGGGAGGGAAAAATTAGCGCGACGCAGCCCTACGGTGTTTAGTCCCCAAAGAGTGGTAGGATGACCATCTGCCCTGGTGTAGGGAGGTACGTCCTTGACCACCTTGGAACATCCTCCTACTATAGAATAGGTACCGATCCTTACGTACTGGTGCACCGCACTTAAGCCTCCAATTATGGCTTTTTTCTCCACTGTCACATATCCGGCCAGGGTGCCTACATTGGCAATTACCACTCCATCCTCAACGAGGCAATTATGAGCTATATGAGAGTAGGCCATGAAGAAGTTGTCATTCCCTATGCGAGTAGTGCTTCCTTCCTTGGTACCCCTATGAATAGTGGTATATTCTCGGATAAGATTTCTGTCTCCTATCTTTACGAAGCTCTTTCCATTTTCAAAGTTTATGTCCTGGGGCAAGGTTCCAATAACTACTCCCTTGCAAATAGTGCATTCTTTACCGATGTGAGTCCAGCCATCCAGTTGAACATGGGGACCAATTTTAGTTTCTCTACCAACAGTCACGTTTTCTCCAATTATAGAATAAGGATCTACTTTCACCCCCTCATCTAGATTTGCCCTTGGACTTACTATGGCCGTGGGATGTACGAAAATACTCATTTTTCCGCCTTTCTTACGCCAGGATTCCTAGTCTGTCAAAGATGTGATCCACCCAACGAAGGTAATACTTAGGATCAAAGAAAGATTCTAGTTCATCTTCTTTAAAGTATCTTCTTATCTGTTTATCTTGCTCGATCAGTTGTTGAAAATCTTTATCTTCCTGCCAGGACTTCAAGGAAACTCTTTGCACGAGCCCGTAAGCTTTTTCCCGGGAAAGCCCCTTTTTCACCAACTCTAGCATTATTCTTTGAGAATAAAACAATCCTTTCGATTTGGCCATATTTTTTTTCATATGTTCAGGATAAATAAAAAGGTTATTTAGAACCTCAATAGATTTTGTTAGCATATAATCTACCAGGATGGTGGAATCGGGAATTATCACCCTCTCGGAAGAGGAATGGGAAATATCTCGTTCTCCCCAAAGACTGATATTCTCTAGAGCAGTCTGTAGGTTACTCCTTACCAGGCGAGCCAGACCACAGATTCTCTCACATACTATGGGATTACGTTTGTGAGGCATGGCAGAGGACCCTTTTTGTTTTTTACTGAACCCCTCTTCGACTTCTTTTATCTCGGTTCGATGCAGACCTCTAATTTCCAGGGCAAATTTACCTAAAGATGAAGCAACGATAGCTAGAGCAGAAAGATATTGTGCATGACGGTCTCGCTGAATTATCTGGTTGGAGATCAAGCAGGGGGTAAGATCTAACCGACGGCAAACATATTCCTCCACGCGAGGATCAAGATGAGCATAGGTTCCCACTGCTCCCGAAATTTTGCCACAGGAGATAATCTCTTTAGCCCGCCGCATTAGCTCTAAATTTCTTTTGCTCTCCTCATACCAGAGAGCGAATTTCAAACCCAGGCTGATGGGTTCTGCATGAACTCCATGAGTTCTTCCCATCATCAAAGTCCCTTGGTGCTCTCGGGCCTTTTTTTCTAAAACCTTAGTTAGTTTCTCTAAATCCTGGATGATTATCTCGCCGGCCATTTTCATCTGAAGGGCAAGAGCTGTATCCACCACATCGGAGGAGGTAAGTCCAAAATGAATATAGCGAGCCTCAGAACCGAGATGTTCGGCCACACTGGTAAGGAAAGCTATAAGGTCATGCTTGACCTTTTCTTCGATTTTCTTTATTCGATTGATATCGAAAGCGGCATCTTTTTCTATCTTTTTGACTGCCTCCGGGGGGATTTCTCCCAGCTCAGCCCAGGCCTGGCAGACAAGAATCTCTATTTTAAGCCAGAGTCTAAGTTTTTCCTCTTCCTTCCAGATTTTTCCCATTCTGGGAAGAGTATACCGAGAAATCATTTTTTCCTCATTTTACCCATAGTTTTCAGAGGTAGTCCCCAGATACGGATGAATCCTGGAGCCGCCTTTTGATTGAACGTGCTTTCCTTAGTGTACGTAGCAAGGTCTCTATCGTACAAGGAATAGGGAGACCTTCTCCCTACCACTTGACAATTCCCTTTGTGAAGCTTTAATTTAACCTGGCCAGACATCATTTTTTGAGTTTGGTAGATGAAACCATCCAGAGCTTTACGTAAGGGAGAGTACCACAGTCCATTATAGACAAGTTCAGAATACTTTTGAGCAATGATGGGCTTAAAATGGAGAGTTTCCCGGTCCAGGATTAGCTTCTCGAGCTCCCTGTGGGCACAGTGAAGAATCACAGCAGCAGGGGCCTCATAAATCTCCCTTGATTTTATCCCCACCACTCTATTTTCTACCATATCAATCCGCCCGATGCCATTTATTCCCCCTATTCTGTTCAACTCCTCTATTAGATTAACCAATGGATAGGTTTTACCATTTAACTTTGAAGGAACTCCCTCCTCAAGTTCAATCTCCAAATAAGTGGGTTCATCCGGTGCTTTTTGAGGAGGGCGAGTTATCTGAAAAGCTCCTGCAGGAGGCTCCTGCCAGGCATCCTCCAAAATTCCGCATTCAATACTTACTCCCCATAAGTTTCTGTCAAAGGAATAAGGGGATTCCTCGCTCACCTCCACGGGAATGCTGCGGGCTCGAGCATATCGTATTTCTTCTTCTCTTGAGTTTAGTTCCCATTCTCTTAGGGGGGCCAGGATGATAATTTCAGGATTCAATGCTCGTGCCGTTACTTCAAATCTTACCTGGTCGTTTCCTTTCCCTGAGCACCCGTGGGCAATAGCCTGGGCTCCTTCTTTTTCAGCCAGATCCACCAGTCCTTTAGCGATGAGGGGACGTCCTAGAGCTGTGGCCAGAGGATACTTCCCTTCATAAAGAGCTCCTGCCTGCAGCGCTGGAAGAACATACTTCCGACAGAACTCCTCCCTGAGATCCTCCATATAAGCTTTCGCAGCCCCTGTTTTCTCGGCCTTTTCCTTTATGAAGTCAAGTGATTGACTCTGTCCCAGGTTAGCGGTGTAAGTAATGACCTCAGCCCCGTATTTTTCCTTAAGCCAGCAAAGAATTACCGAGGTATCCAATCCTCCAGAATAGGCTAGAATAATCTTTCTAATTTTTCTCATAGTTAAATTCCTTTTCTCAATCTGTTAACCAGAAGATGAGCTTCAGGACTCACTTCCCATGAATGAAGGTTAAGATATTTCAACTCAATAGCTCCACCAGTATGGCTTTTTGTAAATGCAGGCGATTTTCCGCCTGCTCGAAAACAATGCTTTGACTACCATCCATAACCTCAGAGGTAATCTCCTCGCCTCTATGCGCAGGAAGGCAATGCATTACCAGAGCATCTTTTTTAGCCCTCCTCAAAAGATTCTCATTGACCTGATAGGGCTGGAAAATCCTTTGGCGCATCTTTTTTTCTGGTTCTTTACCCATGCTTGTCCAGACATCGGTGTACACGATATCCGCCTCTTGCACCGCCTTTAAAGGATCTCTCTGGATTACTATCTTACCATTACCAATTTTTTTGGCTATCTCCATTATCTTTGAGTTTGGATCATATCCTTTGGGATTGGAGACAACGACATCAATCCCTAATTGGGCTGCCCCTAGAAGGAGAGAGTTACAGACATTGTTCCCGTCCCCGACATAGACAAATTTTATGGTTTGTAAATCAATTTTTCTCTTCCAGAGCGTATAATAATCGGAGAGAGCTTGACAGGGATGAAGAAGATCAGTAAGGCCATTGATCACAGGGATACTGGAGGATTGCGCCATTTTTACCACTTCTTCCTGATCAAATGTTCTTATCATAATGGCGTCTACATATCTGGAAAAGATTTTCCCTGTATCCTCGATGGTTTCCCCTCTTCCTAGCTGGAGATCTTGAGAAGAAAGGAATATAGCACATCCACCCAGTTGATGCATTCCCACTTCAAAGGAAAGACGGGTACGGGTAGAAGGTTTACGAAAGAGCATTCCCAGGGTTTTACCCCCCAGGGGGTGATAAGGTCTTCGCCTTTTTAGTAGATTTCTTAGGTAATCTGAGAGTTCAAAAAGGTGAAGAATCTCATCTTTACTTAAGTCCGCAATAGAGAGAAGATCTTTCTTCATCAATGCTCCCTATATAATTACTTTTTTGAATTGGTAGCCGCAGGATTTATCCTGCGTTTCATCAAGTAATATCTTCCTTTTTTGCATTTCTTCCATATTATTTTTGACGCTACCTAATTGCATGTCGAGAGCAGCGTAGAGTCCTATAGAGAACCTACCCTTTCTTTTAATAGTCTATTAACCACCTGAGGGCTGGCTTTCCCCTTCGTTTTTTTCATTACCTGTCCCACTAGAAAGCTCAAAGCTTCTTTTTTGCCCTTTTTAAAGTCGTCCACCGCCCCCTGGTTTTCTTTTACCACCTCTTCCACTATGGTTGTCAATTTGAGCTCATCAGTGATCTGCACAAGTTTTTTCTCCTCGATTATCTTTTCTGCATTCCTTCCTGTTTTGAACATCTCTTCGAAGACGAGTTTAGCTAACCCCCCACTTAAGGTTCCCTCTTTCATCTGCGCCAGCAGGTTACCTATCTGTTCAGAGCTCACTTTGACCTGTGGTATTGGAATATTGGCTTTCTTGACCAGCCTCAGAAACTCTCCCATTATCCAGTTACTCACCAGTTTAGGATGGGGAAAACCCGCCACACATTTCTCAAAATAGTCAGCTAGTTCTTTGGTATCGGTAAGAACTCCCGCATCATAAGGAGGAAGACTGTAATCTTTTATAAACCTTTGATATCGCTTAAGGGGAAGTTCAGGAAGCTCTGTGGCTAAATTCTCCTTCCACTCCTCGTTCACTTCGATAGGTAAAAGATCAGGTTCAGGGAAATATCGGTAATCGTGTGCTTCTTCCTTACTTCTCATCCCTTTTGTTCTCTTTTTCTTAGGATCCCACAGCCGGGTCTCCTGGATAACCTTTTCTCCTCTATCCAAAAGGCTTGATTGTCTTTTTACTTCCAACTCAAGTCCATCTCTTAAGTCTTTAAAAGAATTCATGTTTTTGAGTTCCGTCTTAGTTCCCAACTTTTCTCGCGTGGGAGAAACTGAGATATTAGCATCGCAGCGCAAAGACCCCTCTTCCATGTTACAATCACTGACCTCTAAGTAGCGCAAGATCCTTTTGAGGTTAACCAGGTATTGATAGGCTTCTTCGGGAGAATTAAGCTCAGGCTGGCTCACAATCTCCATTAAGGGAATCCCGACTCGGTTATAGTCAATAAAACTTGCCTTCCTATCTTCGGGGTTTTGGGTATCCTCCCCATGAATGAGCTTGCCGGCATCTTCTTCCAGGTGGACTCTCTCAATCTCAACTCTTCTTAGCTTGCCGTTTATCTCAAACTCCAGATATCCTTCCCTGGCCAGGGGTTCATCATATTGGGAGATCTGATAATTCTTGGGTAGATCCGGATAATAGTAATTCTTTCTGGCGAATCTACAGACACGGCTGACTTCGCAGTCTAAGGCTAAAGCGGCGGAAAGGGTGTATTCTACAGCCTTTTTGTTAATGACGGGAAGTACTCCCGGTAGACCCAGACATATGGAGCAGGTCTGGCTATTGGGTGGTGCTCCGAATTTGGTGCTGCATCCACAGAAAAACTTGCTCTCTGTTGAGAGCTCCACATGAACTTCTAATCCGATATTGACCTGGTATTTCATTTTTCCATTCCCACTCCGTCTATTCTAGTCTGACAGAATTTACACCTGCCCTCCTTAAGGTAAAATTTCTCTATTCTGTATCCATGGCGTCGAATAAGCGCTCTGCCGCAGTTGTAGCAGTAAGTGTTCTCACCCTCATCTCCAGGAACGTTTCCGGTGTAAACATATCTTAAGCCTGCCTCGAGGCCTATCTGGCGAGCTAGATGAAGAGTTTCTGTAGAGGTGAAAGGAAGATCATTTAGTTTGTAAGTGGGATAAAATCGGCTGAGGTGCCAGGGAGTATCTGGTCCTAAATTAACTATAAATTCAGCTATTCTTTTTAACTCCTCTGCAGAATCATTCAGGGTGGGAATGATGAGGGTAGTTACCTCCAGCCAGATCCCTATTTTCTTCATGAGTTTTAAGGTCTCCAGAACCGGAGTGAGTTTACCCCCGCAGTTTTTTCGGTAAAAGTCTTCACTGAGAGACTTCAAGTCCACATTAGCGGCATCCAGATAGGAACTTATCTTTAGCAAGACCTTCTTATTCATATACCCATTGGTAACAAAGATATTTTTGATGAGCTCCCTTCGGGCTAGCCTGGATGTGTCATAAGCAAACTCAAAGAAGATAGTAGGCTCGGTATAGGTATAAGCGATGCTCTTACATCCAGATCTTTTAGCTTGGGAGACGATGGACTCAGGGGTATAATCCTTTCCTTCAATTTCTTCCCTCTCTCTGGGAAGCTGAGAAATACTGTAGTTTTGACAATTCACACACCTCAGATTACATCCCACCGTAGCCAAAGAAAAAGCAGCCGAGCCAGGGTAAAAATGGTAGAGAGGCTTTTTTTCTACGGGGTCTGTGGCTAACGATATTACCTTTCCATAAACCAGGCTGTAGAGTTTTCCTTCTCGGTTTTCCCTGACTCCACAGATTCCTCTTTTGCCCCCTCCTACCCGGCAGTAATGAGGGCAGAGCTGGCAGATTGCTTTTCCATCTCCCAGCTTCTCATAAAACATAGCCTCATGCATTTAGCTCATCTTTATCCTAAAAGAGTGAATTTTTACACCATATAATAGGGTAGGGTACTTTCTTTGTCAAGCTCGCGCACTAACTGTATATTCTGAAAAATATGATATACTTTAAGGGTAACTATTTACGTTGGGCTCCGCACCAAGAGATGGCCCTGCGAGCTGGGGATTGACAAAATATTTTTTTGCTATATAATGATACACGTGCACAAACTGCAACACAAAAAACGAGAACAAATAATGAGATTGAAAGTCCCACCAATCCGCAAACTCGTACTTTTCCAGGAGGCGCAACCGATAGAGTCCGCATATTCGTCTAACCGGAGACCGCAAAGGGGTAAAGGAGCCAGAACTGGCTCTGGTCACAGAATAATTTGAGAAATGGTCGGAAATGAGTTGCGTGCACGTGTTCACAGTTTGCTAGGGCGGAGCAGGATAGAAGTGAGAGTGACAGTACACGATATTGCCAGAGCTGCTAATGTTTCACGAGGCACAGTTCATAGAGCCTTACATAACCGTCCCGGGGTCAGTGAAGATACCAGACAGAGAGTTCTTTTGATGGCCAGACACCTCAATTATAAGCCGTATATTCCAGCCAGAGTTTTGGCTACCCAAAGAAGATTATTGATTCCTATCGTTGTTCCTGTAGACGAGAATGAGGACCCTCTTTGGTATCAGGTTAAAGCAGGAGCACGCACTATTGCCCATGAAATACGAGAAGTTGAAATGGAGACTCAATGGGTTGTACCAAGAAGCTGGGATACCACTGATCAAATCACTGTGATGGAACAGCTCATTGCCAAAAAAGTAGACGGAATCGCTCTGGCACCGGTGGATCCGGATGCTTTAAGTAAGGTAATTGACAAAGCTGTAGATAGTGGGATTCCTGTGGTAACTTTCAACACAGATGCCCCGGAAAGTCGGAGGATGTGTTTCATTGGACAGGACTCATTAACAGCTGGTAGAGTAGCAGGAACGCTAATGGGTGAGTTCTTGAATAGAGAAGGGAAGGTGGCTATCATTACTGGTTTTTACAGAACTCTGGGACATCGAGAACGACTTCAAGGTTTTAAAGAACAGATCCAAAAGTATTTTCCTGGTATAGAGATTATAGGAATATACGAAAACCACGATAAACCTAAGAAAGCGTATAACATAAGCCAAAAGGTGTTAAAATCTTGTCCTGATCTTGGAGGTATTTATGTGACTGCGGGCGGTCCTTTTGGAGCAGGATATGCAGTAAGGGATGCCGGAAAAGGGGGGATCGTAAAGCTCATTTGTTTCGATCTCCTTAAAGAGACCGTTCAGCTTATTCGGGAAGGAATAGTGCAGGCGAGTATCCAACAGGATCCCTTTTTCCAGGGCTATGAGTCGGTCAGGATATTGCATAACTATCTTTTAATAAATCGTAAGCCTTCAGAGGAATTTGTCTTTACTAATCTCACCATTGCTTGCCAGGGAAACATTGAAATGCTAGCCAGACAGTATATTAAGAATGCGGATATTGTAACCAGTCAAGTTCTAGAAAAAGTGTCTTATGTCAGGAGGGTGGTGAGAAGTTAATTTTCGTTCGATAACAACTTTCTTAAACTTTGCCTATCCTTAAATCGATTTTTGTGAATCGACGTGGGGATGGTCGGCTTCTTCTTTAGGTTTTTGAGTGACCCCTTTTAGAAGCTCTGAGTAAGAAAGAGCTTGCAGAGGACAGATATTGGAGAAAACGACAAAATTGGCTAATGCTGAGAGAAGGCTAAAAAGATGAAAGCTAGAAATAAAAGCCTGAGGGGAGGTGAGAGAATAGTTAGGTGAGTCTAGCTTGAGGATAAAAGAAAGTTTCCAAAGAGAAAACTGTGAAGAGACTAATCTCTCTTTGGAGAGGTTTCACGGGAAAGTAAAAACATCTCAAACCGGAGGTGGCTAATATGTGTGGACGAAAATTTAAGGTTGTCTTGCTGTTTGTGTTGGTGACAGTGTTAGCTATAGGGGTTTTCTCTGGCCAAGCAGCAAACGCACAGCCGAAATATAAGTTTTTCTATGTTTCTCACATGGGTCCAGCAGACCCCAACTCTAATTGGTTCACTGTAGGAATGAAGAGATTTGAAGAAAGATATTCTGATGTGAGTGTTGAATATCTTACGCCTCCTAGTCCCACGCCAAGAGGGCAACTACAGATGCTAAAAACAGCAATAGCCATGGCTCCAGATGGCCTTATAGTCAGCATGACTGCTCCTGAAATGTTTGATGCTACACTGAGGGATGCAATAAAAAAAGGAATTCCTGTGGTGGCTTTCAACATTGCGGACCCAAGACCCGAAGACGAACGTATACCTTACCTGACATATGTTGGTGGGGACGAGTACCTTACAGGGTACAGATTAGGCAAGAGATATCTGGAGCTGCGGGGTAAACCTACTAAAGTGGCTGTTTTTCAGTTTAATCCGGCCCATGTGGGCTTAGAAGCCAGAGCTAAAGGTATGAAGGACGCAATGAAAGAAGTAGGAGTACCCACGGAGAAAGTTGCCCTATCCCCAGATGCAGGAGAGTCTATGAGCGTTATGACTAGCTACCTTACAGCTAACCCAGAGGTAGATATGGTTTTTGCTGTTACTACATATGGAGAGCCTTGGACTGTAAGTGTACTGAAAAAACTTGGCAAGGAGAACGAGGTCGACATAATCGGTGTGGATGCGAGTCCGACCAGTCTGGAAGGAATCAAAAGGGGGATAATAGTCGCCGCCCAGTCACAAGGATTTTACTTGCAAGCCTACCTTCCCCTGACGATCCTTTACATGTATAGCAGGTATGGATTATCGCCTGCGGCGGATGTATTAACGGGACCGATTGTAATAGACAAAACAAACGTAGATAAGTTCATTGAGATGGTAAAGGGAATCTTTGGGGAAGAGATATACAACAAGTTGGTAGCATGGCGGTAATTGCCATACCAAACCGGACAGGTTGAGCTTGATTCGTAGGGGGTAAAACTCATGGTTTACCCCCTACGCCTGCCAGTTAAAGCTCATAGAGACGGAGATGGAAAACTCGAAGAAAGACAAGAATCGGAAGGTCTCATAAGAAGTGAAAGAAAGAGGGCGAGTAATCCAAGCTTTCGAAATATTCCTAAATAGAAGAGAAGCAGGTGCGGTTATCTCGATTGTTTTTCTTTTTACATTGTTCACGCTTAAAAATCCAGCCTTCTTGAGCTTACCCGTTATTCAAACAATTCTGGTGAACGGTGCATGGATAGGCATGCTTGCAACAGGTCAAAGCTACACGCTAGCTTCCGGTGAATTTGATCTTAGTGTGGAAAGCGTTTTTGGATTAGCAGCATTACTTTTCGTTGTTTTTACGGAGAGCATAAGTATATATGCGAGTTTTCTTTTAGCAACACTAATAGCAGCAGGTTTTGGCTTTATAAACGGGTTATTAGTTACAAAAGCTGAAATCAATTCTTTAATAGCGACACTTGGAATGTTATTTTTTGGTAGAGGTATAATTTATCTTATTAGTCGAGGATTTATAAGAAGTCTTTCTACCTCCACGAAAAGTTCTTTTTTGCCTCAAATGTTGGCAGGGGCTATAGGAGGAGGATGGAGTGCTCTTATCATCTGGATGATAGCCTTAGCCATCGTTTTTGAAATAATTCTCTTTTACACAAAATTCGGAAATCACATTCTTGCTGTGGGAAGTAATGCAGAAAGTAGTTTATCACGAGGCATTTCACCGGGACTAACGAAATGGAAGGCTTTTCTACTGTGTAGCACAATTGCCGGATTTGCTGGAATGACTGCAGCGAGTGAATTGATTTCCGTTTCAGCCGACTTAGGAAATGGTATGGCTCTGAAAAGTATAGCTGCGTGTGTCATTGGCGGCTGTTCACTTCGTGGAGGGAGGGCCTCTGTAATCGGAGCAGTTTTAGGAGCGATCTTCCTTTCCTCACTCAGTAGTGGATTAATTTTAATGGGCGCTCCTCCTTACTCATTTATCAGTTTTGTGGGATTGGCGTTAATAGGAGGAGTAATGCTAAATAAGTTTCTATTGCCGTTCCTAAGAAAGAAAACTCTGCCAATAAACCAAGTGTCTGACTTTAAGTCGTGAGCATTTTTACATCTTAAACTCTCTGCTAAGAAGTATTCGGCAATTAACTCGTATTGACTTAGCTTTTTTTGATCCATAAATGGGCAAGTTTCATATGAAGCTATGTAAATGAAGTAAGAGTGGAGGATAGGATGAGTGAAAAGAAAAATCCTTTAATTAAGTTTGAAAACATTGGAAAAAGATTTGGTCGGATTGAGGCTCTTAAAGATATAAGTTTTTCAGTCTTTCCGGGAGAGATAGTGGGATTAGTAGGCGATAACGGCGCTGGCAAGACAACTGTGGTAAAAATTCTTGCTGGAATATACAAACCGGACAAAGGTAAAATTTACATAGAAGAGGAAGAGGCAAATATTACTTCCCCTGAAGAGGCTAGAAGAGCAGGAATAGACTTTGTTCACCAGGATATCGGGCTCGCTGAAGATTTGGAAATCCGAAGAAATATCTTCCTAGGTGATGAGATTGTCGCCAAAAGAGTGGGACCAATTGAATTTTTGGACTTAGACAAAATGTCAAAAGGAACTAAAACTGTTTACCATATAATCGGGATAACATCGGACATTGATCCGAAAACTGAAGTGAGTGAATTGTCAGGGGGACAAAGGCAAGGGATAAAAATAGGGAGAGCCGTATACTACAAAGCTCGGCTAATTGTCTTAGATGAACCGGTTAGAGCTTTAAGTGTAAGAGAGAGAGGTAAAATCAAAAACTTAATAGTAGATTTGAACAAAAAAGAAGGTATATCATTTATTTACATAACCCATAATATCCGTGAGGTTTATGATGTGGCTCATAAGTTTGTCCTTTTGGATCGGGGAATAAAGATAGGAGAGATCAAAAAGGAAGAAACATCGGTTAGTAGACTCGAAGAAAGCATAATAAAAGGGGAATTGGTTAGTCCCTGATTTTACGGATATGAGGCTAGAATCTATATCTTCAGCCGTGGTTGGAGGTTGCTCTCTTACAAGAGATTGGAGCCAATACTGGGAGCTACTATAGGTGTACTTATCCCACCCCCAACGAGAGGTAATCTTATTATGATGAGACTCCCCTTTGTTGGCTGCCAGAATTTGATTTTCTCGGGTCGGAAGGATCAATTCAAAAGGGAGGGCCGGTATGCTTATCGGATTAAATGGGGCTACTACTATGAAGAATGCAGACTTGTTCACTGACATATATCTTGCCGAGAAAGCTGAGTACGACTTACTGGAAATTTGGAAAGCTAAATTAAATGACTATTTAAGTCAAAAAGATTTAACCAGTTTAGTAAATTTATTTACTGGAGCAAAAATCAAGCCCTATGCTATTAATTCTATAGAAAATATCACTTTTAGAAACAAAGAGGACTTTGGTCAGATTAAAGATGAGACTTTACGTTTAAGTGAAATTGCTCATAGAATTAAATGTAAATACTTGGTGGTGGTACCCAATGATAAACCACCCGGCATAACGAAAAGAGAGATTATAGAGGAGTCGGTAGAAAGTTTACGGCAATTATCCAAAATAGCACTGGATTACGATGTGGCTCTAGCATTCGAGTTCATCGGAAGAGAAGATTCTTCAGTGAACAACTTAGCTACCTGCTGGGATATCGTTAAAACTGGGGATCTTGAAAATGTAGGCCTGGTTTTTGACACTTTTCATTTCTATCTTGGTGGTTCGAGCCTGAAATCCCTTCAAAAAGTAGACCCTGAAAAAATTTTCATGTTCCATATCAACGATTCTGAAGATTTACCAAGAAATGAACTTCAGGATAAGAATCGTTTGCTTCCCGGCAAAGGTATCATACCCTTACGGGAAATCGCTAAAGGACTACAAGGAATCGGATACAATAAAATGGTCTCTGTCGAACTTTTTAGGCCAGAATATTGGAGGTGGGATCCAGAAAAGCTGGTTAAAGAGGCGCGACAAACAACAATCGCTGTGCTTAAGGGATTGTTCTTCTAATTTTCTGCAAAGTACGGAAAGTAACCTCTTGCCTTATTCTGGTCCTTACCGCCAAAACATCACCTTATTCCTGCCAAGGATTTTTTACCGTTAATTTCCAGGTACTCAAAGCAAGGTAAAAGTATTCTTGGCATTTTTGTAAAAGGTTTGATAAAACTACACTGAAATTCTATTAAGGAAGTGAAGTATAAGACGGGACTTAAAAATTAGGAGATGCAAAAATGGGACTTAAAGTTGGAATAGTAGGAGCAGGGCATATGGGAAAAGTTCACGCTCAAATGTTAGCCGGGGATAAGCGAGCTACTTTAACAGGGATAGTGGATATTGAAAAAGAAGCCAGGGAAGCTCTGGCAGCAGAATTCAAAACTAAAACCTTCGCTTCTTTAGATGATCTTGTTGGCGAAGGTGTAAATGCTATTTATATTACCACCCCTAATACTACACATACAGAGCTTACCTTGCAGGTCTTAAAGAAAAATATTCATATATTTTGCGAAAAGCCTATGGCTACTAACTTTCAGGATGCCAAAAGGATTTTAAAACTACTCGAATCCAAGAATATTGTATATCAGATAGGACACAATCGCCGATTTGCTCCGGCATATAAGTTTGCCAAGAGCCTCATTCAAAATGGAAAATTTATCCCTTATTCAGCCCACGTTAAGATGAACCGGGGAGAGCTTAAAAATCCCCCCTGGGTTTCCCATCCTAATATTACCGGAGGATTTTTGTATGAATCAACTATTCATCTGTTAGATATGGTAAGATGGCTCTTAGGGGATGTAAAGAAGGTGGAATGTATTGGCGCAAAAAGTGTGTATAAAGAAATAGACGATTTCGCCCTGCTTTTGACCTTTACCTCTGGTAGGATAGCCACATTTCTCTCTTCCGCTCATGCAAGTTGGGTTTTTCCCTTTGAGCGAATAGAACTTTTTGGCGAGCATTCAGCTATAATTACCGAAGAGATGGAAAAGGTGACTTTCTCCTCAGGATTAGAAAGAGAAATAATAATGAGGGATTATTCTCAATATCCTGAGTTAGTTAAGTGGGGATATGTTGAGGAAGACCGTCTGTTCATTGACGGTGTTTTAAAAGAAGGAAAGCCGGCCGTTTCAGCCTGGGATGGATATAAATCTGTTGAGCTTGTTGAGGCCTGCTATAGGAGCATAGAGAAAAAACAAAGGATAGATTTACCTCTCTAGGCGGACTGCGCAGAGGAATAGCTAAAAGTTGCTAAAAAGTCTTTGCAGGGGAAGGTCAGGCCAAAAATCTTGATAGTACCAGGAAAGTATTAGCATTCAGAAGATTTATACGCGTATCGAGGGACTTTCCTCGAAGGAGCCTTATATCAGCTACCTTAACGAGTCTTGGAGTTGAGGAAGAAG
>NJBP01000082.1 GCA_005223085.1 Candidatus Aerophobetes bacterium Ae_b3b | reverse complement strand
CAGATAACGGCAAAAACCTCAAGCATATACTTACAGATAAAGACTATATTATACCTACGGTAGAGACAATAGAAGAACTATCTCCAGTTATAAATGTAGTACCTTTGCAATTGTTGGCCTATCACATCGCAAAGGAAAGAGGGTGTGAAATAGATAAACCAAGAAATCTAGCAAAATCAGTTACTGTAGAATAAGGCAAAAAATATCATAAATTGTTAGATTATCTGGGTAAATCACTAGAAAAGGAAATAATTGGAAGAATAGGCCGTTTTCCTTTTAAATCAAGTACTTCAGAGGGTACACGCCTCTCAGTATACCCGTTGTCGTAGTCGTAAAGCTCATAAATGAGAGAGAATTCCAAAAATAGAGGGGGAAGGTGAAGTGATAGGAAGCAATCTTGACGATATGGTTGGTGGCGGCTATCAAGCTAATGAAGAAAGTCATTCAATTCTATATAGTATTGGGATACAGATCCTTAACCTGGGGATTAGTTTAGCTTTACTGGCAAACGCAGCATCTGCAACTTCTCTGGATAGAATAGAATATGACCTCTTGGCTAATTCGTACCTTAGCCAAGAAAATGCGCTAGAAGTACGAATAAGATTAGAAGGGGCTGGTTATTTTCCATACCTGACAAAAGCAAGAGTTGATGGTAAAGAATTCACCAGAGTAATTGTGGATGTGAATGGTAGCCAAGAAGAAGTAAAAAATGTTGGTGATGAGCTTGTTCAAAAAGGACTAATAGGAGAGTATGAACCGATTGAAGACACGAAAGATGCCGATATACCTGAGATCTTGAGTAAAAGAGGGTATCTTCCCAAGAAAACCCCTGAAACTAATCCCAGAATAGAAAATGTCCTTATATTATACACAGAAGCTTTTCAAAATGACGGTCCTCTTACCACCTTAGAGAGAGCTGAGTTGTTTAGAGATTTGATTGCCTCTCATTGGGATATTAATACCCATATGAAGTTGGTTCAAGATTATGAAAAGCGAGAAATTGATAATTTTGACGTCTTGATGTACATTGGGGAAAATTATCGTATCAGGATTCCCAGAGCATTGATAAATGATGTTAATCATACCACCAAAGAAGTCTTATGGATCAATTATCATCCTTGGAAATTAAATACCAGAAAACTCGGTTTTAGAGTTTCTGACAAGCATTCTAGGGATTTTAATAGAATAAGCTACCGAAACTATGACTTCAGACTAAACCCCACCGATACATCACTCGTACACCTTACAAACCCAGCAAAAGCTGAAGTATTGGCATGGTTAGTTGATGATGAAACTGGAAAAAGAAATCCTGCTATTGTAAATGCAAATGAGAATTTCTTATATGTTTCCTATTTGCCTCCTGCTGTTCCTTACCTGGATGAACAAATTCCTTTTTTTAATGTACTACATGAAACTTTTGGTCACCATGAAAAACAGGCAACTGCTCTAATTAGATTAGAAGATTTGAATCAATACACTTATAGGAATACGCAACCATTGAATGATCTTGGGAATTATTTATTCAGTGAGAACATTCCATTCCATTTTGGTATAATACCCAGATATATCAACCCAGCTAAAGAGATGGATTTGACAATAGATCAAGATATAGATTTTTTACATTCTCTTAGATTATTAATCTCTAAAAATGGAGTACCTGTCTTACATGGATATACTCATCAATATGACGGTGAAACTGGAATTGATTTTGAATTCTGGGATGAATCTAAAAATAAACCTATTGAAGGAGATAGTGAAGAATTCGCTCAAAGAAGAGTAATCAGTGCTTTAAATATCTTGAAAAAAGCGAAGCTTAGTACAGATATATGGGAAACCCCTCACTATAAAGCAAGTGAGGTAGACTACAAAATTTTCAAAAAAATTTTTCCTATAATATATGATGATAGGAATGGCATTAATGTGCCTTTTATATTTAAGAGGGATAATACTATTTTTAGTCCTTTTGAGTTATATTCCCTGTCTTCCCTGGAATCTATCAATGGAATAATAACTAATGCCAAAAAAATTTATGATTGTTTTGAAGACCCTTCAATATCCTTTTTTTATCATCCTTATCTATTTAGAGATCAAGAACTCGGGGAAAAATCCTTGAATAGAATAATAAACTCTTTAAGAGACATGGGATATGAATTTCGTTCTATTTATGATCTACTTGAAAAAGAAAAATCATTTGAAGAAAAAGTAATTTTGGCCAAAAGAAGTTTTCAAAAGGGAATAGATTTGGTTGCATACTCAAAAGATACATATTTTTCTTATCAAATAAACAAAGAACTAGACCATTGGGAAGATGTAGGAGTAGAATGGGTAAAACTAAAAACTGTACTTTATCAGAAGAACATTAACTCTTCATCCATATTTGTAGATGAAGAAAGAACAGCTTCTGATGAATCTTTAGAATATATTATTAACAAATTACACAAAAGAGGTTTCAACGTTCTTTTCGAACCACTAGTGAACCTTAAGCATCAAAGAAAGGGTGAGTGGATGGGCATGATCAGACCGGATGATTGGGATTTATGGTTTGAGAATTACAGCGGGTTCATCGAACACTATGCGAAACTAGCACAAAAGAATGAAGTAGAACAGTTTGTAATTGGTGTCGAACTAAATTCTACTCATAAATATAAAGAAGAATGGGAGCAAATTATTGATAATACAAGAAAACATTACCAAGGAGTAATTGTTTTTGCTTCTAACTTTGATGCTTATGAGACCGTTCCGTTCTGGGATAAATTAGATGTTATCGCCATGAATTTCTACTTTCCAATCAATCGCAGAGACGATTGGTACCAACCTTGGGCTGAAGTCAAGGACGGATATCATAATCCTTCTTATGAAGATCTGCTAGATGGCTGGCAACTGTGGGTCGCTACCTTGGACAGGTGGCAAGAAAGGATGAACAAGCCTATACTGGTGACCGAAGCTGGCTACGCCAGTCAAAGAGGTTGTACATACCAGCCTTGGTCTTGGTATCTGGGTGAGTCTAATTTCGAGGAGCAATACTTAGCATACAAAGCGCTTTATGAAGTATGGAGTAAGAAACAGATAGTAAATGGTAAATTCGAAGGGGGAAACTATCTCCAGGGTATCTATTTTTTCCATTGGGCTGATGAAAAACCTGCGAATGATAGAAGCTACGTACCCTCTCAAGAGGCAAAATCAATCATAGGAAAATGGTTTACAGGAACTGAATCTAGTGAAGTTGACAATAATGGCTGATATCAATTCTTTTTACAAATTTGCACATTTTCCATATTTCATCCGTAATAATTCCCTCTTTTTTTTCAAGTTGAATATCTGTCTCTTTTTAATGCTCGCTTGCAATTTTAGGGATATGAAGTCGTTCGTAATTGTGAGATGATGCTACACCTTCTTACTCAGCGTAACTCAGCCTCTTTACCTTTAACGCTAGGCTAGATAAATACGTTATGGCAATTTCTAATTTGTCCGGTTTTTTGACCGATAAACTCATGTGCCTCATTGAAAACCGCAAATTAGTTTCCAATCATAGTATGGTCTTAGCCAGAAATGCTATACGTGGGTAGGGTTCTTCAATGGTTCGTGTGATTGACAGCTCCTTGATTTATGGTAAAATTTGCTTCAAGTGAATTTGATCAGGCTAAAGAAGGAGGTAGTTGATGCGTATAGGTATTCTTACCGGGGGAGGAGACTGTCCGGGGTTGAACGCAACCATTAGAGGTATAGTCACTCAAGGGATAAAAGAAGGTTACGAGATAATAGGTTTCCTCGATGGATGGTTGGGGGTTCTAGAAAATAGGTGGGAACGTCTGACCGAAGAGAAGGTAGAGGATATTCATCGAGAAGGAGGAACCATCCTCCATACCTCCCGCACCAACCCCTTTAAGGAGGAAAGAGGTCTTGAAAGAATAAAGGATACCTTAAGAAAGACAGAAGTTGATGTTCTGGTAGCTATTGGAGGAGATGATACTCTTGGGGTAGCCGGCAAACTCTATGAAGAGGGTTTCAAGACCATAGGGGTACCCAAAACAATCGACAACGATCTTTCTTCAACTGATTACACCTTCGGTTTCGATACTGCCGTTAATATTGCAGTGGAAGCCATGGACAGAGTTCATACTACTGCTAAAAGCCACCGTCGAGTTCTAGTGGTAGAGATAATGGGACGCCATGCCGGATGGATGACCTTGGAAGCAGGAATCGGAGGAGGAGCCCACATCATTTTGATCCCCGAGGTTCCCTTTGATATTGAGGAAGTCTGCCAGACTTTGATTAAACGAAAAGATGAGGGGAAAAGTTATAGTGTCGTTGCTGTAGCTGAGGGGGCCAAGGCAGCCAAGGGAAGCAAATTCCTCTCCCGTGAGGTGGTAAAAGATGAAAAAACCGATGCTTTCGGCAACATCCTTCTGGGAGGAATTGCCAGGGTGCTGGAGAAGGAGATCGCCAAAAGGACAGGGCTAGAGACCAGGTCAGTAACTCTAGGACACCTGCAAAGAGGGGGAAGGCCATCCGCATTTGATAGATTCCTGGCTACTCGCTTTGGCATCAAAGCTATAGGACTGGTAAAAGAAAGAAAATTCGGTCAGATGGCAGCTGTTCGAGGGACCGAGATCATCTCCGTTCCCCTAAAAGAGGCGGCAGGAAAGACAAAGTATGTTCCCGTAGAGTTTTACCAGGAAACAGGGGGACTTTTCTGGGGGAAATAAGCTTATAGTTAGAACTCTACCCCTTTCCTCGCTCTTATTCCCTCATTATAAGGGTGCTTAATTTTTTTTATTTCACTCACCAGGTGAGCTGTCTTTATCAAACGAGGCGAGGCGTAACGCCCGGTCAAAATAATTTCTAAACCATCTGGTTTTTCTTTGATAAACCTTAGCAATTTATTCTCATCGAGGAGCTCATAGTGGCATGCTACATTTATCTCATCCAGAATGAGCAAATCATAACCCTCGGCCAAGACTTCCTCATTAATCTTATCTAAAAAATTGCTCCACTCCTCTCTTATGGTTTTTCTCTCATCTTCTACTATCCTGTTCAGGGATAGACCCAGATCTTTTCCCTTGCAGATTACTTTTACCCCCAATTCTTCTAAAATAGAGATTTCGCCTGAGCCTTTCTTTCCTTTCAGGAACTGGACTAAAAGCACTCTGTGGCCTCTTCCTCTAGCCCTTAGTGCCTCTCCTATAGCGGCAGTAGTTTTACCCTTTCCGTCCCCGGTGTAAACCTGAACCAATCCCTTCCTCATTTTTAACCCTTGAAAAAACATCGAGTCTAGGCCCCAATGCTATCCCGCTACGTTTATCTCCTTAAAATAGATACCCGGAGTTCTTGTAGACCCTACCCAACGAAGCTCGCTTCCCAAGGCTGCTACTTGATTGAACATGGTATAAGCATTGCCACTCACCATAATATCTTTCAGTCTTCCCACAATCTTTCCCTTTTCTACCTTATACCCCAGATCCAGGTTTACCGAGAACTCCCCCATGAGAGTATTGCTCTGTCCACTCCCTATTACCTGATCCACTATGATCCCTTCTTTAATGTCTTTGACCATCTCCTCAAAAGAAGTATCTCCGGCCTTTAAGATGAAGTTGCTGGTGGAGGGGGAAGGGAGACTATCGTATCCCCTGGCTCCATTGGCGGTACTTTCAGTTCCCATTAAACCAGCCGTTTGCAGATCATAGATGAAACTCTTCAGCACTCCTTCTTTAATTATCTGGGTGCGGCGAGAAGGTACACCCTCTCCATCTAAGGGAGCAGTAGCTAGACCAAAGGAGAATAGAGGATCATCGGTGATGTTGATACATGGCGAGACAATGCGAGTTCCGAGCTTACCCAAAAGGGGGGAGGCCTTCTTCTGCACAGTTTTTCCATTAATTCCCACCTTCAACGATTGAAGTAGGAGGGGAACCACCTTGGGAGTAAAGATAGCTGGATATCTTCCGGGGTTGATTTTGGATTTCTTTCTGGAAAGTCTTATGGCCTCAGTTATTCTCCTGGCCACGAAAAAAGACCAGTCCTTATACTTAGAGCTAGCCTCACCCTCCTGCACTCCCAGAAAATCCCCCTCTTTGGCTAAAAAGGCGTAAAATGAGAAGGCATAGTTGGTTTTTTTGAAAGAGTAAGAAAGTCCCCTGGAGTTCATAATCGTAACTTCGATCTCTGTCTTTTCTGCTCCTCCCTCGCATTTAAAATTAGGAG
>NJBP01000031.1 GCA_005223085.1 Candidatus Aerophobetes bacterium Ae_b3b | reverse complement strand
AAGCTAAATTAAAAGAAGGCGAAGATAATGAAATTGGGATAAGAGCCATTGTGGGCTTGGAATACCTTTTTGATGCAGTACCCCTCGATTTCTTTTTGCAAATCGCTCCCGTGCTTCAGTTAACTCCGGAATCAAAAGTTAAAGGAGAAGCTGCCCTGGGTTTTCGCTTCTTTTTCAAGTGAGACGGATTTAAATCCTTAAGAGAAGGACAGTCAGTGGAATTTGTGATGCTTTCCCCAAGTTTTCCTCTCGAATCAGCTAAAGAGGTAATGAGGATTGGTGGTATTTCTGCTATTCCCCGGCACCGGAGAGACGAAGCCCCTCGATGAAATACCTGAGCAAACCGACGAATAACAAAATAGTGGGCAGCGAGCCTAAAACTGCTCCGGCCATTAAAGCTGGCACATTGGTTCCTGTGCCAGCTCGAAAACCTTGAAGTCGTGCCAGGCCAACCATTATAGGTCTGGCCAGGGGACTTCTGGTTAAAATCATTCCAAAGAGAAGGTCGTTCCAGATCCAGGTAAATTGAAAGAGAATGAGCACTGCTATTGCTGGCTTAGCCTGAGGCATAAATATTCTCCAGTAGATACCAAAGCTTGAACATCCATCCAGGGTAGCTGCCTCCTGAATCGGGAAAGATATGGTAATAAAATAATTTCTAAAAATAAACACACAGAATGGAATACAGATAGCCATGTAAAAAAGTATCATTCCTATCCGGGTATCATAAAGCCCCCACATATTATAAAATTTGAAGAGGGGTATGACATACATCTGAAAGGGAAAAATGGTACCGCTCCAGATGAGGAGAAACCACCAGTAACTCCCTTTAAGTCTCAAGCGTGCTAAGGCAAAACCAGCTAAAGAAGAAAAAAGAATTGCCCCCAGACTTCCTGCCAAACCATAAAGAAGACTGTTAATGAAGTATATTCCCAGCTGAGCAGTGGTCCAGGCCTCCACTGCATTTTCCCAAAAGGCCATCCGGGTAGGTAACTGCCAGAAGGCCTGCCTGGTAAAATCAATATTTGTTTTGCAGGCAACCAGTATTGTTGGCCAGATAGGCAGTATCCAGACCAGATTAAATATAATCAACAGAGCATAGAGAAAATATTTGTTGAATCTCACGCTCCTCTCCTTAATAGGTTATTTCTCGCTTGGTCATTTCACGCACATAAAATGCTGAAACCAGGAGAACCATAATAGACAGGACTACCGCTACTGCAGCACCATAGCCCATATGGAAAAGGACAAAGGACTCCCGATACATAGTTACTGCCAACGTTTCAGAAGACCTGTAAGGGCCACCACTGGTCATTACATAAATAATATCAAAGATATTGAAGGAGTTGATAAGAGCCATAGCCACCACTACCGTAGTCATTGAACGGAGCATAGGAAGCATAACATAAATGAAAGTTTGCCATTTTGAAAAGCCATCCAGTTGCGATGCTTCAATAGGCTCTTTAGGAAGAGCCTGAAGCCCTATCAAAAACATAATCATATTTGAGCCGGTTGTTCTCCAGGTCCAGGCAAAAATCATAGAATAGGTATTCAAGGGGACCTCGGTAAGCCAGGAATGTGCCAGAAAATCAAGATGTAATGCTCTAAAGAGATTATTAAGAACCCCCAGTTGAGGCCCATACATCCATACCCAGATAAGACCAGTGGTAACCGCTGATAGGGTAAGAGGTATGTAAAATACAGCTTTAAACAGACCTGCCAGTTTAATATTGCTAACCCCCCAGGCAATAAGCAGGCCTAAACCAACTGGCAGGAGCAAAGTAAAAATGACCCATATAAAAGTATTCTTGAGCGAGACCAGAAAAGCACGACTGCGAAACAGATCAATGTAGTTTTCCAATCCGTTAAACTTTGGAGGACTTAGTCCATCCCACCTGGTAAAGCTCACCGAAAGAGTGTAAACCATAGGAAAAAGTAGGAACACCACCACCATAACCAGAGCCGGTGCTAAAAAGAGATAGACGCTCTTGCTTCTTTTCACTTTAATGTCCTTTTGAGATAACTATACTAAAAAGAGGGGAAGAAAGTCAATCACTGACGCTCTTCCCCTCATCCGACTCTTCCTGATGAGCTACTTGTGTTCTCTCCAGTAGTCCTGGGCAATCTTTTCCAGATCCCCCAAAACCTGCATATAAGCATCCGGTTTAAGGATAAACTCGGCAAACTTGTCCACCGCCTCCTCACAAATATCCGTTGGAGTAGCCTCCCAGTAGCGATTTACTAATCTATAACCTTCGGTTTTTAGAGTCTTTACAATATTTTGCTTAACCTGGGGCAGGTACGAAATATCAGTTGCTGTATTACAGGGTATCTGGCCGCCAGACAATGAACCAAACATATACTGTCCCTCAGGAGTTAACCACCAGCTAGCCACTTTTAGGGCATCCTTTAGTCCTACAGATTTCTTTCCAACCAGTACAGGAGAAGAAGCCTCGTATATGACTACCTTTCCAGATTTGGGATTGACTGAAGGCATAAGAAATGCGTCGAAATCCTCACCTATTTTAAGACCGGCGCTTTCTAAGGTCACAGCATACCAGCTTCCCATTAGAATCATAGCGGCTTTTCCCTGCCCGAACAGTCTTGGAAAATCTGTCCATATGTCAGTACCAGGGTCTGAGAAGTATCCTTTCTTTAACATATCCTTATAGACCTCAAAAGCCTTTACCGCTGTTTCATCAGTATACTTGGCTTTTCCAACCATTAAGGCCTCGTAAAAATCTGGGTCCATTCCCACAAGAAATTGCTCAGTATAGATGAAGGTTGGCCATCGCCCTTGAACAGTTGTTCCCAGAGGAATAATATCCCTGGATTTAAAGAAATCACAGAGTTCAATGAACTCATCCCAGGTATTTGGTCTGGAAAGACCATACTGCTCAAATAGAGGTTTATGGTACCATACTACCCAGTAAGCCATGCTGCCGGGAAGCCCATAGACTCTTCCATTAAATTCAAAGGCTCCTCTTACACCGGGGTCATATTCACCTTTTCTGGCATCCCATAAATTGGTCAAGTCCGCCAGCAGCCCGGCATCAATTAGAGGTTTCATTCGGTAAGTGGACCACCAGGTGAAAAGTTCTGGCGCCTTATTGGTTGGAAGAGCAGTTCGTACCGCTGCCATATGAATCTCGGTGGTGGGATAGGGAACCTGCTTGAAAGCTACTCCGGTAGCCTCAAAGCAAGCATCGGACATAGCCTCATAGACAGGCTGGTAGTTGGGCGCTCCTCCCTTATCGTGCATCAGAACAAGTTCTGGCTCAGCGGCTGCGGCTAGTCCGAAAAAGAGAAACAATAAAGAACAACCTACCATCAAACCACTAATTCTTTTACTCATTATTTTGCCTCCTTGGGTTTCCTTAACCTTCTCTTTTTAGTGTTTTTCAAATGCTATTCAGGTCATAGACATCACCTCCTTAGGACGCTTCCTGAGATTTTTTTTCAGGGGTAACACTACTGCCAGTCACTGAAAATTCTCTTTTTCAGAAGCCTTCCGAAGACCCAGCTAACGGCCTATTTATTTTCTTATCTCTCGCCTCCTCCTAGCCTTGTTTTTAGTTTTTCTTTTGTCAAAGATCTAACGTCACTCCTAATTATTAGCGAATTTCCTTTTCTGTCAAGAGGCGCTTTTTGAGAAAATTACCTCTCTTGTTCTCTTGAGAAAGGGAAAAGGGGCTCTTTCTAGAATAGCTTTATCCCCTGAATAGAGAAAATCAGATAGATTAAAAACTAGCTGCTTTTAATACCGCAGGAACTTTGTCTTCCCAATTAAGTGTCATAATATGAACTCCTCTACAAGTGCCTTTTATCTGATTAATTATACTGGAGGTAATTTTAATAGCCGTTTGTACTGGATCTTGTGTCTTTTCCATCTGATGAATAAAATGTTCAGGTATTCTCACTCCCGGCACTTTTTCATTCATGAATCGAGCCATTTTTGCAGATTTCAAAAGAAGTACACCCCCCAGTATAGGAACCTCTACTTCGCCAGCTTTTTCCAAAAATTCAACAAGCACCGTAACATCAAATATGGGCTGAGTCTGAAAAAATTCTGCTCCTGCTTCTACTTTTCGCTGCATCTTCTCAATTTCAGGCTCGATAGGATTTGCTCCGGGATCAACGACTGCTCCTACACAGAATTTTGGTAATCCTCTCAGGGGATTACCCCCTAAATCGTATCCTTTCTCCAGTTTTCGTGCAGCTTTTAAAAGTTCAATTGAATCAAGGTCAAAGACGGGTTTTGCTTCAGGATCATCGCTTAGATGTATCTCATCCCCAGTAAGTGCAAGTATATTCGTTATACCCATTATGTAGCCTCCCAAAAGATCTGCCTGTAGAGCTAACCTGTTACGATCCCTGCACGTCATTTGAAGAATAGGCTCTAACCGTCGCTCTTTTAAGAGAAGAGCTATGGGCAAAGGGCTTACTCTCATTACCGAACTTGGAAGATCAACCACATTCACTGCATCCACTTTACCCACAAGAGAGTCAATTCTGCTTAACATCTTTGAGATATTTATCCCCTTGGGAGGAATAACATCCGTAGTTATCAAAAATTTTCCACTCTTTAAGACATCTGAAAAGCTCAATTTTTATGCCTCTTTGCTAAAATACCCACTAATTTGCTGAATTCTTCATCTTCTGTTGGAAAACTACGAGAGCCATCCGGGAACTTCCCTTTTTCCACATCCTTCTTATATTGCTTGAAGGCTTCTTCAATTATTGGGGATAAGTCCACGTACTGCTTAACAAACTTGGGTACAAATTTGCCAAAAGGATTGAGAAAATCCTGGCCAATTAGAACCCGTCCATCACAGTAAAAAGTTTTTCCATACTTACTTCATAATCAAAAGGATCTAGTCAGACATAGATATTGGATACTTTCCAAACTCTCTTACGGCCTTTATCATTGTCCAGAAAGTATCCGGAGATACTCCACTGTGGATAGAATTGCTGGAGCTGAAAACGTGACCTCCTCCGGGAGAGGCTACTTCTATGATTCTCTTTACCCCCTCTATTATTTTTTCCTTGCTTCCGAAAGTTAAGAGATGCCCACAATCTATATTCCCCAGAATAGTAATCTTATCCCCGTATTTTTTCTTGATCCAGCTAATATCCATACCTGCCGGAGGTTCAATACTGTGAAGGCCATCCATTCCCACCTCGTAGACCAGCATATTCAACAAGACGGTAGTATTTCCATCGAGGTGTTTTATATAAGGCACCCCATAGCAGTGACACTCATCAGCGATTCTCTTTAGATGAGGGACCATAAATCTTTTAAACATTTGCGGAGAAAATAGAGGGCCTCCTCCATAACACCAGTCCACAGCTCCCAGAATCCCATCCACACCCATCTCAAGTTGAGCTCTCAGTAAAGGTATTACTCCTTCAGTGGTTGCCTCCATATACCTTTCCACTAATTTTGGTTCATCAACCATGGCTTGGAGAAATAGCGGAAAATAGGGAAGAAAAGTGGGGCAGGCAATATCTGCTGCTCCCAGCACAAACATTCCATCCTCTTTTTCTTTTTCTCTCTCCACAGCTATTCTGATTGACTCCAGCCCATCCTGGAGGCATTGATGAAGAGGAGTAATCTTTGCCCTCTCCAGATATTCTACATATCTGCGCAGCTCTTCAATTCCTCCTTCTTTTATACAATCATTAACGGTAACACAGGTATCACCTTTTTCTTCGTATTTTTCTATAGACCAAAAACCATGTTCTTTGCTCTCGATACAAAAAGTGTTTTTCTCAATCTCCTTTATAGTAACATCAAAGATGTAATTAGCAGTAATGTTATCGGGAAGTCCCATCTCCACAGGAGCAAGATACTCAGTAGGTCTGAACCAGAACATATCAAAACCTACTTTACTGTACATCTCCAGCATCCCCTCTACATTTTCTCTAATAATGGCCCTCCTTGCCTCTCTTCCCTCCATGGCCGCTCTTATACCAGCCATTTTGGCCTCTCCAGTACCAAATCCTGTGATTTTTTTGCCTAACACACTCTCCAGAACAGGATTAGCTACAGTAAGTTCAAAAAGGGGTACACTATCCGGTTCCTTATGAGACAAGGCCATCTTTACTCTTTCTTTTTTGGTCATTTTTTCTCTCTTCTTAAACCTTGAGTTTTCCCTCTCGATGGGCACTGATATATTTCAGGCAACTCTCATCCTTATTCAGTAGGGCATTAGCCGCCTTAAAAGTGGCCATAATAGCCTCATCCAAAGGATCCAGAAAAATAGCATCCACTCCTGCTTCTATCAGAAGGGGTAAAAAGGTACGGTTAATTAATCCTCTCCCAGGTAAACCAAAAGAGACTCCACTTAAACATACTACTGTCTTTATCTGAGGGAAGGTATTCTTCATCATCCTGATGGTAGCTAAAGTTTGCTGCGCTTTCCCCTGCCCTACACTGATGGGCTCAATTAAACAGTCTATGTAAAGGTTATCTAAGAAGATACCAAAATCACTCACCACCTTTATTAATCTTCTGGCTACCTCTACTCTTTTCTCGGCACTAGAAGGAATTCCTTTATCATCCATACAAAGCGCAATTAAGGGACAGTTATACTTTTTGACCAGGGGGAGTACACCCTCCATCCTTTTCTTCTGAAGAGTTATAGAATTGGCCCAGGTTCTTCTTTTATCCTTGCATACCTGGAATCCCGCCTTAATAGTTTCTGGGCTAGGGCTGTCTATGCATAAGGGGATATTCACCACTTCTTGGATAACCTTTATCGCCCATCTCATATTCTCCGCCTCTTTGAGTGGACTTCCTACGTTTACATCCAGCACATCTACTCCAGCTTTAACTTGATTGATTGCTTCTTTTTGGATGGTTTCAACATCCCTTTTCTCCACAGCCAAGGCTATATTTTTTCTTACCGTATTGATTTTCTCCCCAATAATTAGCATAGCTTTTTTCTCCAGCTCTCTGAAGTAACAGAGATTGGAATAAGGACCATTGCGGGCTTGGAATACCTTTTTATGCAGTACCCCTCGATTTCTTTTTGGAAACCGCCCTGGGTTTTCGTTTCTTTTTCAAGTGAGAGAGTCACGGTCACGTACCTCGAGCACATCGTGCCTTAGTCTTTGTCTCCATTTTCACTCCTTTCTTTATCGAATGTAATCATTTTTAGTTCTATAACTAATTAATATAAGTCAATTATCCTGTCAAGTTTATAAAAATTGTCACCAAATCGATAATTATGACGTTTTTAATATTTTAGCCGACTCTTTATGGCTTTCAGACAGGTCTTTCATTTCCTTGATTTATGAACAGGCATCAGGCGGCCAGTCAAACCCTTGACAAAATTTTTTTCTGTCCTATGGTACTCTTGAGCAAGCTAACCACAAGTTACTAATAGAAAAAACTAATTAAAAACATGAATAAAGATGCCTAAAAATTTAGTCATTGTAGAATCGCCAGCCAAGGCTAAAACCATAAATAAGTTCCTGGGTAAGGATTTTCGGGTGGAGTCCTGCTATGGGCATATAAAAGATCTACCCAAGAAAAATTTGGGGATAGATATAGAAAATGGGTTTAAACCGGCCTACCGCATAATCCCTGGAAAAAGGAAAGTAGTCAAGAAATTAAAGGATTTAAGCCGCCAGATAGAAAAGGTCTATCTGGCTACGGATATAGATAGAGAGGGAGAGGCGATTTCCTGGCATCTTTCCCAGGAGCTAGCTCATCCGGACAAGGCAAGAATAGTTTTCAATCAGGTCACTAGAGAAGCTATCCGTGAGGCTATTAAAAGACCTGGCCAGGTCGACCTTAATAAAGTGAACGCTCAGCAGGGAAGAAGAATATTAGATAGATTAGTGGGATATAAGCTCTCGCCCCTTCTCTGGGAGAAGGTAAAGAGAGGACTCTCTGCCGGAAGGGTCCAGTCAGTAGCGGTTCGGCTTATCTGTGATCGAGAAAATGAGATAGAAAAATTTAGACCAGAGGAGTACTGGATAGTCAAGGCCAGATTTGGGTTATCTCTCAAAAAGGCTTGCCTGGAGGCGAAACTTTCCCTGATTGATAGCCAAAAGGTAAAAATAAGTAGCGAAGCTCAGGTAAAGGAAATTGCGGAAAAAATAAAAGAGCAGAGCTACCAGATTATAAGGGTAAGAAGAGAAGAGAAGAAGAAATCTCCCCAGCCTCCCTTTACCACCAGCACCTTACAGCAGGCAGCCGCTTATAACCTGAGGTTTTCGGCAGCCCGCACCATGAAGCTAGCCCAGGATCTTTACGAGGGCCAGGAGATTGGATCTGAGGGAAGAGTAGGTCTTATTACCTATATGCGGACAGATTCTGTCCGGGTGGCCAAGGAAGCACAGAAGGAGGCACGAGAGTATATAAAGAAGAAATTAGGAGAAGAATTTCTACCTTCAAAAATCCCTTATTACAGGAACAGAAAATCGAGTCAGGATGCTCACGAAGCTATACGACCAACCAGGATCAAGCGAGATCCGGAGAGAGTAAAAAAGTACTTATCAAATCCTCATTATAAACTCTACCAGCTCATCTGGAGAAAATTCATCGCCTCTCAAATGGAAAGGGCGGTTATAGACACAGTTAAAGTAGACATTCAGGGAGGAGTATATCTTTTTAAAGCCGAGAGTCGAAAAATTAGATTTCCCGGCTATCTTCTAATTTATAAAGAGAAAGCTGAAAAAGATGAGAGTCTGCCAGTGGTCAAAGAAAATGAAAAGTTAAAGTTAGAAGAGCTTAGCTCAAAACAGCAATTTACCAAAGCACTTCCCCGATACACCGAAGCTAGTCTGATTAAAGCCCTGGAAGAAAAGGGAATCGGAAGGCCGAGCACTTATGCTCCCATTATCTTCACCATTAAGAAAAGGGGTTATGTGAAATCTACTAGGGGTTGGTTCGTTCCTACACCCCTGGCAAGAGTGGTGAATGACCTTCTGGTGAATAGTTTTTCCACTCTCCTTGACCCTCATTTCACCGCCCAGATGGAGGAAGGTCTGGATGCAGTGGAACAGGGGGAAAGACCCTGGGCTGATTTAGTAGGCGATTTTTATCATCATTTTAAGAAAGACCTCGAGGCGGCTGAACAAAAGATGAAGGATATCAAAAAAGAGGGATGGAAAGCCTCATCTCTTAAATGTGAGAAATGCGGAGGGAAAATGGTTCTTAAATTCGGCCGCTACGGAGAATTTCTTGCTTGTTCTAATTATCCTCGCTGTAAGAACACCAGGAAAGTAACTCAAAAGACCGGAGTTAGATGTCCTTCCCCGGGCTGTGAGGGAGAGATCATCGAGAGATCATCCAAAAAGGGTAGTATTTTCTATGGCTGCTCGAGGTTTCCTCAATGCCGGTTTGTTTTGAAAACCGAACCGGTGGTAGAAAATTGTCCTCATTGCGGGAATTCTTATCTGGTAAAGGTTAAGAATGGCTTAAAGTGTCCAGAGTGTGGAAAAAGAATAGAAGAGTTTCTGGTCGAAGAACTCAAACTGGGCAGAGTCCCTTTCAAAATAATGAAAAGAAGGTCAACTACTGGCAGCTAAAGCAGTCAGTCCCCTTGTGGCAAATTTCTATGGAGCTAGAAATAAATTGGCTGGATAGATTTCATCGTTTCCTGGAAGAGGAAAAAAATCTTTCCTCGTCCACGGTTAAGAGCTATACCAGTGATGTGAAGGATTTTTTAAAATTTCTCCATTTCCAGAAGGAAGATTTGAAAGAAGTAGGCTATCCTGAGGTACGAGAGTATCTGGGCCTACTCCAAAAAAAAGAAAGGAGAAAATCTACTCTCGCCCGAAGAGTTGCTTCTTTACGAAGCTTCTTTCATTTTCTCTATTTGAAGGGACACCTAGGATCTTTTCCTCTGTCTGGTATGCGAGGCCCAAAACAGGGAAGAAAAATCCCGGCTTATCTGGAGGAGGAAGAGGTGCAAAGACTTCTCAATGCAGCAAAAGGAGAGGATTTTATTCGCCTTCGGGATAGAGCAATTCTGGAACTTTTATATGCCACTGGAATGAGAGCGGCTGAGTTAGTAAACCTTGAGGTTGAGGATCTTGACTTTGGGTCAGAGACGGTGAAGGTTAGAGGTAAAGGCTCCAAAGAAAGGATAATACCGATGGGAAGTTATGCCGTTAAAGCACTAATCACATATTTACCCATGAGAAAAGAGGAAGTAAAACCTGGAGTAAAGGCCCTTTTTATCAATAGATTCGGAGGAAGACTCTCCGACAGGTCTTTGCGAAAAAAAATGAATCAATACCTGGAATTAGCCAACATTCAAAAGGCAGCCGGTCCACACATACTGCGTCATTCCTTTGCTACCCATCTTTTGAACCGGGGAGCAGATATACGCAGTATCCAGGAACTTTTAGGTCACGAACGGCTCTCCACTACTCAGGTCTATACCCATTTAAACACCAGGAGACTCAAGAAGATTTATCAAGCCACGCACCCCAGGGCATAAAAGGAGGTTAGATGATTCGCTCAACTACTATCTTGGCAGTGAGAGATAAAGACAAAGTGGCTATTGCCGGTGATGGGCAGGTTACTTTCGAGAACATAGTTATGAAACACAAGGCCCAGAAGATAAGGAGACTTTATAAAGGACGCGTTTTAGCTGGCTTTGCTGGAGCCATTGCTGATGCCCTTACCCTCTTTGAGAGGTTCGAAAAGAAGATTGAACAGTATCAGGGAAATCTTGCCCGGGCTTCATTAGAGCTGGTAAAAGACTGGCGGCAGGATAAGATATTGCGCAGACTGGAGGCTCTAATGATCGTGGCTGATAAGGAAAAATCCTTTATTATCTCAGGTAACGGAGATGTGATCGAACCTGATGACAGAGTAGTAGCCATCGGCTCAGGAGCCGGCTTTGCCCAGGCAGCAGCTCAAGCCTTGGCTGACCACACAGATTATCCTCCCAGAAAAATCGTGGAGACAGCTATGACTATAGCCGCCTCTATCTGTATTTATACTAATAATCAGATTAGTGTTGAGGAATTATGATAAAAAAAAGAAGATCAAAAACGCTTTCTTAGCGATTAACACTTTTAAAACCATTGAGGAGATAAAAAATGAGGGAAAAATGGCTTACCCCTCCTATCATAGTAAAGGAGCTGGGCAAATACATTATAGGGCAGGATGATGCTAAGCGGGCGGTGGCAATTGCCCTGCGAAATAGATGGCGGCGGCAAAAGCTTCCTCCTAAACTTAGAGACGAAGTAGCTCCCAAGAATATCATCATGATAGGCCCGACGGGCATAGGAAAGACAGAGATTGCCAGAAGGTTAGCTCAACTAGCCCAGGCACCTTTCATAAAGGTGGAGGCAAGTAAATACACCGAAGTAGGTTATGTGGGAAGGGATGTAGAGTCCATGGTAAGGGATCTTACCAATGTGGCGGTACACACAGTGAAAATGGAGATGATGAAAAAAGTAAGGGAGAAGGCGAAGAGATTGACTGAAGAAAGACTTCTGAATATTCTCCTTCCTCTTCCCCAAAGTACCTCGATTTCCCACAAAGGAGGAGAGCTTGAGGAGGATGAGCGGATTAAAAAAGCAAAGAACACCAGAAAAAGACTAAGAGAGAAACTGAAGAATAAGGAACTGGAAGATAGATTAATTGAGATCAAGGCAACCGATAAGTTCACTCCTATGATAGAGATATTCAGTAGTGCCGGAGTAGAACAGATGGGGATGAACTTTCAAGATCTGCTGGGTGATATGTTACCAAAACGTCCTCGAGACCGAAAGGCCCCCATAAAGGAAGCTCGCCAGATTATCCTGGAGGAGGAGTCCCAAAAGCTGATAGACAAAGACAAAGTCATGGAGGAAGCAATCGGTCGTGCGGAAAACTCCGGTATAATATTCATTGATGAGATAGATAAGGTTGCCGGGGGAGGAGGAGTGGATAAAATAGACGTCTCCCGGGAAGGAGTGCAGAGAGATCTTCTGCCTATTGTTGAGGGAACTACTGTAGCTACCCGTTATGGGGCCATCAAAAGCGATCATATTCTCTTTATCGCTGCCGGGGCCTTTCATGCTGCTTCTCCTTCCGACTTGATCCCCGAACTTCAGGGAAGATTTCCCATTCGGGTCGAATTGAATAGACTTACCCAGAAGGACTTCGAGCGCATCCTAACCGAACCTGATACTGCTTTAATAAAGCAGTATCAAGCTTTGATGAAAACCGAAGGGATACAATTAACCTTCGAGGAAAGCGCAATTAAGGAAATCGCTCATCTGGCATCTCTGGTGAATGAGCGAAGCGAGGACATCGGGGCCAGGAGGCTTTACACCGTTATGGAAAAGCTTCTGGAAGATATCAGCTTCAATGCTTCCAAAATGAGGCGAAAGTCCCTTACCATCGCCTCTAGCTACGTCAAAAAAAGGCTCAAAGATATCGTGGAGAGTGAAGATCTTTCCCGCTACATCCTGTGATGATAGCGTTCTTGACAAAATCACTGAGGATGATAAATTAAAAAGCACCTCTTAAGCAAATAGGGTTAAGGTTTGCTAATTCCAAGGTATAGGAATTTCAATAATCTCTCTGAATTATTGTCAAGTAAACCTCGGTAGACCAAATATCAGAAAAAAGAGGGGAGCAGGCTCGACTTGCTCGAGTGAAGCGAGAGTCGGCTTTGCCGATCGAGCCGTCGAGGGGGGATATTTCCCCCCTCGAGTATCTCGAGTCCAAATTAAGGAAAAGGGGGTGAGCAAAGAGCCCAAAATTCAGTAAACTTAGTCATGAGATATGGAAAGGAGAAGGAAATGATGAAAAGTAAAATATGGTTGGTTCTGCTGATAGCAGTGGGTTTAATATGCAGCACTACCTTGGTTGGCTCAGCCGCCCAGGCTGGGGGAACACTAGTTTTTGGTAGCAGTGGAGATGCAGTTAGATTGGATCCTGCAGACGTAACCGATGGAGAATCTATCCAGAGAATGGATAATATTTTTGACGGTTTAGTTGAATATAAATCAGGTTCTACAGAAATACAACCCTGTTTAGCCACCTCATGGGAGACATCTAAAGATGGAAAGGAAATTACCTTTCACTTGAGAAAAGGAGTTAAATTCCACGATGGGACCGACTTCAATGCCGACGCGGTGGTATTCTCCTTGAGAAGACAGTATGATAAAGGTTATCTTCCCTGGCATGATTATGGAGAATGGGCGTATTGGGGATACATGTTCAGTGATGTAGAGAAAGTAGTAAAGATTGACGACTACACAGTAAAACTCGTCCTGAAAACGGTAAACGCCTCAATAATGACCAGTCTGGCCATGTTCACCGTTAATATTGTCAGTCCCACCAATGCGGCCAAATGGGGCCCGGATACTTTTAAACACCCTGCGGGAACGGGTCCGTTTAAGTTCGTTGAGTGGGTGAAAGCTGACCACATCGCCCTAGAGGCTAATGATAATTATTGGCGTGAAAGACCTAAACTGGACAGATTAATCTTCAAGGTCGTCCCTGATCCTTCGGCAAGACTGATGGCTTTAGAAGTGGGCGAAGTCCAGGGAATAGAGTATCCAGATCCCACTCATTTCGATAGAATAAAATCTAATCCAGATTTAAAACTTCTAACAGAACCAGGAATGAATGTCGGGTATATGGCTATGAATACTGGCTATGGATATAAAGATGCAAATGCAAATGGAGTGCGTGACGCGGATGAGCCCTGGGTTAAAACTCCCGGATATTTTGAACCTCTCACCAAGAAAAAGGTGAGACAGGCAATTAACTATGCCATTGATAAGAAGTCGATAGTGGATAATCTCTATAAGGGAACGGCCATAGTGGCAAAGAACGGGATGCCCCCATTTATGCTGGGATACAATGATGATATAGAAGACTATCCCTACGACCCCCAAAAAGCCAAAAAACTTTTGGCAGAAGCAGGATATCCAGACGGCTTCGAGGTCACTTTGTATGTAATGCCTGTTTCCAGACCTTATATGTTCGACCCTCCCAAGATTGGGGAAGCGATTCAAGGTTATTTAGCCGCTGTGGGTATAACCGTAAGAATTTATCAAGTGGATTGGGGCACCTATCTTCAGGAAACCGAAGCTGGAAACCATCAGATGTGCCTTCTGGGATGGACCGGTGACAATGGAGACCCGGACAACTTTATGAATGTACTATATGGACCGAATGCTTGTTCAATAGGTACGGCCGGGAACTACGGCTTCTACAATGATGAAGAAGCCCAAGATTTACTGTCCAAGGCATTACAAACCTATGATGAGTCAAAAAGAGCAGAATACTACCAGAAAGTGCAGGAAATGATACACGAAGCTGCTCCCTGGGTGTATCTGGCTCATTCGAACCAGAATGTAGTCTTCAGGGCAAATGTGCAGGGTTATGTCCTCCATCCCACCTCGAGAAAGTTCTTCTACCCTGTGTGGATAGAATAAGAGAGACTGTTTTTGTTTAGGCTAAAGGGTCGGCGATCTTTAATATAGGGATTGTCGACCCTTTATTTTATGCTTTCTAAAATAGGAACTAGCAAATGAAGTGGTATATCATAAAAAGACTCCTGATGTTAATCCCAGTTTTACTGGGAACTTCAATTATTGCATTTTCTTTAATACATCTCGCCCCTGGTGATCCTGCAAGAACGATGGCCGGCGAACACGCATCTCAACGGACAATCAATGCGATAAGGGAAAAATATGGACTGGATAAACCTATCTATATTCAATATGGAATATGGCTTAACCGCGCCTTACATGGCGATATGGGCCGCTCCATCGTGTCCAACGAATACGTAACTAAAGAGATACTTGACAGATTTCCCAATACATTTGAGCTTACTTTCTTCGCCATGATTTTGGCTATAGCTATAGGCACCATGGCGGGGATTATCTCTGCATCCAAGCAGTATTCTGCTCTTGATTACACATTTATGGGAATAGCACTTTTCGGTATATCGATGCCCGTTTTTTGGCTGGGAATTATGCTTATGATGATTTTTGGAGTATACCTGAGATGGCTCCCTATAGGAGGGCGTATAAATATCCTCATCCCTTTCCATCGTATCACGGGTTTTTATTTGCTGGATAGCATAATCACCGGCAATTTTGCGGCTTTGATAAGTACGCTTCGTTATCTAATTCTACCCTCCACTGCTCTGGCAACCATACCCATGGCCACAATCGCCAGAGTAAGCAGATCGAGTATGCTGGAGGTGTTGAGACAGGATTTTATAAGGACGGAAAGAGCGAAGGGATTATCAGAGAGAGTAGTAATCTACAAACACGCGGTAAGAAATGCAATGATTCCTGTAATTACAGTAATTGGATTAAATTTTGGTTTGCTGCTGGCAGGAGCTATTCTTACAGAAACAGTTTTCTCCTGGCCGGGAATAGGTAGATATGTTGTAAGTGCAGTACGCATGAGGGATTACCCTGCTGTGCAGGGATGTGTACTATTTTTTGCTTTCGTGTTTGTAATTGTAAATTTGGTAACGGATATTATGTATGTATATATCGACCCGAGAATTCATTATGAATAGGACAAAATGGAAAGGAAAAGAGAGACAAAAACTGGAGAATTAATAAGAAGGTTTAAATACAACAAATCAGCAGTTTTTGGTCTGGTAATTGTTCTTGTGCTTGTTTTGTGTGCCATACTGGCAAACTATATTGCCCCCAATAATCCCACTCCTTCTCCTCCGGAACTATTCAACAGCTTAAAACCCGGATTCTGGAGTGAAGATGGAATAAAAGGCATGCCCCTGGGAACCGATGCTCTGGGAAGATGTGTTCTCAGTAGGATTCTCTATGGAGCCAGGGTCAGTTTGAGTGCAGGTTTTGTTGCCGTTGGAATAGCCATGCTTCTGGGCATAACTTTTGGAGTAACAGCCGGCTACTATGGGGGAAGGGTGGATGCTGTGATTATGAGAATGGTCGACATTATGTTTGCATTTCCAGCTTTACTGTTGGCTATAGTAATTGTGACAGTTATAGGTCAGGGATTGAGCAAGGCGATGGTTGCCATAGGCATAGTCTACGCTCCCCAAATGGCGAGAATTATAAGGAGTTCGGTGCTCTACATTAAGGAGATGGAGTACATCGAAGTGCAAAAGGCAATAGGCTCCAGTAATTGGAGAGTTATCTTTCGTCATGTTTTGCCAAATAGTATGGCACCCGTCATTGTATACGGAACCCTGATGCTGGCGACAGCTATTCTTGACTGCGCAGCATTGGGCTTCCTGGGCCTGGGTGCTCAACCTCCAACACCGGAATGGGGAGCTATGCTCTCCAAAAGTTACTCGTATATTGTGAGCGGAGCGTGGTGGGCAGCAACCTTTCCCGGCATAGCCATACTATTTTCGGTACTAGGGCTCAACCTGTTAGGTGACGGTTTAAGGGATATTTTAGACCCGAGGCTTAAAACATAAGGATTAAGGATTAAGAGGGAAAAAGAAACCGGTAGCCGCAACCTTTAGGTTGCGTAAAAGATAAGCCTCAGGCTAAAGCCCGCGGCTACCAATTAAAGGATTAAAGGGAAAACAAGATTTTATATGAAAAAACTACTTATTAAAGCAAAAAACCTGAAAACACACTTTTTTACCCATGAAGGAACGGTAAAAGCTGTAAACGGGATCAGTTTCAACATTAACCTGGGAGAAACTCTGGGACTCGTGGGAGAATCTGGATGCGGTAAAAGCGTCACCGCACTCTCCATTATGAGACTAATTCCCCATCCTCCCGGAAAGATTGTGAGTGGAGAGATCTATTTTGAAGGTAGGAACCTCTTAGAATTAGATGAGAGGAAAATGAGAAAAATAAGGGGTAAAAAGATATCTATGATTTTCCAGGAACCTATGACTTCATTAGACCCAGTATTTACCATTGGTCATGAGATTATGGAATCGATTCAATTACATCAAGGGCTAAAAAAAGAAGAAGCAAGACAAAAGACGATAGAAGCGTTGAAAACCGTAGGGATGCCTGATGCAGAAAAAAGGATCAGCCACTATCCTCATGAGTTATCCGGAGGAATGAGACAAAGAGCCATGATTGCTATGGCCTTATCCTGCAATCCTACCTTACTCATTGCTGATGAACCAACAACTGCATTGGATGTTACCATTCAGGCTCAGATTTTAAGATTAATCAATGAACTAAAGGAGAAATTTGGCGCTTCGGTGATGTTGATAACTCATGACCTTGGGGTAATTGCCGAAATGTGTGACTATGTTGCGGTAATGTATGCAGGACATATCGTAGAGTATACGGATGTAGATACACTTTTCCGCAATCCACTTCACCCTTACACAAAAGGATTGAATAAATCGATACCAAGACTCGATGTAGAAGTTGAACATCTGGATACAATTAGAGGTCTGGTGCCCAATCTCCTCGATCTCCCTTCGGGATGCTCATTCCATCCAAGATGTGATCTTTGCTTGAAGAAATGCATTGAAGAGATGCCTGAGTTGATAGAAGCAGAAGATCATCATCTGGTAAAATGCCATTTAGTTAAAGGAAATGAATCAAATAGAGAAATTGATAGAAGTTAAAAATCTAAAAAAATGGTTCTGGACAGGTGGCGTACTTTTTGGGAAGAAAGAAGCCGTTAGAGCTGTAGATGATGTGAGTTTCTATATAAAAAAGAGAGAGGTTCTTGGTCTTGTGGGAGAGTCCGGATGCGGGAAAACAACTTGTGGAAAAGTAATTTTAAAAATAGTAGACCCCACCGCCGGCAGTATTTACTTTGACGGCCATAATATAACCCATTTAGAAAGAAAAGAAATGATAAAATTCAGAAGAAAAATGATGATTATCTACCAGGACCCCTTTGGCTCCCTCGACCCAAGAATGACCGTAGGAGCAGCTATTGCTGAGCCAATCGAAGTACACAACATTGCTTCGAAAAAGGAAAAAGAAAAGAAAGTAATAGAAATTATGGGAAAGGTCGGTCTTACGCCTGATCAAATAAATAGATACCCTCATGAATTCAGCGGCGGCCAAAGGCAAAGAATAGGGATTGCCAGAGCTTTGGCAACAAATCCAGAGTTCATAGTTGCAGATGAACCCGTGTCAGCCCTGGATGTTTCCATTCAAGCTCAAATCATCAATCTCCTGCAGGATTTACAGAAGGAATTCGGGCTTACCCTTTTATTTATAGCTCATGACCTAAGTGTAATAAAACATATAAGCGATAGAGTCGCCGTGATGTATTTGGGCAAAATAGTTGAAATGGCGCCCAAGAAAGAATTGTTTGATAATTCAAAACATCCTTACACTGAAGCTCTGCTTTCTGCGATACCTATACCGAATCCGCGACTCAGAAAAAAAGGAACAATTTTGATGGGAGATGTTCCCAGCCCTATAAATCTTCCCCCGGGGTGTAGATTTCACACCAGGTGCAGATATGTTAAATCTATTTGTCAAGAGAATGAGCCAGAGCTAAAGGATATAGGTAACGGACACCTGACAGCCTGCCACCTATTGTAAAAAAATCCTGGACTTTCCCTAAATTCTATCTAACTAAAATCTCGAGCTTATCATACATTCAATATTTCCCATATTTTCCTGCTGCTCTTATCATAGTCTCTATATTCTGCTCCGGTGTTCCCCGAGCCATACCGCTTCCGGAAGTTAAGATATATCCTCCATTTGGTTTGCCTACTTTTACTTGGTATCGACAAACCTCATCCACTTCTTCGGGTGTTCCTCTTAACAAAGTAGACGAGGGAAGGATATCATCTATATCTATAGTAGGTACATTACCTAAAAGACAGATCTTTTTCCCTATTTTGCTTTTGATCTCCTGGAGATTCACCTCAGGGCCAAAATTGAATACATCCATGCCTATATTGGGAATATCATCCAACAAATGAGAAGTATTAGCATCACAATGAAAGATTCCAATAGCATAGGAAAAAGTAGCAAATATTTTTTTTAGATAGGGTAAGGCAAATTCCCTAAAATGCTGGGGTGAGATGAGACCAATGGCATCGTCTGCTACCTCATATCTCTTTAATCTTCCTCCAATTTTCTCCTGAGCCCTTATGTACCTGATAACTGTTTCTGTAGTTATCTCCACTAGTTTATGTATCTTTTCAGGATGTAGGTAAAAATTACGAAAAAGAGCATCATAACCGATACAAAGACCTACCATGTCTATGGGACCTAAAGATATTGCCCAGCCATCAAGATACTCATATTGTTCTTTATAGCGAAAAGACATATTTTCTAACATATACTGATAGGTTTCCAAAGCCTTGGGCATTAAGCCATCTTTCCAGGGATCGGGTGGTTCCAGAGTATCTATATCGGTTATATGTTCGCGAACCTGGGGACTGGCGTGCTGTGGCCATTCTATTCTGCATCCTAGGGATGATACTTCGACTGCAATACTAAAGTCAGGCCAAATCCCTGGATAAAACATAACATCTGGAAATCTATCCTGAAGCTTCAACTGAGCTTTGAATTTCTTAACCGGATCCCACCAGTAATCTTTCTCATCGATTCCGGCAAACCAGGCTATGTAATGTCCTGTGGCAAAAGGCATTACCGGTACCTGGTCGGGTATCCCTAGCTTAGCTGCTATTTTGAATCTTTGTAAAGGTGTCATGTTAGCTTCTCTTTATCATCAAATTTTACCCGAATTTCCGCCACAGGAAATCGACTGTGAGAAACATAAATTTAGTACTTTCGCCAGAATGGGTAGCTACACCTGCCTTGTAACTAATGCATCACTGGTTTAAGATTATATGAAGGCTTGATGTAATCCGACACTACCTTGTAATAAGTTCGATATTAGGGTTCTAACATTATTTTTATATTTTTGTCTTTATTTTTTTTCGTAACCTCCAGTGCATCTTTTATCCGTCCCATACGAACCATCCATTGAGACCCCTTGTTCCATTAGAACTCTCAGAAATTTTTAGGGTACTGTCTTCTGCGAAAATACACCTTCTTAAATGCTTGCAATAATGTTAACCATATTTATGCACTGCCCTAATCACAGCTATCACATTTTCCGGCTTACAATAAGAGGGGATACTATTACCACTAGTAAGAATATATCCCCCATCGGCAGCAAGGGTTTCTATTTTTTCCTTAACTTCTTTCTCAACTTCCTCAGGTATCCCCTTAGCAAGAAGACCTACATCTATATTTCCCAATAAACAAATCTTATTTCCATAATCCTTTTTTAACTCTACAATGTCCATAACATCTGGCTGAATAGGGTGAAGGCCATTCATTTCTAAAGTAAGCAAATCGTCAAGTAAAGGCGTAAGATTCCCATCGCTGTGGTAAACCCAAGGGATTCTTATACCATTAGCTACTTTCTTCATTTGAGGTAAGAATATTTCTCTGAATACAGAGGGAGAGAACATAGGTCCACTGTTATAAGCTATGTCATCAAAAGCCCATAAAAAAGCAAATCCCAATTTGCTAAGATGTTTAACTAACTCAGCACTCCAGTCCGTATAAATATCCAACACCTTCTCAATTAAGGCTGGATTGTCCTGAAGGACATACGAAAAACCTTCTATGCCCATACTTAATAGAGCGGGTGATACTCCTAAACGAATTCTACCATGAACAGCGTACTCATTGCCATATCTTTCTAATATTTTTCTTGCTGGCTCGTACAAGGATTCATCGGCAGGATCAGGTAAAGTCACTAGTTTTAAAGCTTTATCTGAAGTTAATAATCCATCGGCTATGAATTCTCGTCCTTGCTTTCCGTATTTCACCTTAACAAATAAGGGGGGTAGAAAATCTATACCAAATCCATCCAACCCAAATTTTTCCACAAACTCCGGAGAAATGGAGTAGGCTAAGCGGAGCTTAAATTTATTATCTTGTCTTTCGAAAGATCCCCAGGATTCCCATCCAGGCGTAGTCTCTGAAATAGTGGGTACACTTAATCTCTCTGTCCGCAATAGAGCCCTTTGTATATTAGGATCTATGTAAGCGTCTAAAAACGGCACTCGGTCCGGTTTCTTTAGATTTAAAGCGGTAAGAACTCTTTCTCGGGAAGTCATAGCATCACTTTTATTTTATCCCTTTACTGCCCCAGCAAGTATCCCTTTTATTAAATGCTTTTGAAAAAAGAGAACAAATATTACAGCAGGAATCAAAGTATATATTGTAGCTGCGGCCAGCCAGTTCCAGCGCACAAAACCATCAGCGAAAAAATCATACAAGCCTATAGGGAGAGTCTTAGCATTTAATCTAGTTAAAACTAAAGCAAACATAAATTCATTCCAGCACATAAGAAAAGTCAATATTGTCCCAGCAATTACTCCAGGTTTAGTGATAGGCAAAATAACTTTCCAGAAAGCAGTGATATTACCACACCCATCAATCCTGGCTGCATCATCTAGTTCTTGGGGAATAGATTCAAAGAATCCTGATAAAATCCAAATAACAAAGGGTAAATTAAAGAAAATGTAAGATATTATCAATACTGGTAAAGTATCCACCATTCTGAACCAGCTAAATATTATGGTAAAAGGAACTATAAAAGATATAGGAGGAACTAAACGGCTAGCTAGAATTGCTCCGAACATTAACCTATTACCCCTAAACCTAAATCGGGAGAAGCCATAAGCTGCTGGGGTGCCCAACCCAATACAAAGAACGGCCACAGATAAAGATACTATCAAGGAATTAAATGTATATTTTGGGAAGGGTCTTTGTAGAAGAAAGATCCGGTAGTTTTCTAACTTGATAGTTGGAAACCAAACAGGAGGCATTTTAAAAACTTCCTCATCCGATTTAAGAGACGTATCCACCATCCAAAAAAGCGGAAACAAACTAAAAACTATAAATAATATTAAAAAAGCATAAATACCAATTTTTGCCCAATTTATCTTTCTGGCTCTTTTCATAATTTATTTTCTTCCTGCATTATACTTTTCTGCCAATAGCCTTAAAATAGCCAACTACAAAGATTGTTATCATTATAAACATAACTACACTTAAAGAGGCAGCGTAACCTTGACGTAAAAAAAGATTGGCATTCTTGTAAATATAGAGGGCTAGTGTTTCGGTATTATCTACAGGCCCACCCCCTGTAAAAAGAAAAGGTATGCCAAATTCACGAAAGCTAAACATACTATGAATAACTAAAACAATAAGAATTTCTGGTCTTATCAACGGAAGAGTTATATGTTTAACACAATACCACCTGCCTGCTCCATCTACTTTAGCTGCATCATACGGTTCTGAAGGAATACGTTGCATGCCCGCGAATAAAATCAATGTTGACAAAGGAATTCTGTACCATGCGTCCACTAATATAAGGAAGAACATAGCTGTAAAAGGGTTACCTAACCAGAAAAAATTCTGATTTAATAGCCCCAATTTAACTAAAATTACATTTAATAATCCATATATATCGTGAACCATCCACCTCCACATAATACAACCGGAAACAGCAGGAGTCATCCAGGGAAGCAGAATTGCTACAATAAAAAATGATCGAAACCGTATCCCACTGTTTAAAGCCAAAGCCAGACATAGAGCTAGAGTAAATCCTACTCCCACAGAGCCTCCTGTGTAAATTGCCGTATGAGCTAAATAACGCCAGAATGAAGGATCCTGAATTAACGAGATATAATTTCCTATCCCATTAAAATAAATAGCCCGTCTCAATATATTCCTTACAAAAAAACTAGTATATATCCCAAACACAGTTGGAAATCCAACCACCAGTAATATAACTATTAAAGCAGGAAAAGTAGTAATATAGCAAAACTTACTGTCAACAAAGTTAATGATTTTAGTAAATATCTTCTTCATCAGGTATCGTCTCACCCCTATAGAGAAATTTTTGTCCTCATCCTCATCAAAAAAGGGGGATAAACCCAAAGGTTTATCCCCCAGCAAATTCTGGTTTAAAAGACCTTCTGGCGTCTCATTTCTGCTACCATCCAATCCAAAGCTTCTTGGGGAGTCCTTTCCTGACTTATAGCTGAGTTGACTCCTTTGGCAAGAATGTCCTCAAATAGAGGCACATTTGCATGTGTCTCCACTTTCCCCGCTTCAGCTACCTTTGCTAGTACCTCAAAAAAGGGAATCCTACTTTTTAAATAGGGACTTCTAAACACCGCTCGATTGAAAGGAAAATTTAGCTCTACCGCTCCTTCAAACCAGTTAGCTTCATAACCACCTACCCAAGCAGCTAATCGTTTTGCTGCCTCTAAATGCTTCGAATTTTTGTTAACACAGTAACTTATGCCTTTGCTGAAGTAGTAGAAGTCTTTTCCAGACACCATGCCTGCCTTGTAAGGTGCAGGTACTGCTACAGCAATTTTCTCTCCATAAGGCTCAGAGGACAAAGTGCGCAACATTAAGCTACAATCTCCCTCAGCTACAGCTACTGCTCCGGAACCTAAAAGATCCATCAGAGGCCCTTCTCTATAAGTTATTACACCGGGAGGTACAATTTTATATTTGTTAACCACATCACTCATAAATGTCAAAGCCGCCAGTCCCTCTGGACCATTAAAAGCAGGAGAGCCATCCTCGTTCCAAAACTCTCCACCAGCAACGTACAGAAAACTACCAAAGGTCTCATGAACTGTTTCTCCTGTAGGACTAGCTGAGTAGGCATACCCCCATTGATCAATATTACCATCTCCATCCTTATCTATGGTCAGCTTTTTAGCTAGATCCACAAGCTCATTCCAATCCTTAGGTGGCTTCCCATAGCCTGCTTGTTCTACCAAATCTTTCCTATAGTATACTACCCTAGGTTCTACCTGATGGCGTACAAAGTAGATTTTTCCATCTTTCATCAGTGAGGGTACCATACCAGGAGGCCACTGTTCTATCATTCCTGGTGGAATCACATCATTTAAAGGTTCTAACCAACCTGCATCAACCCAGTCAGGCATACACCAAATAGGAGGAAAATCAAGAACATCGTAAGTGCTTTCACCTAAAGCGAGAGATCTAGTAGCTTCTTCCAGTAATGTTGCGGCGGGAGCTGGATAAATATCAATTTTGATACCAGTTATCTCTTCAAACGCTATGCAGAGTTCTTCAATAGCAGGATCGTACTCTACTGCCCCTAAGTTAAATACTGTTAACTTATCCACTCCTTTTGCCCAGTCTGGTTGACCGTACCACAGTCTTCCCACGTCAGCCCAACCTATAGAAGAAAACCCAGCAAGTAAAAACATCATCAAGACAAAAAACCCTACTTTTTTTACTTTTCTTGTCATTGCAGTCTCCTTTTTAAGACCTAGTTCATTATTTCTATGGAAAGCTCCCGCAAGAGAAATTAATCTTTCCACGCTTCTCTTTTTGGAAAACCTTCCTTTATTTCCCAGCTAATGGCCTACCCGCTTTTCACCTCCCTCTGGCCTCATCTTTAGCTTTTCCCTTTTAAATAAGGTAAGTTCTTAAACTACCTTCCAGTTTGTTTAGCTCAACAAAATAACTCAATTTCCGGTCTATCTAAATCTTATTTCAAATTTCCAACAGATACTTCTTCTTTTCTCCCCTCTTTTCTCATGACCGACCTTTTTACAGTCGTGATATGAACTGTAAGATATTT
>NJBP01000030.1 GCA_005223085.1 Candidatus Aerophobetes bacterium Ae_b3b | reverse complement strand
TTATATCGGCCAGCTTCATTATGGTTTTTAAACGGGGAAACCCTTTAAATTGGTTGATTGGCAGTTTCTCCACTCTTTTTGGGGGGGTATTCTTTCCTATTACTATTCTGCCCGGTTGGCTGCAGAAGATCTCCTATTTTCTGCCCATTACCTATTCCCTCAGGGCCATACGTCATGCACTCCTGCAAAGCTACTCTTTCCAGGCATTGGGCTTTGACATACTCATACTGGCTTTGTTTTCGGTAGTTTTACTACCCTTTAGCATTTATGTTTTTAAAGTGGGGGTAAGGAGGGCCAAAAAGGATGGAAGTCTCACCCATTATTAGAGTTTCTACCTGAGAGGTTGTAGGGTTGGTTTTCATTATTCCGGTTTCACCATGTATCTTCTTTCTTCCAGTTTTTTTATCTTTCCTTCTTCCAGTCACCTTTTCCATCTCGCCCGGGCTAACCCGATAAGCACCCTTTCTTCTACACTACTATGTGGAGATGTCAACCCCATATTGCGTAAAGGCGATTGTTTCCCGCTCTTGTAAAAGCAAATATTAGCTTTAACACATACAGGAAATTTACCTTTTAACATACCATTTGATTTGACATCGATCGAGAAAATGTGTATAATATGACAAACGATCAAGAAGGAGGTAGAAGATATGGAAGTCGTTCTTTCTCCCAAATACCAGATTGTGATACCTAGAGAAGTAAGAGAAAATCTTGGATTAGAGAAAGGCCAAAAGTTTGCTGTAATAGTCAAGAATGGGGTCATTTCTCTAGTCCCAGTTCCTTCTCTGGAGGAACTGCGGGGGATGGCAAAAGGAATAGAGATGAGGGAAATTCGTGAAGATGAGGAACGGATATGATAGTAGTAGATTCCTTTGGATGGATTGAGTGGCTTAGGGAAGGACCATTGGCGGATAAATACGCTGAATATCTTCGTTCCTCAAATGAAGTTATCACCCCTGTGGTCATTGTGTATGAAGTTTATAAGAAATTAAAGCAAGCTTTAGATGAGGAATCAGCCCTTCGACTAGTTGCTAGACTTCATGAAACAAAAATCGTTCCCCTTACACCCAACCTGGCGCTCTTCGCGGCAGATGTTAGTTTAAAGCATAAACTTCCTATGGCTGATGCCTTGGTTTATGCGACTGCACTTTCTGAAGAATGCTCAGTAGTGACCTCCGACCCACATTTTGAAAGATTGGAAAAAGTAATCTTTATAGAAGAGAAAAAGGGATCAGAGTAATACTCTATCTAATGTGGCTTTAGAGCTATATTTTTCAATTGCAATGGTAGGGCCAGGTCTTGATTTTTGAACTTCCGCTCTTCTGTATAAAGGAATTACTTTTTCTCTTTTGTCTTCCTTTCTAGTAAAGTAGCTACCCCAAGAGCGATGGCAAACAAGAGACAAACTTGGGCAAAGAGCACGTAAGAGCGGGGTACAATCCCCAAAAAAAAGGGTCCCCAGGGCCCTTTAGCTAATCGTAATATAACCCCAGTTACCAGACTTACTCCGGCAACTATTCCGAAAAAGTAAGCCAACATTTTTAAGACTTTTGACCCCATTCTTTCCCCTCCTTTTGTCAAAGATTATTTAATTCCCAAAAGCATAGCAAACTTTCAAAGAATGTAAATTGTACGAATTACTGGAGATTCCCCAAATTTCATATGGGCTTTCCCGAGGTACTGAATCAAAGAGAAATTCAGAAGATGACAAAGTGAAAAAGAAGGATGTTACCTTTTGCCTGAGACTTTTAGGATATCTCTTATTCCGGCCAGGAGGATTGTGAAAAGGTTGATAAAGTGGGAGAAATATAGGTTTTTTGACCTCGTATGATCATAATAAGCCGCAAGCCAGTTAGGAGGAGGAAAGACTGCCTTACAGAGCAAAGAGAGTGTATCGATCATTTTATCCAACATCAATATCTGAAGAAGATATCGAGAGGCTACCGAGTGAGTCGGGCACTTGATTAAAAAGCCGCTTTTGATGACCAAAGTATCCAATAGGCTTCTCTTAAGTAGGTTTGGGGCAAGAGCTTGGAGTACCCAGTTGGGGATAGGAGCTCCCAGAAGTTTTTTAGCCGAAGAGAGCAGGTAGTAAGTAGCACTTGCTATTCTTCTATTTTTTGAGATCTTCAGCAAGGACTGCCAATCAAGCTTATTTTCTTTTAGTTTGATTAATTCAGCCACATCACACAGTTGGAGAAGGCCAATAAAAGGATGCTGAAAAGTGGCATGATAAATAACCCACAGTATTTGGTCTTCCCGTGTCATAAGCAAAATATTACTGTAAGCTATTCTTGCTGGCCGAGCTCTTGACATCATTTGTTGGGGATCGGTTTTTGTTGTCCCCTTAAATCTAATCGGAGCTGTCAGATCCCAGTGGATATTAATTATTAGACTCGCAAGCCACTTTACATTTTCCTGATGCTTGACCAGATGCAATTCATTCATGTATTTTATGGTTATCCGCTTCTCTTCAGGTAGTATTTCGAATCCCAGTTTGAAAAGAGTTTTCATTACTTCTGGTAAGCTTCTCTTTTGAACCAATAAATCAGCGTCTGCCATTGGCCTCAGGGCAATGTTTTTATAAACGAGCTCTGCTAGAGCTAGTCCTTTGACCACCACCACCGGGATTTCTTTTTCCTCGAAGGATTTTAAAACCCGGCTTAACTCATCATATAAAAGGAGATTCCGGGCCAGATTGCCATGGTAAATGTCATGGAACTGATTCATAATGGACTGAGGAATTTGATGATCATCGTTAATCTGGCGCAGGTGATAGTATAACAATGGTCCCAGACTATGATCTTTGCCCATCTGCAAGAGATAGTCCCAGTCCAGGCCATTATTTACCAGTTTCGTGATTTTATCTTGGTCATCCTCGTTTAATTTAGTTCTCGCACACTGCAGTAACAGCTGATCTTCGGGACGGATATACATGGATTTATTCCTTTAGCTATGAGGAAGCCTGAAGAGACAAGGGTTTGATGCATTACTGGTAAAGGGACTAATAGGTTTTTTCAATAATCTAAGCGAAGGATAAATGAGAAAAGAAAAAGGAGAGATTGTAGCCAGGAGAACATTGAGGAGTCTTCCTGTCGGAGTCCCCAGTCTTATGCGCCATCCATTTTTTTGTATAGTTACCACGCGGCCCAGCACCTGCCTAGATAGCACGGGCTGGTCAGAGCTGGGTAAAGAGTCTCCTTTGGTGATGACGCTTTCTTTGCTCCTCCGGATCACTCTATGGACAACCGGGTTCCCGTAGGAAGAGCGGTAGAGGATGATATCTCCGAGATTTATCTTGCCATTGACCGACACTACTTCTACCACATCTCCGTTTCGAATAAAGGGAGACATGCTTCCTCCCTTGGCTTTAAATCTGAGGGCTCTTCCGCGACCCAGCACCTCTTGAGCAATAGAGGCAAAATCCTCTCTTTTTAAGTTCAGTGTTTCTGTTTTCTTCGGCATTATGAGGGCTCTACATGGAGCAGAGGATCAGAGAAATAATTCAAAAATCAAGACCTGACCCCTTTCACAAAATCTACTACTTTCTCATCTGGCACAAAATCCAGTTCATAGCATGGTACCTTCTCTACCAGACGACGGCAAAAATCCACAGTGAAGCTCATCCCCTTCTTATCCCAAATGGGGGGGAAGCATCTGGTGAGTAGCAGTGAGACTGCTTTTATTCCTTCCCTAGGAACTGCTGAGTTTTCTTTTCCATGTCGCAAAAAGAATATTTTGTGAATTGGTATCCTTTGGGATGAGACTTTGGTAAAGTCCCCGTGCCAGGGCGTACCGTACATCCAGAACTTTCTTCCCTTTTCTCTTACCACAATTCTATCATCGTTAAGAACTGTACCTCGGTCTTCAGCCCATAGTCTAGCAGTGGTGGACTTACCATGGGCTGAATTACCCAAAAATAAATACCCACATCCACTGCTGTTAATTCCGCAGCCATGGAACATAAGTCCATATCTTCGCCATAGGAGGTTAATCATTAACAATTCAAAAAGGGGATAGAGCATAGGATTGGGTAAAAGCTTGTCCTGGGATGTCACGGGTCGTATGTAGACTTTACCTCTGTGGAAGGTAGGTGTAAAAACGGCGACGCTGTAAGGTATCTGTCCTAAGGCGGGTGATTTAAAAGTGAAAATGTACTTTTGTTGGCTTTCATACACACTCCAGGTCTTGCCAGAATCCAAGACCAATTTACCTTTTTTGATATTAAGCGAAGGGACCGCGTTCCGTTGAACATGAATACAAACGTTGGCCTTTTTCTCAGAGAGAAAATCATCGTATACCTTTCCAAAATTTGAGCCATCAAATGGAAAATCGCTACTGATGCAGAAAACAATCTCTGCTACCTCTAATGTGAAGCTGCTCAACTGTTTCATAGACTTCAACAAATTTTCCTTAAGGTTACCGATTCTTTCGGTTGGTTGTGTGCCGGATAATTCCCTCGAATAAGTCCGCTATGTCCCTGGGTCCACACACTTGGCTGGCTGACAGTTGGTGTTGTTGGGACTGAAGACTGTTCCACCCCCCATTTTGCAACCGGCTATGAGCATCTCATCGGTGGCAAGCTTAACTTGATTTATTAGTGGTTTCTGATACGGCTTTTTTACTTTCACAGACTTCGACTTTTTGGCCATTTTTTTCATTTATCTCCTTTCTAAACGCTCGTGCTCTTAAGTGAGCCAACTGACATAGATATTGAACCGGAGTTTCGGGACTGCCTGTCTCTAGCCAGGCCGAGCCCGGACATTGACCACATAGTGATATTAGGTCGCATTCACCGCATGGATAACTACGCACGGGTTTCAAATCTAAAAACTGAGGGATACGGTGATTCCACATCTCACGAAACGAATTATTGTGTAGATCACAATTCTGAAAACGCGACATCATGCAGACACTCAACTTTCCATACGGATCTATATGGAATGAAGAAATGCCTGCCAGGCAATAATAAAGCTTGTCAGACCCAACAGGTTCCCGGAATTTGCTAGAGAACTCCTGCCATTGAGTAAATTTTTTCTTATCAGCCAAATCTAACTCCACAACCTCTTCGGGAGATAATCTCAAATCACAAGGATCTTTGGACCCGTCTAATCTAGGATTAAGTACTGAATCAAAACGAAATTCCACCCCTAATTCTTCGGCGTATTCTTTTATTTGCCAGACCTGGTCTTGGTTTAATTTCATTACCATAGTTTTCAGTCTCAAAGGGATCTTTCGTTGCAAGAGTAAGTTAATGCCTCTTACGCAGCGTTCAAAAGAATTAGGAGTTTGGGTCACTTTTTCATAAGTCTCTTTAGTTATACCATATAGGGTGATCTCTACAGCGAATGGTGGCCATTCGGCTAAATAATCAGCAATTTGGGGAGTGAGAAGTGTTCCATTAGTAAACAGCGTAATGATGAATCCTTTCTTTTTTGCGTAAGTATAAATATCTAAGAAATCTTCACGCACCAGAGGCTCTCCTCCAGTTATGAGGAGCCACAGACATCCAGCTTCTGCAATTTGATCTAGGATATCGAAGATTTCTTTGGCTTTCAGTTCTTTCTCACGTGCATCTTTGTCGTTTAAGGGCAAATTGCAGTAGCAGTGAGCACAGCGAAGGTTACAGCGAAAAGTAGGTTCGATTGACCCATTAATTGGAATCCTTTTAATTACTGCCTTATTGTGGATACGTTTGCCAAATTCACCATACCTAATTTGAGAAATATAAGGGCATTCCACCTGAAATTCCCTTCCCTTCTTCACACTTATTCGAGTTATACATCACTGGCTACGATTGCCTTTATTTCTTTTAGTTGAGATAAAAATTCCAGCAAATCCTTTTCAGCCTCTTCTTCCTCTATCTCGTATTCCTCTAAAATTACCTTTTTTATATCCTCGGGTTGCCTTTTGCCGTCTATGAGTTCCCAGATTCGTGTAGCCACTCCATTTAGAGTGTAAATATTTTTTAAGTCTCCTACATTGTTTCTAATAGGAACCAAGATAACCTCACCAGCAATTTTTCTGGAAACGATGTTGGGGTCCTTGACAAAGGATTTCGTCAAGTAATTCATTACCTCTACTTACCTCCCTTTCCTTCCAATGTGGTTCCTGAGAGGTTTACAGCCAGGGCTACAAATTTTTCTTTTTCTTTTTTCGCTCGCGGATGGTTTCTTTTCCTTCTGAATCAGCGTAGGAATGGTAGTAATGATAATAGTAATAGTAATTGCTGTGACTGGGCTCGACACCGTTGAGGACACAACCCAGGACAGGAGTCCCAATTCGGTCAAGTAGCTCTTTGGTATGACGGGCGATTTCTCTTCTTAATTTGCCGGGGCTGATAACTATTAGGATTCCATCAGCCTGGGAGGCTAAAACAGCGCCATCGCTAACGGACATAAGAGGTGGGGTGTCAAAGACCACATAGTCATACTCTTTTTTTACTTGCTCCACCAATGACCTCATCCCGCTCGACCCTAAAAGCTCAGAAGGGTTAGACGGCGCCGATCCACTGGTTAAAACCGATAGGTTAGCCACGCTATCAAGCCGCTTAATGGCTGCTTCCAGGCTGCCGTGATTAAGGATTGAATCGGCTAGTCCGGTAGAGTTATCTAAGTGTAGGGCTTTGTGAATAGTGGACTTTCGCAGGTCACCGTCGACTAAGAGAACCTTACTTTCTCTTTGGGCCAAAGCCAGCGCCAGATTAAGGGCGGTGGTTGATTTTCCTTCCAGGGGACCGGCACTGGTTATCACTAAAAATCTGGGTGGGTGATCCAGATTGGAGAGTTGAATGTTGGTTCTTAAGGTTCGGTAGGCCTCAGCAGAGACTGATTTTGGATATTTACTTACCACTGGTTCAATTTCTGAGGGAGAAGTCTTTCCGGAAGGCTCGTCATTAGTGCGATCAAATCGGGGAATAATACCCAAAACCGGCCAGGAAAAGTATTTTTCTACATCTTCAATAGTTCGAACAGAGGTATCCAGGTATGTTAGTAAGAATGCTAGGCCACCTCCTAACATAAATCCCACCAGTAGTCCTAACATGGCATTTAGCTTTTTGCGAGGTTTTATGGGAGAGCGAGGAGTTTTAGCATAATCCATAATACGGACGTTGTTGAGCTGAGCGGCCTGCCATAATTGACTTTCTGGTTTTTCGCCTTTCGTTGTACCTACGCCTTTGCCTGGTAACTCTGAGCCGGGCAGAAGTTTACTTAACTCTTCTAAAGGGGTTTGAATCTGTTTTTTCATCATTTCGCTGGCCGTTTTTAGGCCGGCGGCGAACATTCTCTGGTTTTCTTCCACCAAAACTTGGGCGGTGGCATTGGCTGCTACTTTACATAGCTCGGGGTCGCCGGATTCAATTCCGATAGCGAAAATGCTGGTGTCTCTGATTACGCTGGCCCCCATACTGAACGGTATTTCTTCCGACTCAGGATAGAGGGACTTTACCCGCTCTATGATCTTATCCATCATGGTTTCGCTGGTCAGCCAGACCCTGTAGTTTTCCAGATAGTTAATGTAATATGGTAGATCCCGGGAATAAGGTAGACCCTGAGAGGTCAAAATCTGTCCCGGCGCGGTGTAAGGGTAAAGAGAGGGAGGGGGATTGATGAGAATCTTGCTTGATGCTCTATAAACGGGGGCTTGTCGATAGGTAAAAATCATAGTCCCCACAAAAACGACAACTACTGCCAGAAGAACGATCCATTTGTGTCGCCAAAGAACTTCCCAGTATTGGCGAAGTTCAACGCTTTCTTCTTCTCGATACATAGCTTTACCTTCCCTAAGGCAATGAGGACACCCTTCAATTGCGTTGCTCTGCTCCTTCTAGTGCTTTTCTAATACTTGATTTTAGCTCATGGGGAGAAAATGGCTTATTAAGATAGTCGGCGGCTCCTTTCCTCATAGCCTCCACTGCGGTGGTTATCGAACCGTATCCCGTATAAATAATGACGGGAATTTGAGGCTTTCTTTTCTTAATATTCTCCAAAACCTCAATTCCATCCATGCAGGGCATTCTAAGATCAACCAGAGCAAGATCGAAGGTCTCCTCATCTACTGCTTTTATGGCTTCAGGACCATCTTTGGCCACTTTGACTATGTAGCTTTCCCTTCTTAGAACATCCGAGAACACCACTCTTACATTAGCCTCATCGTCCACAATAAGGATTTGTTTAAGGTTTTTTTCCATTGGTTTCCCCTTAGCCGTGATTTGTTTTTCAAAGGAGCAACTTCTGTGCCATTTTTCCAGGATAAACAAATCAAGACTAAGGGGAGTTTTCTCATCTTTTAAGCCTTAAAGACAAGCTCCTCTCAAAGTGAAATGTCCAATGTTTAGGGCCAATATCTTATCCAGCTAAGCAAGAATTCCCATGGATCTTTTAAGCAAGGCTCAGAGCCTGCGCAAACAAGCGCAACCTAAAGGTTGCGGCTACCTTGTCCCGTTTTTTTGGTCTGTTTGGACCTGTTCAATTTCCCAATTCCCCGACGTATTTTGAACAGAGAACTTTTAGCTAGCAATTATTTATCTACCCTGCCTTTCTTTTTTTACCTTCCTGGGCAAGAAGGCTCCAACCGTAAGATTGGAGATGAAATGCCCTTGACCTTTTTTTTCTTTAAGGTAAAATATAAGTATGAGAAAAACCCTTAAATATAGACTCTTTCCGACTAAGAAACAACAACGGATTCTTCAAGAACAGCTCAATGAGTGCCGCTGGCTTTATAATCATTTCCTCGAAGAACGTAAAAATGCTTGGGAAGAAGACAAAAGAAACATCACCTATTTTCAGCAATGCAATTCTCTTCCTGCCTTGAAGAAAAAGCGTCCTTCTCTTAACATAGTCTATTCTCAAGTTCTCCAAAATGTTGCTGATAGGATAGACAAAGCTTTTCAAAACTTTTTCCGTAGAGTTAAACAAGGACAAAAACCTGGCTATCCTCGTTTTAAGGGATTTGACCGCTATGACAGTTTCACCTATAAACAAGCAAGCTTTGGCTGGAAGATTGATGATAACCATCTTTTTCTTTCCAAAATAGGTTCTATTAAGATTAAACTTCACCGTCCTATTATCGGTATTCCTAAAACCTGCACTATCAGAAGACAAGCTGGCAAATGGTATGCTTGCATATCTGTTGAATATGAACCGAAACCCTTGCGGAAAAGCAATAAAGCCGTTGGAATTGATGTTGGACTTGAGAATTTTGCTACTCTTTCCACTAAAGAAAAAATCGTTAATCCCCGTTTTTTTAAGACTGATGAGAAAGCGCTTGCTAAAGCCCAAAGAAAACTGTCTAAACAGTCTGAAGGTGCTCCTGAAAGACAGAAGGCTAAAAAGGTAATTGTCCGTACTCACGAAAGAATTTCTAATAAGCGTCATAATTTTATCCATCAAGAGTCTCGGAAGATTGTTAATCGTTTTGGTATTATTTGCATTGAGAAATTGAGCATTAGGGGGATGATGAGAAATCACTTCCTAGCAAAATCTATCGTAGATGCAGCGTGGAATCAATTTGCCCAAGCACTTGCGAGTAAAGCGGAAGAGGCTGGCCGTAGGTTCATAGCAATTGACCCACGAGACACAAGTCAAATCTGTAGCCAATGTGGGACAGTAGTCAAAAAGAAACTGTCCACTCGTTGGCATAGATGTCCCGTTTGTGGTATTCGTCTGCATAGAGATATTAATGCCTCCAGAAATATTTTGGCTCTGGGGCTACAGAGCCTGGGACTTGTCCCAAGAAGCCCCTTCCGTTAGGGAGGGGAGTAGTCACCGTTCCTGAGGTATAACTGTTCTAATTATATTCCCAAGTGTGATATGTCAAGACTGATTTTGGGGTTGACTTTCTTAAGTGAATGTATTAAGGTGCAATACAATAAAAGAGCTGGGAGGAAGAAATACCGCTTGTTATATGGAAAGATGAGGAGGAAGATAAGACAGGATAAAGTCGCGAGCAGGCTAAGAAAAGAGACTGGTTTTACCTTATTGGAGCTTTTGATCGTGGTGGCAGTTATTGCAATTTTATCGGCGGTTGCCACCATCAACTTCCTTCAGGCTACCGGAAGAGCAAAAAGAGCCGCCGCAAAGTCTTTCATGGCTCAGTTAGAGACAGCCATAAGCATGTATAAAATTGACACCGGACATTATCCCCCTGATGAGAGGGGTTCTGCTTCTCTAAGAGAAGCTCTCTCGCCTGCCCCTGAGGACCCTATCTGGGAGGATCCGGAATGGACCGGGCCTTACCTGGAGTTCAAAAAAAGTGAGGTGAATGAGGCTGGTGAGCTACTCGATCCCTGGCATAAAGGGAGAAATGACCGGGTTCATATCTATTTCTATGCGGCTGATCTTGATGGAATTCCTTTTACCTCCCCTCCCTTTCATAACAAAAGTAGCTACGATATCTATTCTAAGGGATCTGATGGAAAGACCGGGAGCAGTGGCGTTGACGGTGATGAGTTTGAGGATGGTGATTATTGCCAGAATGAGATAGACGATGATGGGGATGGAGTTATAGATGAGCTGAATGCCAATGGTCCAGGTTCATCTGATGGGTATTTAGAGGATGATATTAATAACTGGTAGTTAAGAGGGATGATACCTCGAAAATCTACATCTGGATTCACTTTGATAGAGCTGATTGTGGTACTGGGTGTAGTGAGCGTGGTGGTCTTTTTGGGTATTTTGTCTGTGGGTAGTTTCCTCTCCCGGAGCCGTCTGAAAAACTCAGCCGAGGATATAGCTTCTACTCTAAGATGGGCACGTCGGCTCTCCATAACTAAAAGAAGAGAATACAGGGTTGTCTTTGATCCGGCTCGAAGAAAATATTGGATTGAAGACGAAGAGAAGATGGTGATAGAAGGAAAACATTCACTTTTAGAGAATGTAGCCTTTGCTGATCCTGATCTTTGGAAAAGGGAGGAGGAGGATGGAATTGTGGAATTTGATGATCCTGATGATGACAGTCTTTCTTTCTATCCTCAAGGAACGGCTGAGACTGGCTCTATCTATCTTAAGAACAATGGTAGTGGAAGGTGGTACACCATTACCATTAGCTCTACTACTGGTTATATCAGGGTTTACCCGAAAAAACATTGAAGAAGGGTTTTAAGAAACAGACATATTTAGCTGGGATGGGTTTTGCTCTGGTTGAGGTTATCCTGGCTACGGCCATTCTTTCCGGTGGTCTTTTGATGATAGTGAGAGTTTTTCCTCTGGGTCTTGAAATAGAGCAGAAAGTAGAGAGGTATTCAACTGCTTCTCTTTTAGGGCAAACACTGATGGAGGAGATAAAAAGAAGAGGATATGATGATTTAAGTGAGGCCCTTCCTGAGGATACTAACGGTCAGGGGATAGGGGAAGGGAAGTTCGAAGAATACCAGGGATATGGCTACGAGGTGGGGTGGTGGGATACTGAAACTCCCAATCTTCGGAAGGTAAGGGTGAGGGTCTTATATGGGAAAGCCGGGGCTGAAGATAGAAATAATCCTCGGCAGTATTTAGAGCTAGTTACTTATTTAGCCAGGTACAATTAGAAAGGGGAGGAAAAGCCCCCAGGAGGGGTCCCTCTAAAATTTATAAGTTATGATAAAGCTAATGAGTGAAAAAGAAGGGGGTTTCACCCTGGTTGAGATCATAGTGAGCTGCGCCATTGTGGTGATCTTGATGGGAGCTCTTTATCGGGTCTTCTTGGGAAGTTCCTCTGCTTGGCAGAAAGGAGAATCCCGCACCAGGATGTATCAAAATGCCCGGATAATTTTAGACTTAATGAGTCGGGAAATAAAGGCTTCTTTTATCAGCCGGGGCGATCCTCACCTCATATTCAAGGGCAATGAATCTTTGCTGACCTTCGTTTCTGCCTCTAACACACCTAACACCACGGGGGAATATGATCTTCGGAAGATTGAATACAGTTTATCCCAAGAAAGACTCCGGAGGAGAATAGGAACTCACCTGGATTCCTTTTCCGGTGGAGCTACGGCTATGATTGGCGAGCGGGTCTTGAATTTGACCTTTTCATACTGGGATCAGGATCAATGGCAAGGATTCTGGGATTCAACAAGGGGAACGCCGGATAATGCTGATGATAGTCTCCCCGAAGCGGTAAAGATAACTATTAGCACTCAGGATGAAAAGGCTCATGAGCCTCCTTTAATTCTTTCCACCGTAGTTTATCTTCCCCTGAGAGGATGAGTGATTTAGCCTGCCCTTTACATCTATTTTAAAATATGCTAGTATACATTGTAGATTGAAAAGATGCTTTACCTAGGGGAGAAAAATGAGCATAAGTAAGGAAAAAAAGGGCGGGTTAAGAGAGAAGTTCGGCAATAACCCTAATGACACTGGTTCACCTGAGGTTCAGGTAGCGGTGCTTAGTGAGAGGATCAGTGATTTGACTGAGCATCTGGCTAAACATAAAAAAGATCAAAGTTCCAAGAGGGGACTGGTTCAGTTGGTGATGCGACGACGAAAGCTTCTCGATTATTTAAAGAGTGAGGATCTTAAGAGATACCAGGATTTGATAAAAAAACTAGGATTAAGAAGGTAACCAATGGAAAAAAATAACATCACTAGAATAGAAAAGAAGCTCGAGGAAAGACTCTTAATTTTGGAGACTGGTAGGGTAGCCAAGAAAAGTGGCGGCGCAGTCCTGGTTCAATATGAAGATACTATAGTTTTAGTTACGGTGGTGATCTCTCCCACGGTTCAGGAAGACATGGGATTTGCTCCTTTGATTGTAGATTATCGGGAGAAAGCCTATGCGGTGGGAAAGATTCCCGGGGGCTTTTTCAAACGAGAAGGAAGACCTTCTGATGAGGAGATACTTTCATGTCGGTTGATAGATAGGTCTATTCGTCCTTTTTTCCCCCAGGGATTCAGAAATGAAGTTCAAGTGATTGCCTCCGTTCTCTCGGCCAGTGAGTCCAACCAACCTGCGATTCTCAGTGTGATTGGAGCCTCTCTGGCCCTCTCCGTGGCTGGCTTTCCCTGCGTTCAAACTATCGGGGGAGTAAGAGTGGGCAGAATAAAAGGGCAATTGGTGATTAATCCTCGGGATGACCAGCTCAAAGAAAGTGAGTTGAACCTGGTGGTAGTAGGAAACAAGGAAGGACTAATCATGGTGGAGGGGGATGCTGACCGGGTATCCGAAGAAGTCGTTCTCGAGGCTTTGCAGGTGGCCCACTCCTTTATTAAGAGAATAATTGAGATAGAGGAAGAATTCATCAGCCAGGCAAAAAAAGAGAAAAAGGAGTTCCCTCTTTATCAAATTGAAGAGGAGATCAGAAGGAAAGTAACCGATTTTGCTGAAGACAAGATCAAAGCTATAGGATCTGATTGGACCAAAGACCAAAAAGATAGTTACTTTGAGAAAGTGAAAGAGGAAGTTTTGGACAAGTTCTTGTCTGACTACCCGGAAAAAGAGAAAGATTTTCTAGATATACTCGGGGAGCTAAAGAAAAAAAAGATCCGGGAGCTTATCATTGAGGAGGGGAAAAGATGGGATCTTCGGGGAATTGATGAAGTGAGACCCATTAGCTGTGAGGTAGGGATACTTCCCCGTGTCCACGGATCGGGACTTTTTACCCGAGGAGATACCCAATCTCTGGTGGCGGCAACCTTGGGCACCGCTTCTGATGAGCAGATAATCGATGGACTGCACAAGGGCGAAATCTCCAAAACATTTATGTTTCATTACAATTTTCTCCCATTTTCTACGGGAGAGACACGATTTTTGAGAGGTCCGGGAAGAAGAGAGGTCGGACATGGTCTTCTGGCCGAAAGGGCTCTTCTACCGGTTCTTCCCGATGAAAAATCTTTTCCCTATACCATAAGGCTGGTCTCTGACATTCTTGAATCAAATGGCTCCTCTTCGATGGCTTCCGTTTGCGGGGGGAGTCTTTCTCTAATGGATGCCGGAGTTCCCGTCTCCGACCCGATAGCCGGTGTGGGGATGGGTCTGATCAAGGAAGGTGACAAGGTTGTTATCTTAACCGATATTCAGGGTCTGGAAGATCATTTTGGAGATATGGACTTCAAAGTAGCCGGAACCGAGGGGGCTATCACTGCTCTCCAGCTAGACATCAAGGTCTCAGGGGTTAGCCTAAAGATTATGGAAGAAGCTCTGGATAAGGCAAAAGTTGCCCGGGGTTTGATTTTGAAAGAAATGGAGAAGATAATAGATAAACCTCGATCAGAACTCTCTGACTACGCCCCTAGAATTGTCACCCTTAGCATTCCCCTGGATAAGATTGGCGATATTATTGGCCCAGGGGGAAAGATTATCAAAGGGATTATCAAGGAGACCGGCGCGGAGATCGATATCGATGATCTGGAAGGAAAAGTAACCATAAGCTCGCCGGATGAAGATGGAGTAAATAGGGCTTTGATGATGATCAAAGACTTGATCAGGGAACCCAAGGTGGGAGAGGTTTACCTAGGTACGGTAAAGAGGGTAACTGATTTTGGCGCCTTTGTGGAAATCATGCCGCGAAAAGAAGGTCTGGTGCATATCTCGCAACTTAGCGATAAATTCGTAAAGAATGTTTCTGATGTGGTGAAGGTGGGCGATAAAATCTCGGTAAAGCTTATCGGTATTGATGAGATGGGAAGACTCAATCTTAGTAAAAAGGGGATACAGGAGGGGACATCTTAACGGGAGTCAGGATCCTTCCTTCCAATTTCTTGACCCGACTTGTTTTAAAAATGTATTATATTTGGAAAATGGCGAAGGAGGTGCACAGAGGTTGGTTACAATAAAGGTAGGTGACTATGATTCTTTTTCGCAAGCTTTAAAGCGTTTTAAAGTACGATGTCAGCAATCGGGCTTGACCTCGGAGATTAAGAGACATCGAGAATATGAAAAACCAGGCGAGAGAAAGCGAAAAAAGAGACTTAAGGCCATTCGAAGACAAAGAAGAAGAGAGCTGAAGTTTCAGACAAAAAAGATAGGAGCATATTAATCCCTGCCCTAGCGGTGACTGAAGGAACTTTGAGCCAACACATCTGATACGGGAATCTGACTTCAGATATGGCGTGCAGTCTCATCATAATTGAGAAGCATAATGTATCTGAGAGGATACCCCCTTGGGATTTCGACTCAAAGCTTTCCTTGTCATCCAGAAGGGCGGGGATTTTTATTATTGTGAGGTAAGGGTGCGCATTCTTTTCCTAGGAACTCCCGAGTTTGCCTGTCCCTCCCTTGAGAGTTTGAATGAGCGAGAAGAAATTGTTGGGGTCATTACTCAGCCCGATCGTCCTTCAGGGAGGGGAAAAAGGTCTGTCGCTCCTGCGGTGAAAAGATTTGCCGAGGAGAGAAGGATTCCTCTTTATCAGCCTGAGGATGTAAACCGGGATTTTTTTATTAGTCAGATGAAGAGGCTAAAGCCGGAGCTGGTGGTAGTGGTAGCGTTTGGCCAGCTCCTGGGGCCCAATTTTCTATCGATTCCTGGATTAGTTAGCATTAATCTTCACCCTTCCCTTTTGCCCCGTTATAGGGGTCCTGGTCCTATTCCCTGGGCTATAATTAACGGTGAACGAGAAACCGGGGTGACTGTCCAGAAAGTGGAAAAGGAACTAGACAAGGGAGGAATAATTCTTCAGAAAAAGGTTCCTATTAATGATCTTGAAACCGCAGCGGATTTGGAAAGAAGACTTTCGCGTCTAGGAGCCGAGCTCCTGGGTGAGGCAATAGAGCTCATAAAGAGAGGACAGATCCAGTATAAATCCCAGAACGAGGCTGAAGCAACCTACGCTCCCAAGATAGAAAAGGCCGATAGTCTGATCGATTGGTCAAAACCGGCCTTAACTATCCATAACCTGGTAAGGGGGCTGAATTCTTACCCGGGTGCTTCAACTTTTGTTCGACTAAGGGGAAAAAGAGTGAGGATTAAAATCTGGCGCACAGAATTGGTAAAGGAAAATTCAAACCTTGAGAAAGATGCGTTGGCGGGCCAGATTATCCAGATACGCAAGCCGGAAGGTTTCCTGGTAAAAGGAGGAGATGCTTCCCTTTTAGTTAAAGAAGTTCAACTGCCCAATCGAAATCCTATCTCCGGGTATGATTTTATAAAGGGATATCAGATTAAGAAAGGATTTGTTTTAGGAGAATCAGGAGACTAAGAGCTCTAACTGGCCTAATTTAGTGACGCAAGCTAGCAGCAGCCTAGCCTGTATCTAAAAAATGAGAGGTGAACCAATGAGCGAGGAGGATTTTCCGGTTCTTCTGGCTAAGAGAACGATAGAAGATTACCTTCGCAGTGGGAAGGTAATTTCTCCCCCTTCTCGGATTCCTGAAGTATTCCAAAAAAAGGCAGGGACCTTTGTCTCTTTGCATAAAAAGGGAAGACTCCGGGGATGTATTGGCACTTATCTTCCCACTCAGGATAATCTGGCCAACGAGATTATAAAGAATGCCATTAGTGCTGCCACCCAGGATCCTCGTTTTCCTCCGGTAGATACCAGTGAAATAAGAGATTTAGAGATCTCAGTGGATGTTCTAAGCAAACCGGAGCCAGTTAAATCCAAGCGCGAGTTAGATCCCAAAAAATACGGGGTGATTGTGAGTAAAGGATGGCAGAAAGGTCTATTGCTGCCGGATCTGGAAGGGGTAGACACAGTTGAACAGCAGCTAGAAATTGCCAAACAAAAAGCCGGATTGGGTGAGACACCTGTGGAACAACTTGAGATCCAGCGATTTACAGTTACTCGCTACGAGATGGTCAAGGGGAAGAATTGATGAGCTGGCCAACTCGGGATGAAGCCCTTTCTTTATTAAGGGAATATACCGAGAATGAGAATCTGATCAAGCATGCTCTTGCTGTAGAAGCGTGTATGTCCGATTACGCAAAAAGATTCGGCGAACCACCAGAAAAGTGGGCTGTGACGGGACTACTTCACGACTTCGATTATGAGAAGTATCCTTCCATGGAGGATCATCCCTTCAGGGGGGTTGGCATTCTCCGAGGCAAAGGATACCCGGAGTCCATGATTCATGCCATTTTGGCTCACGGAGACCATACCCATGTGAAACGAGAAAATCCATTAGATAAGATCCTCTATGCGGTAGATGAGTTAACCGGCTTTGTGGTGGCAGTAGCTCTGGTTAGGCCGTCAAAGAAGATAAGGGATGTGAAGGTTAAGTCGGTAAGGAAAAAGTGGAAGGATAAGTCATTCGCTAGAGGTGTGGATCGGGAGTGCATTGAACGGGGAGCAAGAGACCTGGGGATTGGTTTAGACCACCACATCCAGAATGTTCTTGATTCAATGAAACAGATTTCCACCGAACTAGGGTTATAAAGATCTTTTGTCCCACCCAATCTTTCCCGAGATATTTCTTGACTTCTGCTATTCTATAGGATAAAATAAGGAAAAAAGAGGGGCTTCGGTGTTCAGGATAATGTGTAAATCGAAAATACACGAAGCTGGAGTAACCGAGGAAGAAGCCAGGGCTCTAAAGCCAAAAGTAGTCTTGGTAGATGAGAAGAATAAACCAGTTAAAGGATAGAAAAAGTGGGAGTTTACAAAATTAGAAAATATGGAAATCCAATTTTGAGGGGTCGGTGTAGGCCGGTAGAGAAAGTAGGGGCCAGAGAGAGAAAAATCCTCCAGCAAATGGCCAAGACCATGTACAGAGCTCAAGGAATAGGGCTGGCTGCTCCTCAGGTGGGAGTTGATCTTGAGCTTGTGGTGGTGGATCTGGGTGATAATAATCCGCTAAAGTTAGTCAATCCTTTAATTTTGTTGAAAGAGGGGGAGAGTGTTCTGGAGGAAGGATGTCTTTCTCTACCAGAGATTACCCTTAAGATAAAAAGATCAAAAAGAGTTATGGTAGAAGGCTGGAATGAAGATGGGGAAATAATAAAGGTCGAAGGTGAGGATCTTCTGGCTCATGTAATTCAGCATGAAATCGATCATCTTTCAGGGATCCTAATTATTGACCATGCTGATCAAGCGGAAAGAATGCGCTTAAACACCAAACTTAAGCTGCTAGAAAGAAAAAGCAGAGGTTACATCAGTTTATAGTAAATTAGGCAGGAAAAGAGGTGAGAAGGATGGCTAAGGCCTACTTAAAGATCAAGGTGGAGGCAGGGAAAGAAAGAAGTGTCAGAGATGCCTTGTTAAGATTTGATGAAGTAAAGGGGGCGGATTTGACCACTGGAGGCCAAGATATTCTGGCTTCGATTGAGGCTGACAGCTACGAGGATATTTTGCAGGTTGTAATAGATAGACTGCGAACTCTTAAAGGTATTAAAAGTACGGTAACTGATCTTGTGCTTGAGTAAAAATAGATCAACCCCGCTCGGCTCTTTGCAGTCAACAACATGGAACGTCCTTCACTGGTATAGGAGTAAAGGGGGAAGCGCCGCCGAAATTTTAGGGGGCTTCCATTTACGGATGGGGCGTGGTGAAGCGGTAACACAGCGGACTTTGGATCCGCCATACGGAGGTTCGAATCCTCCCGCCCCAGCCAAAGGGGACTTAGGATTTTATTTCCTTGAAACTAAGTGATATTGGTGAATTCGGGGTTATTAGCTCTATCAGATCTGATTTAAAGGATTTTCAGAAAGAGGTGATTGTCGGCATAGGAGATGATACAGCAGCTATAAAGGTATCTGGTGAGAAACTATTGTTGTTCACCAGCGACAGCCTAGTAGAAGATGTTCACTTTAAGTGGGATTACACCTCCCCTTTCCAGGTAGGATGGAAGGCTCTGGTGGTAAATATCTCTGATGTTGCCGCCGTAGGGGGAAATCCTACCCATTGTCTGGTATCTTTAGCTTTACCGTCCGATACCGAAAGGAATCTGGTGAGAGAGGTTTATCGAGGACTGAAAAAGGCTGCCTCTAAATACCGGGTGGGGATAGTGGGAGGAGATACAGTTCGTGCACCTAGCTTTATCATTACGGTGTCTGTGCTGGGAGAGGTAAAAAGGGAAAATATCGTTCTTCGCTCTGGGGCGAAACCTGGTGATCTGATCTATGTTACCGGCCAGTTAGGAAGTTCAGGAGCTGGATTGGCTTGTTTAAAGGCGCCTAATTGGAAGGTAAAGCCAGAAATAAGGCAGTTTCTCATTAAGAAACACCTTACGCTTTCTCCCCGACTAGTTGAAGGTCAAAAGATAGCCAGTAGCCAAATTGCTACCTCCATGATAGATTTAAGCGATGGTCTTGCCTCTGACCTTCACCGCTTAGCTGAAGAAAGCAAGGTAGGAGCAGTTTTGTGGGAAGATGAGTTCCCGACAGCTCTGGCTACCGAGCAGTTGGCTAAAGTTATGGGGAAGTCTCTGTTGGAATGGATTCTTTACGGGGGGGAAGATTATGAGCTTCTTTTTGCCGTGCCTCCGAATAAGAAGGAAGAGCTTAAGCAAACCCTTAGTTTTCCGCATACTTTAATTGGAGAAATTGTAGACAGAGACCAAGGAATATATTTGAAGAAGAGGGGAGGAAATCGAACGAAAATAGAAGATCGTGGATACAACCATTTTTCTGCGTCTACTAAGTGAAAAGCCAAAAATCAATTAAGCTACAGGAGGAGCAAAAGATGAGGAAAGCGGCTATTAATGGATTTGGCAGAATTGGGAGAATAACCTTAAGAGCAGCACTAGAGAAGGGGTCGAAACTGGACTTTGTTGCGGTAAATGATTTGGTGGATGCTAAGACACTGGCTCATCTGTTTAAGTATGATTCTATCCATGGAACCTATCCCGGAGAGGTAAAGGCTGAGGATGATTCTATTATCATTGATGGAAAAAGGATAAGAGTTTGTCAAGAAAAAGATCCGACACAGCTTCCCTGGAAGGAGATGGGGGTAGATATTCTCGTAGAGTCCACCGGGTTTTTCCGAACTAAGGAGAAAGCAGCCTCTCATTTGAAGGCAGGGGCCAGCAAGGTCATCATCACTGCCCCGGCCAAAGGTGGTGATGAGGTTCTAACCATAGTCATGGGAGTAAATGAGGAAAAGTTTGATCCTTCTATTCATCATGTTGTCTCTAACGCTTCCTGCACTACCAACTGTCTCGTTCCCATGGCAAAAGTGTTGATGGACAACTTCGGGGTAAAACGAGGCTTAATGACGACCATTCATTCATACACCAATGATCAAGCCCTACTTGATAGTCCCCACAAGGATCTTAGGAGGGCCAGGGCAGCCGGTCTTTCCATGATTCCCACTACTACGGGAGCAGCAGTGGCTGTAGGGAAGGTAATTCCGGAGTTGAAAGGAAAACTTGATGGGTTGGCCATCCGAGTTCCTACACCCAATGTGAGCCTGGTAGACCTGGTGGTTGAAGTAGAAAAAGAGATTACGGTTGATGAGGTGAATTCTGCTTTCAAGTGTGCCTCAGAGGAAAATCTCAAGGGGATTTTAAAGTACTGTGAAGAGCCCCTGGTTTCTCATGATTTTACCACTGACCCTGCCTCTGTCATTGTGGATGCAGATTCTACTGTGGTAATTGAAGGAAAAATGGTGAAGGCTCTGGGTTGGTACGACAATGAGTGGGCATATAGCTGTCGAGTGATAGATCTTGCTGAATATATGGACAAGAAAATGGGTTGAAAGAGTCCAAAATGATGAAATTATCAGTTAAAGATCTGAATTTAAAAGATAAACGGGTTTTGATGCGGGTTGACTTTAATGTGAGTTTAGATGAGGCAGGAAGAATCACTGATGATACCAGGATAGTCTCGGCAGTTCCCACTATTAAATATATACTGGATCAGGGGGCCAGTTTAATTTTAATGTCTCATCTGGATAGACCTAAGGGTAAGGTGGTGGAATCGCTACGTATGGACCCGGTAGCTCATCGTCTGGCCGAACTTTTGGGAAAAAAAGTTTTAAAGCTGAGTGACTGTGTGGGACCCGAAGTAAAAGATGCGGTTAGCAAATTAAAGCCTGGAGTCATAATTCTTTTGGAAAATACTCGTTTTCATCCGGAGGAGACTAAAAATGATCCTCACTTTGCCAAAAAGTTGGCTGATCTGGCTGATGTTTTTGTCAACGATGCCTTCGGAACAGCTCATCGAGCCCATGCCTCTACCGTAGGGGTGACTCAGTTTTTGCCAGCGGCGGCTGGTTTTTTAATGGCCAAAGAGCTTGAGGTTTTGGCGGAGATACTTAGCCGGCCCGAGACTCCTTTTGTGGCTGTCCTGGGGGGAGCTAAGGTTTCCGATAAAATAGGAGTGTTGCGTAGCCTTGTAGGGAAATGTCAGGACATCCTTATCGGGGGAGGGATGGCTTACACCTTCCTTAAAGCAAAAGGTATAGAGGTGGGGCGATCTCTTGTGGATCTCGAAAAGGTAAAAGATGCGGATCTTATAATGAGGGAGGCCTCCCGAAAAGGTACCCACCTTCTCCTTCCCCTTGATCACCGGGTAGCCAGGGAGGCAAAGGAGGATGTGGAGGTGAGCATAGTACCACAGGACAAAATTCCCCCCGATTATTTGGCTTTGGACATTGGACCAGAGACTATAAGATTGTTTGAGAAATCTATCAGAAAGGCAAAAACAGTATTTTGGAATGGACCAATGGGGAGGTTTGAGATTGAGGATTTTGCTGAAGGTACCCGGGCTATAGCGACGATATCGGCCGAATCCGGGGCAAAGGTGGTGGTGGGAGGAGGCGATTCCATTGCCGCTCTCCAGAAGATGGGCTTGAAAGATAAGATGAGCTATGTCTCCACGGGAGGAGGGGCTTCTCTGGAGTTCCTGGAGGGAAAAGAGCTACCAGGAGTAACCTCGCTGAGCGATAAGAAATAGGAGAGAGCTTTGCGAAAACCTGTCTTTGGTGGTAACTGGAAGATGAACAAAATGGTGAAGGAATCTATCGAGGCGGTGAAGCAGCTAAAAGAAGAGCTTGGAGACGTTGAGAGGGTGGAAGTAGCAATTTTTCCTCCCTTTACTTCTCTTTGGGCAGTAAAAAAGATTATCGAAGATAGCCGGATAGGCCTGGGAGCACAGAATATGTACTGGGAAGAAAAAGGTGCCTATACTGGAGAAGTATCTCCTCATATGCTGCTCGATGCAGGATGTAAGTATGTGATTCTGGGCCACTCCGAGAGAAGGCAATATTTTGGAGAAACCGATGCCGGAGTAAACCGGAAAATTAAAGCGGCTCTCTCCCTGGGACTCACCCCGGTGGTTTGTGTAGGAGAATCACTAAAGGAAAGGGAAGCTGGTAGAGCAGAAGAAGTTGTCGAATCTCAGGTGAAAAAATGCCTGGAAGGACTTGATTTGCAGCAAATAAAGAAATTAATTATTGCTTACGAGCCAGTTTGGGCTATAGGAACAGGCAAGATTGCTACTCCTCACCAGGCTCAGGAGATGCATAGCTTCATCAGGGGAATCTTGGAGGAACTTTGGGGAAAAAAGATTTGTTCCTCCATGCGTATTCAATACGGAGGAAGTGTAAAGCCGGAGAATATTAAGGAATTAATGAAACAGCCAGATATAGATGGTGCCCTGGTAGGGGGAGCTAGTCTGATCATCAATTCCTTCGTCAAAATTGTCAAATATGAGGAGTGAAGATGGGATTTATTTTGACTATCCATGTATTGGTCTGTATTTTTTTGATAGCCATGATTTTATTGCAGGTGGGAAGAGGAGCTAGCACGGGAGCATCCTTTGGGGGAGGAGTAAGAACTTTCTTTGGTTCTTCCGGGGCCATTACTTTTCTGGGAAAGGTTATCATTGTCCTGGCGGTGACCTTCGCGGTGACAACCCTTATCTTATCGGTATTGGCAACTGGAGGTAAACCTCCCAAGATTGAACCCAAGCCAGAGGCGTCGAGTAGGCTGGATAGTCCCAGGAAAGTATGTAGAAGATTTATACGCGTATCGAGGGACTTTCCCCGGAGGAGCCTTATATCAGCCACCTTAACGAGTCTTGGAGTTGAGGAAGAAGAAAGACGTGCTGTCTGAGGAGCGGAGCGAGGAGTTTCACGTCTTTCCCGAGACGAGAAGACGAGCAGAAACAATCCAAAGTCGATATACAGCGACGAAGGGGAAGAGTCCCGAGATTCTCTTGAGGGGAAAGTGATGCAAGAAATTTCCTTCCAGTTTTTAAAGCAACTGGTGGAAGCTCCGAGTCCTTCGGGATTTGAACAACCAGTACAAAAGATCGTTAGGGAACAGATGATGAAGTTTGTCGATGAGGTTAAGACAGATGTTCACGGAAATGTTATTGGGATAAGGAATCCCCGGGGAAGTCCCCGTTTAATGCTGGCTGGACACTGTGACGAGATTGGATTTATGATTAGATATATTGATAAGGATGGATTTATTTTCTTCTCCTCTATCGGGGGAATAGATGCACATATCGTTCCAGGGAAAAGAGTAAGGATTCACACTCGAAATGGCCCGGTATTGGGAGTGGTAGGGAAAAAACCTATTCATATCATGGAGCGAGAAGAAAGAAAGAAGGTAGTTAAACTCTCTGAGCAGTGGATTGATATAGGTGTCAAAGACAAAAAAGAAGCAGAAAAACTTGTCTCTGTCGGGGATCCGATTACATTTACTGAAGGATTAGAAAGACTCCAGGGCGAACTGGTGAGCTCGCGGGGATTTGATGATAAAATGGGGACTTTTGTGGTGTGCGAGGTTCTAAGAGAGATCGTTGATAAGCCATTGGAGGCAGCCGTGTTTGCCGCTTCTACGGTCCAGGAGGAAGTGGGCCTAAGAGGAGCACGAACAGCAGCCTACTTCATCAATCCACAGGTAGGAATTGCCGTGGATGTGGGAGTAGCCAGTGATTTTCCTGAAGTGGATAAAAAGAAAGAAGGGGAGATACGTATAGGAGAAGGGGCTATTCTTTATCGAGGAGCTAATATAAACCCTAAGGTGGCAGAATTACTCATGACAATTGCTCAAGAAGAGAACATTCCTTACCAGCTTTCTGGAGAAGCTAAGGCTACTCCTACTGATGCTAATGTCATTCAGATTAGTCGAGCAGGAGTAGCAGCGGGTCTGGTCTCGGTTCCTCTACGTTATCTTCATACCCCGGTAGAGGTTCTTTCACTTCGGGATTTAGAGAATGTGGTAAAGCTTTTGAGTACCTTTGTTCAGAGATTAAATGGGAAAATGAGTTTCATCCCAGGAGAGTAATAGTTTATATCTACTTAGAAGCCATAGGAGAGGGAAAAGTAGTGAGTGTGACGAAGATCTCTGTTGTATGAGAAGGCATAATCAAACTCAATACTTCCTATCTTCTTTCCGACCGGGATGTGAAAACCTAATCCTGCCGTAATCCGAGAATCAGCAGACTTCTGGAATATTTTAACTATTCCCAGGCGAATTCCCATACCTTGCATTGGCCACCACTCGCTGCCCAAGCGAATCTCCCTGGGAAAGTCTTCTCTGGAAGCCCCTATATCCAGGGCTAAAAGGGCTCGGGAAGAAAACGTGTAGGCTGTACCCAATTTTACAGTGAGGGGCATAGATTCTTTTCTCTGTGTTCCCCACTTTACCTGAGAAATTAAATTCTCTACATTAGCCCCCCACGAGAACTTTCTTCTTCGTATGAAAAAGGCGGCGTCTAAACCATAGCCACTGCCCTCCTCCCAGGTAGTAGTATGTTTTAAGTATTTTATATTAACTCCCCAACTACTAAAAGCCTCCTTCGGGCTTGGTTTGGTGGGTGACAGAAGCTGTCCATAGGAATAGAAAATTAAGTCATAATTCCATTTCTCCGGTTCAAGATCAGCCGATAATCGACTCCAACTGATTCCCCCTGCCCCCATACCGGTAGTGGGTTCCACAAAGGAGAGGAAATAGTGGTGCAGAAGACCCAAACCGTATAAATCGGCGTGCATTGTTCCCAGTTGTCTTTGCCTGATCTGGACTAAACCGGCTGGATTAAAGTG
>NJBP01000081.1 GCA_005223085.1 Candidatus Aerophobetes bacterium Ae_b3b | reverse complement strand
AGAGTTAGAAATGCATCTGAAGGAAGTGGTGGAAACTGGGCGTCCGGGAGGAGGATTCATAGTTATGTCAGAGGGAGGCATTCCTGATGATATGAGCAGGGAGGATTTTAAATTTTATCTGGAGATTAACAAAAAATACAGAAGAAGAGAATAAAAATTAATCCGAGGGATTTAAATGAACAAAATAAGGTTTGGGATAATTGGAGGGGGCATGATTGGTCCATTTCATGCCGAGGCAATATCTCAATTGGATGATGCTGAGCTTATAGGAGTAACTACCACAAGGGAGAAGACAGCTAAGCCTTTTGCAGAGAGGTTTGGTGTTAAGGCATGGTATAGGGATTATCATGAGCTATTGCAAAGAGATGATATAGATGTAGTTAATATATGCACTCCACCATTTCTTCACGAGGAAATGACAGTTGCCGCAGCAGAGGAGGGAAAGCATGTGCTGGTGGAAAAGCCAATAGCTGTAAATCTAAGAGAGACGGACAGGATGATAGCAGCCTGTGAGAAAGCAGGGGTGAAATTAGGAGTCATTTTTCAATCTCGCTTCAACAGGGATGTTAAGCGAATCAAAGAGGCCATAGATAAGGGCGACTTTGGAAAGTTAGTTGCGGGAGATGCTTATGTAAAGTGGTTTCGCACTCAGGAATATTATGACAGCGCCGCTTGGAGGGGAACATGGGATAAGGAGGGAGGAGGAGCGCTTATAAATCAGGCAATTCATACTATAGACTTATTGCAGTGGTTTATGGGGGAAGTGGATAGCCTTTACGCGTTTATTGATACGGCAATTCACAAAATAGAGGTGGAAGATGTTGCAGTGGCGGCTTTGAGGTTTAAGAACGGAGCAATGGGAGTTATAGAAGGAAGCACGGCTATGTATCCGGGACTGCAGAGAAAGTTGGAGATCCACGGGCAAAAGGGAACCGTGATTTTTGAGGGGGATGAGATAAGATTATGGGATTTTGTTAGCCAGGAGAAAGAAAGGAAGCAAGAGGAGAAAGTCAGAGGACCGGAAGATAAGAAACTTGGTGATACCTCCTCGGACCCAACTCATCATTCTATTGAAAATCATAAGCTTCAGATAAAGGACTTTGTGGAGGCGGTAAGAGAGGATAGAGAGCCCCTTATTACCGGATCGGAAGGAAGAAAAGCATTGGAAATAATCAGGGCAATATACAACTCCGCCAGGGCTGAAAGAGCAGTGAAGTTTCCGGTAGCAGAATAAAAGGAGAACAAGATGTCCCAAAAGTTAGCCATTGATGGAGGAACGAAGGCGGTTACCCTAGATCAAACCAAAGCAAATAGATGGCCCCCCCTCGGCGAGGAGGAGTTTACGGCAGTTAAGAGAGTAATGCAGATGCCTGACTTTTATGAGGAAGCTTACACTCTGGAGGAAAAGTTCAAGGATTATATAGGCTCGAGATATGCCCTGGCTCATAACAATGGGACTGCGGCTATCCATGCAGCATTTTTTGCCTTGGGAATTAGCCCGGGCGATGAGGTAATAACACCCTCCTACACCTATTGGGCTACTTGCATGCCCATTTTAGCATGGGGGGGCATACCTGTATTTGCTGAGGTAGATCCTGAGACCTGTAATATAGATCCCGAGGATATAAAAAGAAGAATCACTCCTCGTACTAAAGCTATTATCGTAGTTCACTTGTGGGGTCTTCCTTGTGAGATGAATGAGATTATTAAGATTGCAAGAAGATACAATTTTAAGGTAATAGAGGATGCTGCTCATGCTCATGGGGCAGAATATAAGGGAAAGAAGGTAGGAGCTATTGGTGACATTGGATGCTTTAGCTTTCAAGCCAGTAAACTTATGGTAGGCATCGAAGCGGGCATGCTGGTTACTAATAGTCAGGGATACTATGAACGAGCTATGGCTTTAGGGCACTACCGGAGGTTGAATAACTTGCCCTCTGAATCGTTTTACCGAAGGTATTACGCCACCTGTTTTGGATTTAAGTATAGAATTCATCCTTTAGCCGCCGGCATAGCGAGAGTTCAGTTAAAACATCTGGACGAGCGAAGCCGAAAAAGAAACGAAAATATTGAATATTTAGATGCCAGGCTGGATACCCTTCCGGGAATTAAAACCTTCAAAACTCCTTCTTATATGAAGAGAGTTTATTATCAACACGAGGTTGTTCTTGAGGAAGAAAAACTGAAGGTAAGCAAGGATAGATTTATAGAGGCTGTGAGGGCTGAGGGAGTAAAGGCTTCTGGGGAGCGATATCCCCTTCAGCATCAACAGCCTATTTATAAGGAGAAAGGTATTCCCTTAGGGGAGCTTCCCATCACCGAGAAGATAAGGGATAAAATGCTATCTTTGCCTACCTTTCCTCAAGCGAATTTTGATTTATTGGATCAGTATGCTGAGGCATTCAGAAAGGTGGCCACTGCCTATGCTAAATACTGAGACAACAAGGCAGTAACGAGACATAAAAGTGAGTAAAGGAGGTTAAGATGTACGCTAAAAAGTTCGAGGATACTAAATTTGAGGAGCAGTTTGGGAATGAGTATAATATATTGTTACCCAAGGAAATGACGGAAAGCCTCCAACTGGCCTTAGTTAAGGTTAAAAGGGGTTCGTTAACGCCTAAACATACTCATGAGGATGAGGAGCAAGCATATATTATTTTGAAGGGCAGTGGAATTGTAAGACTTAATGATGAGGAAGAGAAGGTAGGCGAAGGGATGATAGTGTATATTCCCAGAGAAACCGAGCATGAGATAAAAAATACTGGGGAGGACGAGCTAACTTATATTTATGTAGCAAATTGGCCCTCAGCTCAATAATACTGTGCTGTTATCTATTGCCTTGACGTTTTACAGAATGCTAAATGTAGCTCAGGCCTCTAGCTTCCTTTTTCTCGTGATTGGGAATCAGTGATCAGTTAACAGAAGAAATTTCTCTGCGGGTAGAGAGGGGAGGTTAGTCGCCCTCTGTGAAATAAGAGTTAGAAAATAATTGAGAGGCTGAAGCCTCTCCTGCCCAAGCGGACAATTTAAAGATCTACTAAGGTAGGATAAGTTTATGTTCTCAAAAGTGGATGAGAAATTAGAGCGAGAAATAATGGAGATACCAGCTATTGATATTCACTCCCACATTTCTCCTGCCTCACCAAAGGCTGCTCATTTATCCGATATTCTTCTTTATCACTATATTGCAACCGAGCTGATTACGGCAGGAATGCCTCCTTCCTTACTTAAGGAAAATCTTTCGGATGAGGAGAAAGTAAAAAATAGCATTCCCTATTTTAAGAGAATAGAAAACACGGCTACCTATTGGTCATTAAGGCGTATCTTGGAGGATCTTTATGGATTTAAAGAGGAGCTTACTTTGAATAACTGGGAACGCTTAGATAAAGAAGTTCAAAGACGGGCAGAGGACTCTGGTTGGACAGAGTTTGTCCTCAAGAGAAAGGCAAAAATCGAGAAAACTTTCCTTACCTGTATTCCAGAGGAAAGCAATGAGCTTACAAGTAAAGGAATGTTTGTGCCTGCACTGAGAATTGATAACTGGATAAATCCATTTTACTTAAGGGAAAATACTTTAACTCTGGAGAAAATAACTGACAAATCGATATCATCATTAGAGGATTTAGCATCGGGCATCAAGAAGATTATCTTGGGATCTAAGCGAAAGAGTGTGTGCTTGACTGCAGCTTTTGGACCAGGGGTTTGGGCAGAATCACCGGATGGGCGAATAGCCCAGAGCCTTTTCCAGAAATTAATGGGAAAGGAACCCATCACTGAACTTCTAGAGGGATTAAATATTTTATCCTCTTATATCCTGCACGTATTTTTGGATATTGCAAGGAAATTAGGCCTTACTTTTCAGATGATGTTTGGAGTTCGGCGTCCTCTGCCTGTCAATAAGGAACTAAGCTATTTTGATTTAAGGATGTTTGAGTCGTTTTATCAACTCTTTGATAGTTATTCTGAGGTAAAATTTGATATATTTTTAGCCAGCGTAGTTCATTCTCAGGAGGTTAATGTTATTTGTAAAAAATATCCCAATGTTTATCTTGCTGGTTACTGGTGGTATGCTTTTTATCCTATTTATATTAGAAGAATGTTGAAAGAAAGGTTAGAAATTGTACCAGCTAACAAAATTAGCGGTTTCTTTTCTGACGCCTATGTGGTAGAGTGGAGCTATGGAAAGCTCTGTCTTATTAGAAAGGAATTAACAAGGGTTCTATCTGAGAAAGTTAAGGAGGGCTACTATAGTGAGAGTTACACCTTAGAGATAGCTAAATTATTGCTTAATCAAAATCCAAGGGATATTTATAATTTAAATAAAGAGAAAATTTAATTGAAGTATCCTCCCGTCCTTTTCTTGCAGATTAAATAGACCGCAATCAACGAAAAATATCCTAAGATCTCCTCAAAAGCTGTCAAATCAAGGTTTACCTTTAATTTTTCAAATTTGACTTAGTGTGTCGACTTATGATTTATATATTATATACTATGAATCAAATACGAAAATTTATGCCAAAAGCAGAAAGGGTGTTAGCTAGGAAAGCTCCCGTGCGAACTTTTTTAAGAAAGGAGATTAAGACAAACAAGGGGTTGTTAAAGCCGTGAGGGACCATTTGAATAATGTAAGGCGAAGAATAATAAAAAATCTAGAAGATAAAGGATAATTGAATGAAGGTAAAAGTATTTGAGACAAAGCAGGAAATGGGCAAAGCCGCTGCTGAGGAAGCAGCAAGGATCCTGATAAGTACAATAAGGGAAAAGGGTGAGGCAGTTTTTGTGGCAGCTACTGGGGCATCTCAATTTGAGTTTCTAGAAAATCTCATAAGCATACCTTCCTTTGATTGGTCAAAGACAACGATGTTTCATTTAGATGAATATATAGGCATCCCGCAGACTCACCCCGCAAGTTTCAGGAATTACTTAAAGGAAAGGTTAATCGACAAAGTACATCCTGGGGCTGTCTATCTAATTAAGGGGGATGCCGAGGATCCGGAGTCAGAATGTGAGCGCCTAGGAAAAATCGTAAGTGAAAAGGAAATCGATGTTGCCTTTGTTGGGATTGGTGAAAATGGACATCTGGCCTTCAACGATCCCCCGGCGGATTTTAATACTGAAAGGCCATATCTTGTGGTTGAACTTAATGAGGCCTGTAGAAGACAACAGCTCGGTGAAGGATGGTTTAAAAACCTTAATGAGGTGCCTCACAGAGCAATTTCCATGTCCATCAAGCAAATTATGAAGTCAAAGAACATAATCTGCACTATTCCGGATAGCCGTAAAGCACAGGCTGTCAAGGATTGCCTTGAAGGCAACATCTCTCCACATCATCCTGCTTCTATATTGAGAAAGCACAAAAATGCGTTTTTGTTTTTGGATAAAAACTCAGCTACACTGCTTAGAAGGAGGGAATATGCCTAAGAAAGAGCCTCTTGTATTTAAAAACGCAAGGATAATAACTCCAATGAGGATTATAGATAATGGCGTATTAATAGTTGACGACGGTAAAATTGCTAACCTTGGGCCGGGGGATGAAATTAAGATTCCTAAAAATGCAAAGGTAATAGATGTTACCGGCAAGTATTTGGCCCCAGGGTTCATTGACATTCACCTTCATGGTGGAGGCGGGGCGGATACTATGGATGCAACAGAGGAGGCCATGGAGAAGATATCAGTTGCCCATGCCAAAGGAGGTGCAACCTCCATCGTCCCCACCACCACATCTGCTCCCCTGGATGATATTACAAGAGCGATCAAGGTTATAGGTCTGGCTGAGAAGAGGACCTTGCCTGGGGCACAGGTTTTAGGTGCTCATATAGAGGGGCCATACTTTTCCATGGAGCAAAAGGGGGCACAAAATCCAGAGTTTTTAAAAGAACCCAAGCCAGAGGAGTATCTAAAGCTTTTGGATGAATATGATTGTATCCTCAGAGTTTCTGCAGCCCCTGAATTAGAGGGAGGATTGGAATTAGGACGAGAGTTAAAGAAGCGTGGAATTGTAGCATCAATTGCTCACACTAATGCAACTTATCAAGATATCCTTGCCGCTATCGATGCGGGCTATACTCATGTAACGCATATGTACTCAGGAATGTCTGGACTAAAGAGGATCAGTGCATATAGGATCTCTGGTGTCATAGAGTCAGCCCTTTTATTAGATGAGCTAACCACAGAAGTAATTGCGGATGGACATCATTTGCCTCCCAGCCTTATAAAGCTAATAATAAAGGTAAAGGGCCAGGATAAGGTATCAGTTATAACGGATAGCATAAGTGCCGCCGGATTAGGGCCGGGGAAATACTCTATTGGAGGATTGGACGCTATTGTTGAAGATGATGTGGCAGAAGAGTTCGAAGTTCCAAGAAGGGAAGGAAACTATGTAGCCAAGCTTTTAACCCGGGATGCCTTTGCAGGAAGTGTAGCCACTATGAATTTATGTGTAAGGAATATGATTAAACTTGTGGGACTGTCAAT